>JAJXUC010000162.1 GCA_021783435.1 Pseudomonadota bacterium | reverse complement strand
CTGCGGACGCACCCATTCCCCGGCCTTGGGTACATGCTGGACGATCACGGTGTCGGCTTGCGCGACGCATTGCTCTTGCATCACCACGGCATCGGCACCTTCGGGAATCAGCGCGCCGGTGAAAATCCGCGCGGCCTCGCCTGCCCCCAGCGCCTGCCCCACATGCCCAGCGGCTATGCGCTGCGTCACGCGCAAACGGGTGCCGGGCTGACCGAGATCGGCGCTGCGTACGGCGTAGCCGTCCATCTGGGTGTTGGCCGCCGGCGGCACGTCGATCGGGCTGCGCACGTCGGCCGCCAATACCCGTCCGAGCGCCTGTATGGTCGGTACCTGTTCCGCGGGCCCAAGCGGGCGGGCTGCCTGCAGCAAGATCTGCAAGGCGGCTTCCATCTCGATCAGGTCACTGGGTTTCGAATTCATGGGCGGTAGGTGAAACGCTCTTGCTCGTCGAGTAGCCATTGCGCGATCGCGGCGGGCTGGTTGAGATCCAGCAGTCGGGCCGTGGTCGGTTGCGGCAGCTTGTCCGCATCGTCCGTGGCGATGGCCAGGATATGGGGATCGTCGGGGTAGCACACCGGCTTGCCGGCCGCGTGGCGCCACACCTCGATTTTAGGAATAGGGGCGTGCTTGAACCCTTCGACAAACACCCAATCCACGGTTTCGAGCATGGGTAAAAGATCGCCAACCGTGTATTCGACCGGTTGCGCCGACTCCCGCTGCAAGGCGAGCAAGTGGCTCGACGCCACCAGAACCTCGTACGCGCCAGCCTTGCGGTGGCGCCAGGAATCCTTGCCCGGATAGTCGATATCGAATTTATGGTGGGCATGCTTGATGACGGATACCTTCTGCCCGGACAGGCGCAAATGCCCGACGAGTTGCTCAACCAGCGTGGTCTTGCCGCTGCCGGAGTATCCAGCGAAACCCACGACGCGCATCGAAAGCACCCCGGCCTCAGACATGCTGCGTGATATAGGCTTTCAGCGCGTCGACATCCGGTTTCATCACCGTGAAGCGTTGCGGACGCCGCTCCAGATCCTCGCTTCCTGGCGGACGCGGAGGCTCTTGCGCAATGGCTTCCACGAGCGTGGCGGAGAATTTTGCGGGTAGCGCGGTTTCGACCACCAGCATGGGCACGCCCTCGTCCTGATGCGAACGCGCCACGGCCACGCCATCGGCGGTATGCGGATCGATCATCACCCGATCGCGCTGCCAGACCTCGCGGATGGTCTGCACCCGCTGGGCATGATTGCTGTGGCCTGAAACCATGCCGCTGGAGCGCATCCGGACGTAGGCGGGGTCATGGGAGAGGTCGAAAAAACCCCGCTCGGTCAGCTGCCGTTCGAAGAGGTCGCGCGTGCGCGACGCGTTGCGTCCCAGCATGTCGAACACGTAGCGCTCGAAGTTGGAGGCCTTGGAGATGTCCATCGACGGACTCGAGGTGTGGTGGGTCTCGGCGGGGCCGCGGGGCCGGTAAACCCCGGTGCGGAAGAACTCGTCGAGCACATTGTTCTCGTTGGTGGCGAGGATCAGCTTATGGATAGGCAAACCCATCTGCCGAGCCACATGCGCGGCCAGGATGTTGCCGAAATTGCCGGAAGGAACCGCGAAAGACACCGGATCGCCGATGCTGCGCGCAGTACGCAGATAACCTGCAAAGTAGTAAACAACCTGGGCCACGACACGCGCCCAGTTGATGGAGTTGATGGTGCCGATGCGATGGCGGCGCTTGAACTCCAGATCGCCGGAGACGGCCTTGACCATGTCCTGGCAGGTGTCGAACACGTCCTGCACGGCGATGTTGTGGATGTTGCCGTCCGTCAGGCTGTACATCTGCGCGGTCTGGAACGGGCTCATCTTGCCGAAGGGCGAGAGCATGAACACGCGGATGCCATGGCGCCCGCGCATCGCGTACTCCGCCGCGCTGCCGGTATCGCCGGACGTGGCGCCGAGAATGTTGAGAACCTCCCCGCTGCGGGCCAGGGCATGCTCGAACAGGCGGCCGAGCAATTGCATCGCCATGTCCTTGAAGGCCAGGGTCGGCCCCTCGGACACGCCCAGCAGGGCCATGCCGCCCGACAGGGGCTTGATGCGCACGATCTCGTCGCTGCCGAAGTGTTCCGCCGTGTAGGTGGCGTGAACCAGTTGGCGCAAGGCCGCGGCATCGGCCGGGGCGGTGTAGCGCCGCAGGATCTCGAAGGCCAGATCCGGATAGGACAGGCCCTGCAGGGCTTGCAGATCGCCGCGAGTCAGACTCGGGTAATGGTCGGGCAGGTAAAGCCCGCCATCCGGGGCCAGACCCTCGAGCAGGATGTCGTCGAACTGGCGCTGCGCCGCCTCGCCGCGGGTGCTGAGATAGTTCATGTCAGCGCAACTCCTCTTTGCGCAAACGCACGATCGGAGCCAAGACGGTATCCAGCGCCTGGATGCTGGCCAAGGCCTGGTTCATGCGGCTCTCGATGGTTTCATGCGTGAGCAGGATGACATCGGTGTGCTGGTCGCTTTCGCCCGAAGGACGTTGCAGCAAAGCGTCGATGGACATGCCGCCCTCGGCCAAAATGTGGGTGATTTCCGCAAGCACGCCGGCTTCATCGCGCACGCGAATGCGCAGATAGTAGGCCGTCTGCACCTGTTCGATCGGCAGGATGGGGGTATCGGCCAGCGCACCCGGCTGGAACGCCAGATGCGGAACGCGCTGCTCCGGATCGGCCGTGTGCAGCCGCGTCACATCCACCAGATCGGCGATCACGCTCGAGGCCGTCGGCTCGGGGCCCGCGCCCTTGCCGTAGTACAGCGTTGCACCCACCGCATCGCCCTGCACCACCACGGCGTTCATCGCCCCCTCGACGTTCGCCACGAGACGCGTGGCCGGGATCAGGGTGGGATGCACGCGCAATTCGATGCCTGCCGGCGTGCGCCGCGTGATGCCAAGCAGCTTGATGCGGTAGCCCAATAACTCGGCATAGCGGATATCGGCCGCGTCGAGCTTGGCGATGCCCTCGATGTACGCCTTGTCGAACTGCACCGGCACACCGAACGCAATGGCGCACAGAATGGTGATCTTGTGCGCGGCGTCGATGCCCTCGATATCGAAGCTGGGATCGGCCTCGGCATAGCCCAGGCGTTGGGCTTCGCCGAGCACGGTTTCGAAACTCGCGCCCTTGTCGCGCATTTCGGACAGGATGAAATTGGTCGTGCCGTTGATGATGCCGGCCACCCACTCGATGCGGTTGGCAGCCAGCCCCTCGCGCAGGGCCTTGATGATGGGGATGCCCCCGGCCACGGCGGCCTCGAATGCCACCATCACGCCCCTGGCTTGCGCGGCAGCGAAGATTTCATTGCCATGCAAGGCGATCAGCGCCTTGTTCGCCGTCACCACATGCTTGCCTGCGGCGATCGCAGCCAGGACCAATTCGCGCGCGGGCGAGATTCCACCCATCAACTCGACGACGATGTCGATATCGGATCGGGTCGCCAGTTGCATGAAGTCCTGGGTGATCGGCAGGTCCTGGCCCAAGGCCTCGCGCGCTTTCTCCGGGTTGCGCGCAGCGACTGCGGCAACCTCGATGCCACGCCCAGCGCGGCGGCGTAGTTCCTCCTGATTGCGCTCGAGGACCTTGACCACGCCGGAAGCCACGGTGCCCGCGCCCAGCAGGGCAATCTGAATTGGATTCATCGTCGGAAAAAAGGGAGGAGAAGGCCTTGCGAATATTGTTCGCATGCCGAACAAGGCATCACCGTTAAGCCGCAATCAACTTGCGCTTGCGCTGATGGTCGAGGAAGCGTGCGATGCGGCCGATAGCCTCGGTCAGGTCGTCGGCATTCGGCAGAAAAACCAGACGGAAATGGTCCGGCCGCGGCCAGTTGAAACCCGTACCTTGCACGATGAGCACCCGTTCTTCCGCCAACAGGTCGTATGCGAACTGCTGGTCGTTGGCGATCGGGTAAAGCGCGGGATCAAGCTTTGGGAACATATAGAGCGCGGCCTTGGGCTTGACCACGCTCACCCCCGGAATCTGGGTCAGCAGGTCATAGGCCAGGTCGCGTTGTCGGGTCAGTCGTCCGCCCGGTGCGACCAAGTCCCGGATGCTCTGGTAGCCGCCCAGGGCCGTCTGGATCGCCAATTGTCCGGGTGTATTGGCGCACAGACGCATCGAGGCCAACATGGACAAGCCCTCGATATAGTCGCGCGCGCCGCGCTTGTTACCCGACACCACCATCCAACCCGAACGGTAGCCGCAGGAGCGGTAATTCTTGGACAGACCGTTGAACGTGACGAACAGCACGTCATCCGCCAACGCGGAAATGCTGGTGTGGACATTCCCGTCATAGAGTGTCTTGTCGTAGATTTCATCGGCGAACAACACGAGGTCATGCTCGCGTGCGACCTGAATCAACTCCAGGAGCAACTCGCGCGGATAGAGCGCGCCGGTGGGATTATTCGGGTTGATGACGACCAGCGCACGGGTATTGGACGTGATCTTCCTGCGGATATCGGCGATGTCCGGATACCAGTCGGATTGCTCGTCGCAGACGTAGTGCACCGGTCTGCCCCCCGAAAGGGAAACCGCGGCGGTATAAAGCGGGTAGTCGGGCGAGGGAATCAGCACCTCGTCGCCATTGTTCAGCAGGGCGTTCATGCTCATGACGATGAGTTCCGAAGCCCCGTTGCCGAGAAACACGTCGTCGATGGTCACCCCGGCCACACCCTTTTCCTGCGAGTAGTGGACGATGGCCTTGCGTGGCGCGAACAGACCTTTGGAGTCGGTGTAGCCGGCCGCTTGCGGCAGGTTGTGGATCATGTCCTGCACGATCTCGTCGGGCGGATCGAAGCCGAACACGGCCAAGTTGCCGATGTTCAATTTGATGATGCGTTGACCATCTTCTTCCATCTGCCGGGCCTTATCCAGCACCGGCCCGCGGATGTCATAGCAGACATCCGCCAACTTGTTCGATTTCCGAAATTCCCGCACACAGCCTCCCATACCCTGAACCACCCTGCCCCGCGAGCCGTTCAACCGGGGAGCGAACCCTATAATTTACCGCGTTTACTCAGCACCCTACCCGGGGTCAGACCGCGACTGTCCATGAAGCTGCAACCCGACTCAAATCAGGCCTCCTACAGCATTTCCGCACAAGGCCAAGGGTTCGTGGAGGTCAACCATGTCCGCCATCTGCAAGGCATCTGCCTCGGCACCGATGCGGCGCCGGAACCTTGGGGATGCGCCGGATTCGCGGCGCTGACCGAGGCCGACTTTACGCGCCTGATCGCGTTGAGACCGGAAATCGTCATCATCGGCACTGGAACGCAGCAGCAATTTCCCCATCCGTCCTTGCTGCAGCCGCTGATGGCGCAGGGCATAGGATTTGAGGTGATGAACACCGCGGCGGCCTGCCGCACCTACAACATCCTCGCGAGCGAAGGCCGCCGGGTCGTCGCGGGCCTGGTCGTCAGCCCCACAAATACCGGCACTCCGGATGATTTGTAACCCGGCTTGTTAAAATGCGCAGTGTTGTTGACGGGTGACTTCGGCATGCGTGGGCGTTTGGCCTTCGGGGTGGCGACAGGGGGCCAAGAAACCAACTGTTGCCGACATGTACGGCCCGCTATCAGGAGACTTCATGGCTTTGGTGCTTAACAAGCTTGTTCCGGATTTCGAGGCTACGGCCACGAGCGAAATCAAATTCAGCCCGAAAAATTATCTGGGCAGCAAACTCATCCTGTACTTTTACCCCAAGGACATGACCCCCGGCTGCACGACCGAAGCCATGCAGTTCCGCGACTTGTATCCCCAATTCGACAAGGCTGGCGCCGTCATCTTTGGCGTATCGCGCGATAACCTGGTTTCGCATGACAAATTCCGCGCCAACCTCGAACTGCCCTTTGACTTGATCGCGGACACCGAGGAAAAGCTTTGCCACATGTTCGGCGTGGTGAAGAACAAGATCATGTACGGCAAGAAAGTCAAGGGCATCGAGCGCAGCACCTTCCTGGTCGATGCCGAGGGTGTTCTTCGCCAGGAATGGCGCGGCGTGAAGGTTGCAGGCCACGTCGAAGAAGTCCTCGAGGCCGTGCGCAAACTTTGAATCCGGATCATTCTTGGCTCGTCCGTTCTGCGCCAGACCCAAGGCGCAAGGACCTCTGCCTTTCGCCTGCCAGCCCGACAACCGCCCTTTGGTCTCGACCGAACGGCGGTTGTTTTGTTTCTCAGGCATGCGTGCTCGTTCAGCACAGCAATTCACTCTGAGTTTCTTTTCCCACTCCAACCGTCATGCCCCTGCCCAAGCCTCCCTCGAAACTCGGATCACTGGTCAAGGCGTCCTCGACGCCGGCGACAACCGAGGCCGTGAATGTTCATCCTCCAGTCAAGGCGCGCGCGGCTTCGGCAAAACCTTCTCAAGCGCGGCCCGCGCAAAAAGCGCAAATTGCACCAATGACTGCATCCCCTGTGCGCGACTTGTTGCCGGCCACCGGGCCTGTTGGCGAAGTCTTGGTGGCGGCAGCGTCCCCTTCAGAAAACGCCAAGGCGCCGCGCAAACCTGCCAAGCGCTCTGCGGCGCAGGCTCCGGAGGTCTCCAAGCTGTTCATGCTGGATACCAATGTGCTGATGCACGATCCGACCTCGCTGTTCCGCTTCGAGGAGCACGACGTTTATTTGCCCATGGTCACGCTCGAAGAACTCGACGGGCATAAAAAAGGCATGTCGGAAGTGGCACGCAATGCGCGCCAAGCCAGCCGTGAGCTGGATGCTCTGGTCGCTGGCGTCGAAGGCAGCATCGAAACAGGCATCCGTCTCGATCACACGGGGCACCGTGAAGCGCGCGGCCGTCTGTTCTTCCAGACGAAGGCGCATGAAGCGCGCCTACCCGAGGCCTTGCCCCAAGGCAAGGCCGACAACCAGATCCTGGCGGTCTTGCAGGCCCTGACACTAGCCAACCCCGATCGTCCCGTGGTGCTCGTGTCCAAGGACATCAATATGCGGGTCAAGGCTCGCGCCTTGGGCTTGCACGCGGAAGACTACGCCAACGACAAAACCCTGGATGATGCCGATCTGCTCTATAGCGGCGTGCTGCCCTTGCCGGCGGATTTCTGGGAACAGCAAACCCAGTCCGTGGAAAGCTGGCAGCAGGGCGGACACACCTACTACCGCCTGCAAGGTCCGCTGGTTTCGGCCATGCTGGTCAATCAGGCCGTTTACTGGGAATCCCCTAGCGCGACCCCACTGTACGCCCGCGTGAAGGAGATTCGCGCATCCACGGCGGTACTGCAGGTCATACGCGATTACAGCCACCAGAAAAATGGGGTATGGGGCGTGACCGCGCGCAATCGGGAGCAGAACTTCGCTCTGAACCTGCTGCTCGACCCGGAAGTGGACTTTGTCACGCTCACCGGCCAGGCGGGAACGGGAAAGACCCTGCTTGCCTTGGCCGCTGGCCTGCACCAAGTCCTGGAAGATCGCCGCTACAACGAAATCATCATGACGCGCGTCACGGTGCCCGTCGGCGAGGACATCGGCTACCTGCCCGGCACGGAAGAAGAAAAGATGTCGCCGTGGATGGGCGCGCTGGACGACAATCTCGAAGTGTTGAATCAGGCTGGCGGCGCTTCGCAGGGCGGTGAATGGGGCCGTGCGGCAACCCAGGAACTCATCCGCTCGAAGATCAAAATCAAGAGCATGAATTTCATGCGTGGCCGCACCTTCCTGAATAAGTTCGTCATCATCGACGAAGCCCAGAACCTGACGCCGAAGCAAATGAAGACGCTGATCACCCGTGCCGGACCCGGGACCAAGTTGATCTGCATGGGCAATATCGCCCAGATCGACACCCCCTACCTCAGCGAAGGCAGTTCGGGCCTGACCTATGTGGTGGATCGCTTCAAGGGCTGGAAGCACAGCGGGCATATCACCCTGGCGCGCGGCGAGCGCAGCCGCCTTGCGGATTACGCCACCGAAATTCTCTAGGGTCCTCCTGCTCAGAACTCGCGCGCCAGATTCTCGAATCGCGTGAGCTGGCGCAGGAAGGCCAGATTCACGGTCCCGATGGGCCCGTTACGCTGCTTGCCGATGATGATCTCGGCCACGCCTTGGTCCTTCGAATCCTTGTTGTAGACCTCGTCGCGGTAGATGAACAGGATCACGTCGGCATCCTGCTCGATGGCGCCGGACTCGCGCAGGTCGCTCATCACGGGACGGCGGTCGGTACGTTTCTCGAGGTCACGATTGAGCTGTGACAGGGCGATCACGGGACAAGCCAGTTCTTTCGCCAGAGCCTTCAGCGAACGGGAAATCTCGGAGATCTCCGTCGCCCGATTCTCGCCGTCGCGCGAGGACGTCATCAACTGCAGGTAATCGATCACGATCAGGCCGAGTTTGCCGCATTGTCGGGCCAGGCGACGCGCCCTGGCACGCACTTCCAGCGGATTGAGCGCCGGAGCCTCGTCGATGTGGAGTTGCACGTCGTCCAAGCGTTCAATGGTCTCGGGCAAACGCGACCACTCGTCTTCGGTGAGTTGCCCGGTTCGCAGATGCGATTGG
>JAJXUC010000022.1 GCA_021783435.1 Pseudomonadota bacterium | reverse complement strand
GCCCTGGCGCGGGCGCTGGCGCGCAAGCCGCAGATCCTGTTGCTCGACGAACCCACCTCCGCGCTCGATGCCAGCACCCGCGACGACGTCATGGCCGAGCTGGTGTCGCGCATGCACCGCCTGTCCATCCCCGCGCTCGCTGCCACGCACGACGCCCATCTCGCCGCCATGGCCGACTGGATGGTGCTGCTCGCCGGGCGACGCGTGGTGCAGCAAGGCACCCCGCGCGACGTCTTTGCCCATCCCGCCGACATCCGGGCCGCGGCACTGCTGGGCTACCGCAACCGCTTCAGCGCCACGGTGCTCAGGCACGAGCCGCAATCCGCCAGCACCCTGCTGCACTGGGACGAAGCCGCGCTCACCCTGCGGGTGCCGCAGGCCAAGCAGCTTGCGCACCTCGCGCCCGGCGCCGTGGTGGACTGGGTGGTGTCGGCCGACGACGTGCGCCTGCCGCCCATCAAGCAGCGGGAGCTGCGCCCCAGCGAGAACCCGGTGCTCGCCCGCGTCGAGCACCTCATGGTGCGCGGCGCCGACACCACTGCGGCGCTGCGTTGCGGCGACGCCCTGCTGTGGTTGCATGTGCCCTATCGCCTGGCCGACCACCATGCGCTGGCCATCGGCCAGGAACTCACGGTGGATCTGCGCGCTGCGCATCTGCTGGTCTGGCCGCGCGACTAGGGCCTGTTCACGCCCTGTCTGCACCCGCGTTGTCTCCAGGCGGGGCCGCCTGCGACAATGCGCTCGACGCAAGCACCAGGATTGCAGCATGGGCAAGAACCGACTCGAAGCCTTCAGCGACGGCGTCATCGCCATCATCATCACCATCATGGTGCTGGAGCTGAAGGTGCCGCATGGCGCCAGCCTGCAGGCGCTGGCGCCGCTGCTGCCGGTGCTTCTCAGCTACATCCTGAGCTTCGTCTACGTCGGCATCTACTGGAACAACCATCACCACATGCTGCACGCCGCCGGCAAGGTCAGCGGCGCGGTGCTGTGGGCGAATCTGCACCTGCTGTTCTGGCTTTCGCTGTTTCCCTTCGCCACCGGCTGGATGGGCGAGAACCACTTCGCGCCTTCGCCCACCGCGTTCTACGGCCTGGTGCTGCTGATGGCCGCGCTGGCCTACTGGGTGCTGCAGCGGTCCATCATCAACGCCGGCTCGACCACACTGGGGCATGCCATCGGGCGCGACTTGAAGGGCAAGCTCTCGCCGCTGCTGTACGTGCTGGGCATCACGCTCTCGCCGTGGTCGCCTGCGCTGGCGCAGGTGGTGTATGTGGCCGTGGCGCTGACGTGGCTGGTGCCGGATCGGCGCATCGAAAAGGCGCTGGCGGGCACGGCGGATTGATCGGGCGCTAGGCAGCGGTGCGCTGTTGCGCCAGTGCCGCAATCAGCCGGTCGACATGCGCAGCCGTATGCGCGGCCGACAGGCCGATGCGCAGGCGCGCGGTGCCGGCCGGCACGGTGGGCGGACGGATGGCCGGCACCCACAGGCCGTCGCGCCACAGCGCCGCCATGGCCTGCAGCGAGGCAGCGTTGTCGCCGATCTGGATGGGCTGGATCGCGGTGTCCGACTTGCCCAAGGCCCACCCCGGAGGCAACTGCGCGGCACTGGCCTGCAACCGCGCCGCCAGGGTGCGCAGGCGCTCGCGGCGCCAGTCTTCGGCGGCGATCAACTTCAGGCTCGCGCGCAGCGTCTCGGCAATGAGCGCGGGGGCCGCGGTGGCGAAGATGTAGCTGCGCGCGCGCTGCATGATCCACTCCACCACCGCGTCGTCGCCGGCGACGAAGGCGCCTGCCACCCCTGCGGCCTTGCCCAGCGTCGCCATGTAGACGAGATGCGGACTGCGCAGCCCCAGGTGTGCCGCCGCACCCCTTCCTTCGGGGCCGAGCACGCCGAAGCCGTGGGCGTCGTCGATCAGCAGCAAGGCGTCGTGGCGCTCGCACAGCGCCAGCATGTCGCGCAGCGGGGCAAGGTCCCCGTCCATGCTGAACACGGCGTCGGTCAGCACCAGTTTGCGGCGCGCGCCGCTGGCCGCCAGCAACGTGCCCAGCGCATCGACATCGGCGTGGGCGTAAACCTGCACTTCGGCACGGCTCAGCCGGGCGCCGTCGATCAGGCAGGCGTGGTTCAGCGCATCGGAAAACACCGCGTCGCCACGCTCCACCAGCGCCGGCACGATGCCCACGTTGGCCGGAAAGCCGGCGTAGAAATACAGCGCCCGCGGCAGGCCGACGAAGGCCGCCAGTTCAGCTTCCAGCGCCTCGTGCGCGCCGCTGTGGCCGCACACCAGCGGCGACGCCGTAGCTCCCACGCCCCAGCGCGCCGCCGCGCATTGCGCCGCCTCGATCAAGGCCGGGTGCTGCGCCAGGCCGAGGTAATCGTTGCCGCAGAACGCCAGCATCACGCGGCCATCCACCGTGAGATGTGCGCCGTCGTAGTGCGTCACCACGCGGCGTTTGCGGCGCAGGTGGGCGGCGTCGAGGGCGGCGAGTCTGGTGGCGAAGTCGTGGGGCATGGAGGCGGTGGGGGCGGAGATCATGGTCGCGCCGGCGCTGCGCAGCGAGGTCGCGCGTGGGCCGTGCCGGGTCGTCTGGCCGGGCGCGATGGATGCAGGACAGCTCTGCGCGCCGCGCTCACGTCGGCAAGTCCAGCAGATGCGCCGCCTGCGCCGCATCGGGCGTGGCCATGTGTGCAATCACCCCCAGGCAGGGCGCGCGCAGACGGCTGCGCAGCGTGGTGAGGTTGTCGTCGGCGCGCAGCATGGCGGGATCGATGCGGTTGCCGACCCAGCCGGCGAAATGCAGGCCGCGTGTGGCGATGGCTTCCTGGGTCAGCAGCGCATGGTTGAGGCAGCCGAGCTTGAGCCCGACCACCAGCACCACCGGCAGGCGCAGCAATCGAGCGAGGTCGCCGCCGTCGGCGGTGTCGGACAGCGGCACGAGCAGGCCGCCGACGCCTTCGACCACCACGGCGTCGGCCAGCAGGCGCAGTTGCGCCACGGCGTTGGCAATGCGGTGCGGGTCGATCACGCGCCCCTCGGCGCGTGCCGCCAGGTGCGGCGACACCGGCTCGCGCAGGGCGTAGGGGTTGTCGAGTTCGGCCGGCACCTGCAGGTTGCCGGCGGCGCGCAGTTGGGCGACATCGGCGTTGATGCCATCCGCCTCCAGGCCCGCCGCCACCGGCTTGGCGCCGACCACATGCGCGAACTTGGCGCGCAGCTTGTGCAGCAGGGCGCAGGCCACCAGGGTCTTGCCGATTTCGGTGTCGGTGCCGGCGACGAACCAGGCGGGCGCGGGGCGATTGTTCATGGCAGTGCGCGTTCCTGTGGGGCGGCGTGGACATGCGCCGGGGATGTCGGTGCGTCGCCCAGCGTCGCACGCAGGGCATCGAGCGTGGCGGCGCACAGATGTTCGGCGGCGGCCACGTCGATGACATAGGGCGGCATGAAGTACAGCGTGCTGCCGATGGGGCGCAGCAGCGCGCCGCGCGCCAGCGCTTCGGCGGCAAAGCGGCGCGCGAAGTCGGCCGGCGCATCGGCCACGTCCCAGGCCCAGATCAGGCCGATGTGGCGTGCGTGCCGCAGGCGTGGGTGCGCGTGCAGCGGGGCGAAGAGGGCGTCGAGTCGGGTCGCCAGCGCGCGGTTGGCGGCCAGGCGGGCCTCGTCGAGGAGGTCCAGCGTCGCCAGCGCCGCGCTGCAGGCCAGCGGGTTGCCGGTGTAGGAATGCGAATGCAGAAAGCCGCGCGCGACGTCGTCGTCGTAGAACGCGGCGTACACCATGTCGGTGGTGAGCACCACCGACAGCGGCAGGTAACCTCCGGTGAGGCCCTTGCTCAGGCAGAGGAAGTCGGGCCGCACGTTCGCCTGCTCGCAGGCCAGCAAGCTGCCGCTGCGGCCCATGCCCACGGCAATTTCATCGGCCACCAGATGCACCTCATATTGGGTGCACAGCTCGCGCACACGGGCGAGGTAGGCGGGCGGGTAGAAGACGAAACCGGCGGCACATTGCACCAGCGGTTCGACGATGAGCGCGGCGGTGCGGCCGGCATGTTGCTGCAGATGCCGCTCCAGCGCGCTGGAGCAATGCGCCACCCATTCAGCCTCGCTCCGATGCGCAGGCTTGCGCCGCAGGTCGGGCACCGGCACGGTGGCGGCAACGCGCACCAGCGGCGCGTAGCTCTGGCGGAACAGCGGCACGTCGGTCACGGCCAGCGCGCCCACGGTTTCGCCGTGGTAGCCACCGGCCAGGCCGATGAACTGGTTCTTCTGCGGCTGGCCGCGGTTGCGCCAATAGTGCGCGCTCATTTTCAGCGCAATTTCGGTGGCGCTGGCGCCGTCGCTGCCGTAATGGGCATGGCCCAGGCCGGTGCGCGCATGCAGACGCTCAGACAATTCCACCACGGGCGCATGCGTCAGCCCGGCGAGCATGACATGCTCGATGCGATCCATTTGCGCCGTGATTGCCGCCTTGATCTGCGGCTGGTTGTGGCCGAACAGGTTCACCCACCAGGAACTCACCGCATCCAGAATGCGCCAGCCTTGCGCGTCGATCAGCCACACGCCCTCGCCGCGCACGATCTCCAGCGGCGGCGCGCCCTCGTGGCGCTTCATCTGCGTGCAGGGATGCCACACCGCGCGCAGGCTGCGTGCGGGCAGATCGGCTGGGGATGGAGATGAACGGTTCATGGGGTCGTGGGTCGGCCGGGCTGCATCTTAGAAAAACCGTGAGGGCTGGGTCGGGCCTGTTCAGGCTGTTGCCACCCCGGCGCGTGCGAGTCCCTGGAGGGGACCGGCACTAGGGATGGGCCCCAGGCCGTGGGCACTGCGAGCCGCGACACAGCAGATAAAGCGGATCGCTGAAGCGATACACCTTGACCACGATCGGCCAATCGGGCTTCTTGCTGTAGGCGAGCAGATAGCCCTGATCGCCGGGCTGTGGAAACCGCAGCGGATGCTGCAGGCGCATCACGTCGATGTTGGCCGCCACGCTGAGCCCTTGCCACGCGGTGTTGTCCACGTACAGCGGGGCTGAGCCGACCACCTTGGAGATCTCCAGAGCCGCAGCCTTGAAATTGTGCGCGCGCTGCTGGTAGGCCGGAAGCCATCCGATGCCGAGGGCATATTTCAGGGCGATGAAGCTGGCCGCGGCGACGATCACGGCCCGCTCCCAGTCTCGACTCGCAGCCATCGCAGCGAAGATCACGGCCACCAGCCCCGTCAGTGGGTAGACGTAGCGCACGTTGCTTTGCGGGGCAATCAAATAGGGGAGAAAGTTCAGCGCGACGATCCACAACAGGGTCCACACCATGGGTGGCAAGGTGGCGGGCTGCCTTGTCGATCCAGCCAGCCTTTGTCGCCGCCGATCCCGCCACGCCAGCACCGGAAACACCAGCGACAGCGGCAGCAGCATTTTGAACCCATCGACGACAAAACCCAACTGATCGTCAAGGTAGTTCTGGTGATGCTGTTCCTGCATGCGACTGAGGATGTCGCCAAGCATGCCGGATCCCTGCGACATGCCGGGTGTGAGGAGGCGCCACCAGACCCAGGGAAACGCCAGCGCTGCCGCGTGGATGAGCAGGCTGCGCCAGTGGAGCAGGAACCCCCAGCTTTTCTGCCGCACGGCGAGCACGAGCATGGCTGCGGCGTAGAACACGTAGATCGTCAGGGCTTTGGTCAGAAACCCGGCGATCAAAGCCAGGCAGGCCAGCAGGAGCCAGGCGTGGCGTTTTTCGACCACGGCGGCGATGCCGGCGGCGATGGCCAGCATGATGCAAAACCCAAACAGGGCGTCGGAATAGGAGATCCAGCCGTACCAGAAGAGGGCGTAAGCCATGCTCAGGAACACGAGCGCCGCCAACTCGGCGGCCCGCTGCGGCAACCCGGACATGCGGGCGATCCACAGCGTCAGGCCCGCGGTCGCCAAGGTGGCCAGCGCGGTGATCATGCGCGCCGCCTGCAGCACATGTTGCCAGCCCAGCCAGTCGGCCAGCGGCATGATCAGCCAATTGAACAGCGGAGGACGACCATAGACGGCACCGTACAGGATGGGCGTGAGATCGCTCCCGTAGTGATGCATTTCGAGGGAGAGCAGTGAATACACCGCTTCCTCGCCCATATACTCGGCGCGCAAGGTCAACAAGAAACTCAGCGCGGCCAGTGCGATCAGCAAACGGACCAAGTCAGCCCGGCTCACTCTTGAAATCGAAAGCCTCATTTCCCACCCGTTCAAAACGATGTTGTCGACATTCAGGCAGCCCATCCTATTCGCCCTCAGCGGAGGGCTTGGCTTTGTCGTCGATGCCGGCTTGCTGTACGTTTTTCTGCATCTCGGCTGGGGCTACGGCGCCGGGCGGCTGGCATCCTTTCTATGCGCGGTTGTCGTCACCTGGCAAATCAACCGTCGCCACACGTTTGCGCTCAGGCATGTGCCGCCGACCTGGGGGGAGTGGTGGCGCTATCTGTCGGCCATGGCTGTGGGTGGCGTGGTCAACCTCGCAACCTACATGCTGGCGCTGCACGCACTGGATGCGGCCGGCGCCCTCAAGCCCCTGCTCGCCGTGGCGGCGGGCTCGCTGGCCGGCATGGTGGTGAATTTCATGTCGGCCAAACGCTGGGTGTTTCGCCGCCATCCCGATCCGGCCACGTCCGGCGCACCAGATACACGGGACGCTGCTTGCTTTCCTCATAGAGCCGACCGAGGTACTCGCCAATCACCCCCAGTGCCATGAGCTGGACGCCGCCCAGAAACAGCAAGGTCACCATGAGTGACGGGTAGCCCTTGATGGGATTTCCATGCAGCAAGGTTTGCATCACCACCCATGCCGCGTAAGTGAACGCAAACAGTGACACCGCAAACCCCAGATAGGAAGCAAGCTGCAGCGGGGCAATGCTGAACGAGGTGATTCCCTCGAGCGCGAAGTTCCACAGCTTCCAGTAATTCCACTTGCTGCGCCCGGCGTGCCGCGGGCTGCGCCGGTAGGGAACGGCGACGGTGCGAAACCCCACCCATGCAAACAAGCCTTTCATGAAACGACGGCGCTCGGGCAGCGCCATCAGGGCTTCGAGCACGGGTCGGGTGATCAGGCGGAAGTCGCCGGTGTCGGATGGGATGTCGACGTGGCTCAGGCGGTTGATCACACGATAGAACATGTGCGCCGTGACGCGCTTGAGCCAGCCCTCGCCATCGCGCGCGATGCGCACCGCGTTGACCACGTCGTAGCCATCGCGCCATTTCGCCAGCAACGCGGGGATGAGTTCGGGCGGATCCTGCAGATCGGCGTCGAGCGGGATGATGGCTTGGCCGCGCGCATGCTCCAGTCCCGCCGTCAGTGCGGCTTCCTTGCCGAAGTTGCGCGACAGATCGATCACGACCACGCGCTCATCGGCCCGGCGCAGCGCCAGCAGTTGGGCCAGGGTCTGGTCGCGGCTGCCGTCGTTGACGCAGACCATCTCCCAGGCTTCAGCTTGCCGGTCCATGACCTCGCGCACCCGCGTGTAGAGCGCTTGCAGATTGCCGACCTCGTCATGGCAAGGCACGACGATGGAAATCACGACGCCAACGGTCACAGTCGTCGAGACGGGTTCGAAGGCGGCATGAGCGGCATCCATGGTTTCCCAGGCAGGTTCGAGAGCAAAGTGAAGCGGGTTGGAGAACCGATGACGAAGCGGTTCAATAGCGTCATTCTGCATGGCGTCAGCATCTTGGCCGCCGACCCATCGGGGCCTGGGTGTTGATGCGTGGTCCTGGCCACGGGCCGCGTGTTCACAGGTCCGTGCGCAGACGCCAGAGTTCGGGGAACAGCACGACGTCGAGCATCTTGCGCAAATAGCCCACGCCGGAGGTGCCGCCGGTGCCGCGCTTGAAGCCGATGATGCGCTCCACGGTGGTGACGTGGCGGAAGCGCCAGAGGCGGAAGGCGTCTTCCAGGTCGGTGAGCTTTTCGCCGAGCTGGTACAGATCCCAATGCGCTTGGGGCGCGCGGTAAACCGTGAGCCAGGCGGCTTCGACGTCGGCGCTTTCGGCATAGGGCAGGGCCCAGTCGCGCTGTATGTGGCTGGCCGGAACGGGAAGTCCACGACGTGCCAGCAGGCGCAGGCTCTCGTCGTACAGCGAGGGTTGTCGCAGCGCGGCTTCGACTTCCGCGAGCACGGCGGCGTCGTGCGCATGCGGACGCAGCATGACGGCGTTCTTGTTGCCGAGCATGAACTCGATGCTCCGGTACTGTGCGCTCTGAAAGCCGCTGGACTGGCCGAGGTAGGGGCGGATGGCAGAGTATTCGGGCGGTGTCATGGTGGCCAGCACGCTCCAGGCATGCACCAGTTGTTCCATGACCCGCGACACCCGCGCCAGGGTCTTGAAGGCTGCTGGCATGGCTTCGTCGACGATCTGGGCTCGCGCCTGGTGCAGCTCGTGCAGCATGAGCTTCATCCACAACTCGCTGGTCTGGTGCTGCACGATGAACAGCAGCTCGTTCGGATCGGGCGACAGCGGGTGCTGCGCGTTCAGCACCTCGGCCAGGTGGAGGTAGTCGGCGTAGCTGAGGTCATGGGCAAAGTCGAGCCGTGGAGATTCGGTCGGGGGCAGGGACATGATGGCGTGTCGGTGGTGTGCGTTGTTCGTCCGCGGTCGTGCAGGCGGGCTCAGGTCACGGCCTTGCGGGCGTGGAAGGTGGGCACATCCCAACTGCGGCTGCCAAGGATGTCGGCCAGCGTCTCCACCGCATCCCACACATCCACGAAGCGTAAATAAAGCGGGGTGAAGCCGAAGCGCAGCAGGTCGGGATCGCCGTCGACACCGGCGCGGAAATCGCCGATCACGCCATGCGCGATCAGCGCCTGCATCACGGGCCAGGCCTGGGCGTGGGCCAGGCTGACCTGGCTGCCGCGCTGTGCGGCGTCGCGCGGCGATGCCGCATCCAGCCCGAGGCCGGCGCAGCGCTCGTCCACCAGACGCATGAACAGGTCGCCAAGTTGCCCGGCCTTGGCGTGGAGCGCCGCCATGCCGCCCAGCGGTTCGGCCGCGAGCACAGAGTCCACGCCGCAGTCGAGCGCGGCCAGACCCAGGATGGGCGGAGAGCCGCACAGGTAGTGATGGATGCCGGCGGCGGCTTCGTAGTGCGTGGTGAAGTTGAACGGCTGCGCATGGCCGATCCAGCCCGAGAGGGGTTGCGCCGCGTCTGCATGGCGCGGATGCACCCAGACGAAGGCGGGCGCGCCGGGGCCGCCGTTGAGGAATTTGTAGCCGCAGCCGACGGCGAAATCGGCATCGGCCGCATGCAGACGCACCGGCACCGAGCCGGCTGAATGCGCCAGGTCCCACACCGCGAGCGCGCCGGCGGCATGCGCTTGCGCGGTGAGCGCGGCCATGTCGTGCAGGGCGCCGGTGCGGTAGTTCACGTGCGTCAGCATGAGCACGGCCACATCGCCGGCGGCGAGCCGGGCCGGGATGGCCGCAGCCTCCGCCAGTTCCAGCCGCCAGCCGGCTGCGGCACACACGCTTTGGGCGATGTAGAGGTCGGTGGGGAAGTTGTCGCGCTGGCTCAGCAGTACGTGATGAGCCGGCTGCGCAAGGCGCTGGATCCGGGTGGCTGCGCTCAGCACCTTGTAGAGGTTGACCGAGGTGGAGTCGGCGGCGACCACTTCGCCCGGGGCGGCGCCAATGAGCCGCGCGATCTTGTCACCAACGCCCTGCGGCCAGGTCATCCAGTTGGCCGTATTCCAGCTTTCGATCAGCCCTTGCCCCCAGTCTTGCGTCACCACCTGTTGCAGCCGCGGGGCGGTGCTGCGTGGCAGGGCGCCGAGGGAGTTGCCGTCGAGATAGATGCGGCCGGTGGGCAAGTCGAACTGGGCGCGCAGGTCGGCGAGCGGGTCTTGCGCGTCGAGCGCGGTGCAGGCGTCACGTGTGAGCATGGCGGGTTCTCGCAAGGCTGCAAGCAAGGAACGGGCAGGTCCGGGAGTGGCTCCGTAGCCACCGGCGAAAGCCTACGCCTGTCCAGGTTCCCGCTCCCGCGCATCGGCCGATTTGGCTTGCGCTCGGGCCCCGCCGCAGCCCGGCATGCCAGCGGTGGCCATGCAGGCATTGGCCAAAGTGTTTGCGGCGCTGTGGCGTCGGTGCTTCAATGGAACATCTCACCATAAGGTGCAGCGGCAACCCCCGTATGTGGAAGCTCACCGGTCCCATTCAACACATCAGCGCGTATCACGCTGAACTCACGCGCATCCGGCGTGATCTGCACGCCCACCCGGAACTCGGCTTCGAGGAGCACCGCACGGCCACCTTCGTCGCGGACGAACTGCGGCGCTACGGGGTCGATGAGGTGCAGACCGGCATCGGCCGCACCGGCGTGGTCGCGGCCATCCGCGGCAGACACGCGCACGAGTCCTCCCCCGACACGCCGGTGAACGGCGGCGCCGAGCCTGGCGTGCGGGCCGTCGGCCTGCGCGCCGACATGGATGCGCTGCCCATCAAGGAAGACAGCGACTTTCCCTGGCGCTCCAGCAAGGGCGGGGTGATGCACGCCTGCGGCCACGACGGCCATACCGCCATGCTGCTGGGCGCGGCGCGCTATCTGGCGGCCACGCGCAACTTCGCCGGCACCGTGCACTGCATCTTCCAGCCCGGCGAGGAGGGCCTGGGCGGCGCCAAGGCGATGATGGACGACGGCCTGTTCGAGCGCTTCCCGACGGATTGGGTGTTCAGCATGCACAACTGGCCGGCCTTGCCGCCCGGGCGCATCGGCCTCACACCCGGGCCGATGATGGCGGCAGCCGATCGCATCACCATCAAGGTCACGGCCGAAGGCGGCCACGGCGCGCACCCCTACATGACCATCGACCCGGTGCTGGTGTCGGCCCACATCATCACCGCGGTGCAAAGCATCGTCGCCCGCAACGTCAACCCGCTGGACGAAGCCGTGGTCAGCATTTGCGCCATGCGTGGCGGCGACCTCTCCGCCATGAGCGTGATTCCGCGCCAGGTGACACTGGTGGGCACGGTACGCACCTTTCGCGCCGAGGTGCAGGCGCTGGTGGAAAAGCGCCTCGGCCGCATCGTGCAATCGGTGGCGCAGGCCTTCGGCGCCAGTGCCGAACTGCACTATGAGCGCATCTACCCCGCCACCATCAACACGCCGCAAGTGGCGCATTACGCCGCCGAAGTGGCCGCGGAACTGGTGGGCGACGCCGCCGTGGTGCGCGATCTGCCACCCAGCATGGGCGCCGAAGACTTCGCGTTCATGCTGCAGGCCCGGCCAGGCGCCTACCTGCGCTTGGGCCAGGGTTGCGAGGCCGGAGGCTTCTTGCACACCCCGCGCTATGACTTCAACGATGCCGTGCTGCCGCTGGGTGCGGCGCTCTACGCCCGCCTGGCGGAGCGGGCGCTGAGCCAGGCTGCGGGAACGATGCTCTGATCATGCTTGCGGTTCACGGCCACAGCCTCTAGGCTGCGCCGAATGAATCCGGGGAATTTCCCTGCGGCAAGCTGCACCTGACCCAAAGGAAACACCATGAGCTTGATCGGTTTTCTCATCATCGGCATCATCGCTGGCTGGCTGGCAGGAAAAATCACCAAAGGCAGCGGCTTTGGCCTACTGGGTGATTTGGTGGTGGGTGTCGTTGGCGCCTTCCTCGGCGGCTTTCTCTTCCGCCTGCTGGGCTTGTTCCCTGGCGGCGGCATCATCCCGAGTCTGATCGTCGCCACCTTGGGTGCCATCGTGCTGCTGTTCCTGATCCGGCTGGTCAAGCGCGTTTGAAATGGCGCATGGGCAGGGCTCACGGGTGACGGTTCGCGTCACCCGCAGACCAAAAACGTCTCTTCTTGCCGCAGGCTGGCACGCCTGTCCGGCTCGCTGCCCGGTGGTGCTCAGCCTAGCGTCACCCGCGCAAATTTGCGCTTACCCACCTGCAGCACCACAGTGCCGGCACCCAGCTTCAGCGCGCGGTCTTCGGCCACGGTGCCGTCGACGCGCACGCCGCGCTGTTCGATCATGCGCAGGGCCTCGGCGGTGGAGGGCACCAGTCCGGCCTGTTTCAGCGCGGCGGGCAGGCCCAGGCCTTCGGCGGGCAGGCTGAGGCGACATTCGGCAATGTCGTCCGGTACGCCGCCGCGCGCCCGCAGCTCGAAGTCGGCCTGCGCGGTGTCGGCAGCAGCAGCGCTGTGGAAGCGGGTGACGATCTCCCGTGCCAGCATCACCTTGGCGTCCTTCGGGTTGCGGCCGGCGTTCACCTCGGCCTCGAGCGCCGCGATCTCCTCGAGCGGCCGGAACGACAACAACTCGAAATAGCGCCACATCAGCACGTCGCTGATCGACAGCAGCTTGGCGAACATGGTCGCCGGCTCCTCCTGGATGCCGATGGTGTTGCCCTTGGACTTGGACATTTTTTCCACGCCGTCCAGACCTTCGAGCAGGGGCATGGTGAGGATGCACTGCGGCTCCTGGCCGTATTCTTTTTGCAGCTCGCGCCCGACCAGCAGGTTGAATTTCTGGTCGGTTCCGCCCAATTCCAGATCACTTTTGAGCGCGACCGAGTCGTAACCCTGCATCAAGGGGTAGAGCAGTTCGTGCATCGCAATCGGGATCCCCGCCTTGTGGCGCTGGGTGAAGTCATCGCGTTCCAGCAGCCGTGCCAGGGTGTACTTGGCGGCCAGGCGAATCATGCCGTCGGCCCCCAGCGGCTCGCTCCATTCGGAGTTGTAGCGAACCTCGGTTTTGTCCGGGTCGAGCACCAGGCTGGCCTGGGCGTAATAGGTCTGGGCGTTGGTCTTGATCTGCTCGAGGGTCAGCGGCGGGCGCGTGGCGTTGCGCCCGGACGGGTCGCCGATGCGCGAGGTGAAGTCGCCGATCAGAAAAATGACCGTATGGCCCAGATCTTGCAACTGCCGAAGCTTGTTGAGCACGACGGTATGGCCGATGTGGATGTCCGGCGCCGTGGGGTCGAGGCCGAGCTTGATGCGCAGCGGCTGACCGGTTCGGGCGCTGCGGGTCAGTTTGGCGACCCAGTCGGTTTCCACCAGCAGTTCGGCGCAGCCGCGCTTGGTCACGGCCAGAGCTTGCCGCACGGCCTGGGTCTGTTCCGGGGTCAAGGGTGGCGTCGGGGTGTGCTCTGGGACAGGGCGTTGCGAGGAGGCGCCCCCAGGAGCGTCAGGTTTGTGAGCAAAGGAATCAGCCATGGACTTATGTGGATTTTCGCGTGAAACGGCTGTTAAACTCGGCGCCGCCCTGCAATCTGGCTCCCGTGAGCACTCGCGACATCGTGAGCACTCGCAACATCGCGCAGATCTGGCAGTGTATTGGAGCCGCATCCGGCGGCCTTCTCCACCCGCTGCGGCGGAGAACGGCCTGAACCGGCTGTCGTTCGGCACCGCTCGCCGTTTCAGGGCGCGGTGCGCTCCACCCCCTTCGCCCTGGTTGGCCGATGCCGACCGGTTGTTCCGCCACTCGACATTCAAGGAGTGCGCATGAGTTTGATCGCGAAAACTTCGGCCCGGCTGCGCGCTGGCATGCTTCAGCTGCGTGAAGCGGTCGAAGGCCACCCTGGGCGCATCACCGCCGCCGTGGGATCGGTCCTGCTGCTGTCCAGCGCCACAGCCTTTGGCCTGGCTGAATATGGCCCCCAACCCCAGCTGCCGCCCGCCACCACGCTGACCGTGCCGCTGTCGCTCGACCTCACGCCCCAGACGCAGGCGCTCGAAGACCAGCCTTCATCGGTTTACGCCACGGCCTATGTCCAGGCTGGCGACACGGTGGAGTCCCTGCTGCGCCGCCTGCAGGTCACGGATCCGTCTCAGTTGCGTCGGCTTGCCGCCAATGCCGATCTGCGCGCCCTGCTCGCAGAACCGGGGCACGTGGTCACGGCCCAGGTGAACAGCCTGGGTGAATTGGTGAGCTTGCAAGCGCGTCTGCCGCAGGGCGGCAAGGCAGCCACGGCGAAGGCTGCTCAACCCCTTGTTTCGCAGAACACAGCCCTGGCACTGGCGCAGCCAGCGCAGCAGACCTGGCGCTTGCTGACGCTGGTGTCGCAGCCGGACGGTGCCTTTCAGAGCAAGGTCACGCAACAGACGGCGCAGGCGCAGTTGCGCATGGCCACCGGCGTAGTCCGGAGCACCCTTTTCGCCGCAGCTGACGCCGCCGGCATGCCCGATTCCGTCGCCACGCAAATGGTGAATCTGTTCGCCGGCGAAGTGAATTTCCGCCGCGACCTGCGTCCGGGCGATCGCTTTACCGTGGCCTACCGCGTGTATGAAGCCCAGGGTCAGGTCCTGCGCGTGGGGCGCATCATCTCGGCCGAAATCATCAACCAGGGGCATGTGCATTCGGCCGTCTGGTTCAGCCCGCCGGGGCACCCGCAGGCCGCCGGTTACTACAACCCCAAGGGCGGCAGTCTGGCGCGCGCTTTCTTGCTGTCGCCGCTGCCGTATGACCGCATCACCTCGGGCTGGGGCTGGCGCACCAATCCGGTGATGCACTTCCACGAGTTCCACAAAGGCATCGACCTTGCCATTCCCGTGGGCACGCCGGTGAAAACCATTGCCGACGGCCGCGTAGCCTACGCCGGCTGGGGCACGGGCTACGGCAAGTATGTGAAGGTGGTGCATCCCGATGGTTTTGCCACCATTTATGCGCACCTCAGCAAGTTCGAGGTGCATGTGGGCGAACCGGTGAAGCAGGGTGAAGTCGTGGCGCTGTCGGGTAACACCGGCTGGTCCACCGGACCGCACCTCTATTTCCAGTTCTTCGTCAACGGCACCCCGGTCAATCCGCTGACCATTGCGCATTACTCGCCCAAGGGCACGTCGGTGCCCGGCGCCTTGCGCGCCGAATTCTTTGCCCAGACCGCCACGCCGCGGCAGATGCTGGCGCTGGTTCCCGGCCCCGAGGTGGCCAGTGTGAGCGCCGGGCGCTCGCCAGGCGCTCGCCCCGCAGCGCCGCAACAGGGCTGAAGCCAATGACTCGCCAGTCGTCCCCACTGACGTTGCATGCTCGCCTGCACGGCGTGCGCGCGGAACTCGCCTTGTCCGGCCGCGCCGCGCGCGATGTCTTGCAGGCCCATCCTCAGCGCGTGGCGCTGGCCGTGGGTCTGGCGCTGATGGGCAGTGGCATCGCCGCCTACGCCATCGCTCCCGGTACACCCGACCCGGCGCTCAGTCCGCAAACCACCCTGACCATCGCCCTGCGGACCGATGCCGCGTCTCAGGCCCAGGCGTTGGATGATCAGCCGGTGCTGCTCTACCGCACGACCAGGGTCCATCGCAGCGATACGGTGCAGACCCTGCTCAGACGCCTGGGTGTGACCGATCCGGCCACCTTGCGCCAACTCAGCGCCGACAGCCAGATGCGTGGCCTGATGCTGAGCAATGCCGGCACCGAGATTTCAGCCCAGGTCGACAGCGCCGGACAGCTTCGCCAACTGCAGGGCAACCTGGCCCTGGCGCCGCAACGAACGGCGGCAGACACGCCACCTGCCAAGGTGCCCCCCCAAGGGGCGCAAGCTGATTCCACCGCTCCGGCCGACGCCACTTGGCAGCGGTTGACCCTGACGCCCTCAGCCGACGGCTGGTCCAAGACCCTCACCCCGCTGGCCATGCAGACCCAGACCCGCATGGCCGCCGGCGAAATACGCGGCACGCTGGCCAGCGCCGCGCAAAGCGCCGACCTGCCGCCCTCGGTGACGGCGCAACTCGGGCGCATCTTTGCCGACCGCTTCAACCTCAAGCGAGACCTGCGTCGCGGCGACCGCTTTGCCGTGGCCTACGAAATGCTCGCGGTGGATGGCCGTCCGGTGCGCGCCGGACGTGTGCTCGCCGCCGAAATCACCAGCCGCGGCAAAAGCGTGCAGGCGTTGTGGTTCGCCCCGCACGGCGCGACCGGGCCGGGCGCGTACTACACCCCCGAGGGCCACAGCCTGCAGCGCGTGTTTCTCCCTTCGCCGATGCCTGGGACCCCAATCACCTCGCACTTCGGCATGCGCTTCGACCCCGTGGTCAAGCGCACGCAGTTGCACGAAGGCATCGATTTTCACGTTGCCGTGGGCACCCCCGTGCGCACCGTGGCCGACGGTCGCGTCGCCAAGGCCGGGCTGGAGAACGGCTACGGCAATGTCGTCAAAATCGACCATCCCGGCGGCTTCGAGACGGTTTACGCCCATCTCAGCAAGCTCGACGTGCGCACCGGCCAGCAGGTCACGTCGGGCCAGGTCATCGCCAAATCCGGCAACACCGGCTGGTCCACCGGGCCGCATCTGCACTTCGAGTTCCACGTCAAGGGCCGCGTCGTCGACCCGCTGACCATGGCGCGCTACGTGCCGCCGAGCCAGGCCTTGCCGGTGGGCGAGAAGGCCGCCTTCTTCGCCGCAACGTCGGTGATGCGCAGCCAGCTCGCGCAGGCCGCCGGCAGCGACGACGCGGTGCGGCTGGCGCGTGTCGACTGAACCCGGGCCAGACCCTGGCCATTTCACTGGCCATTTCATCGGCCTGATGTCGGGTACCTCGCTCGACGGTGTGGACGGCGTGCTGCTCGCCAGCGCCGCAGGCGGCACGCCCCGCGTGCGCGCCCATGCCGCACGCGCCTTTCCCGCCGCATTGCGGCAGGAATTGCTGGCGCTGAACACTTCCGGCCCCGACGAACTCCACCGCGGCGCCCTCGCCGCGCAGCAACTCGCCGAACTCTACGCCGAGGTCGTTGCCGCCCTGCTGCGCGACACCGGCCTGAAGGCTGGCGACATCCGCGCCATCGGCGCGCATGGCCAGACCGTGCGCCACCGCCCTGAGCTGGGCTACACCGTCCAGTTGGGCGCCCCGGCACTGCTGGCCGAGCGCAGCGGCATTGCCGTGGTGGCCGACTTCCGCAGCCGCGACGTGGCCGCCGGCGGGCAGGGCGCGCCGTTGGTGCCCGCGTTCCATCGCGCCGTGTTCGCCGAGCCCGGCGCCGACGTTGCCGTACTCAACCTCGGCGGCTTCGCCAATCTCAGCCTGCTGTTCGCCGATGGCCGCACCCTCGGCTTCGACACCGGCCCGGGCAATGTGCTGCTCGACCATTGGGCGCAGCGCCACACCGGGCAGGCCTTCGACGCCCAAGGCGCCTGGGCCGCGAGCGGTGCGGTGCAGGCCGATCTGCTGCGGCAGTGTCTGGCCGATCCCTACTTTGCCCGCCCCGCCCCCAAAAGCACCGGGCGCGACGACTTTCACGCCGACTGGCTCGACCGCCAACTGACTCGCCTGCCGCAGCCTCCTGCACCGCAGGACGTGCAGGCCACCCTTTCCGCCCTGACGGCGCACAGCGTAGCCGAGGCGCTGCAGCGTGCCATGCCCGGCGTGTCGCGCCTGCTGGTGTGCGGCGGCGGGGCGCGCAATGCCGACCTGCTGCGCAGACTGCAGACCGCTCTCGGCCCCGTGCCGTGCAGCCTGAGCGACACACTGGGCATTCCGGCCGAGCAGGTGGAGGCAGCCGCCTTCGCCTGGCTGGCGCAGCAGACCTTGCAAGGCCTGCCGGGCAACCTCCCCGCCGTCACCGGAGCCGCCGGGCCGCGCGTGCTCGGCGCCCTCTACCCGGCCTGAACGCAGGGCAGAAGCCAGAATGCTTCTGGAATGCAGGGTCGAATTGCTGGTTGGTCTCGGTTCGAGCATCTGCCCGCTCTCAGCCAGAGTGGCCTGTGCTGAGGCAGATAAGTAGAGCCTCAACGCACCAGATCAGGGGCGCGAAGCCGGCCGGCTGGCGGAGTGTCCCCCTGAATCGACTACCTAGCGATGGTAGAGCTTCGCATTGGTAATCCTGTCGGCAGGGGTAAGACGCTCTAAGGCGGCTGCTAATGCCTCAAGGTATTCATATCCCTCAAAGCGCATTACTTCACCAGAACTGGTTGTGACGATTATTGAAACCAAGGCGCTAGATTTGTACTGCAACCTTAGGTTTTTAATTTGAGAGATGTCGACAGTGACAACGATATCTTTGTAGCTGACGGCAATCTTTCCTGCATTTTCATCAAGTTCAAGAACGGGGTAAGACCCTGCCCCTTCTTTGATCATTTTGTATGTCCTGAGTATTGGTGGAGCAAACAGTAACAGACCAATTACAGGAAAGATCATGTCCAGCAGAGACTTTACGCTCAATAGTATTCCCATACACGCAATAGACAGCACGATCAGGAATAGTGCGAAAAATGCTGATTTGCGGTTCTGCCGCTTGATCTGTGCCGCGGTGACTTGGAATCGCATGATGATCGCTAACGTCATGTAGATCGTCGGATAACGCCAGAATCCGATGTTATCCGACAAAATAACCACCTTTATCATCCCACAGGCCTCGGAGCTTGGGAGGACGTTCGAATCATTCCAGCGCCATAGCGTTCAGCATGATGCCGTTGGGCCGACCGAATGCCAAAAAAAACCGCCCAAGCGGGGCGGTTTGCTTGGGGCGTGGGGAACTCAGGTCGAGAACGATGAGCCGCAGCCGCAGGTGGTGGTGGCGTTGGGGTTCTTGATGACGAATTGCGCGCCTTCCAGCCCTTCCTTGTAGTCGATCTCGGCGCCCGTGAGGTATTGCAGGCTTACCGCATCGATCAGCAAGGTGACGCCGTTCTTGGCCAATTGCAGATCATCGTCGTTCACCGCTTCATCGAAGGTGAAGCCATACTGGAAGCCGGAGCAGCCGCCACCCTGGACGAACACGCGCAGCTTGAGGTCGGCGTTGCCTTCCTCGTCGATCAGTTCCTTGACCTTGGCCGCGGCGCTGTCGGTGAACAGCAGCGGGCTGGGCATCTCGGCCGTGGCGGCTGAAGGGGCAATGCTGTCTTGTACGACTGCGCTCATGGTGTTCTCCTGGCTGGAAATACTATTTTAGGCTGCGGCGGCATGAGCCCGGGCGGGTGGCGTGAAATGCCACCACCGGCCTCGGGGCGCTCGGGTTCAGGGTAGCAGCGCCAGTCCGCCCAGGCCCATGGTCTCGTCAAGCCCGAACATCAGGTTCATGTTTTGCACCGCCTGGCCCGAGGCACCTTTGGTGAGGTTGTCTTGTGTCACCAGCAGCATGGCGGTGTCGGGCGTGGGCTTGTGCACAGCCAGGCGCAAGACATTCGCGCCACGCACGCTGCGAGTGTCCGGCGTGCTTCCTGCCGGAAGCACATCGACGAAGGGTTCGTTGGCGTAGAACTGCGTGTACAAATCCTGCAAATCCGGCTTTTGTCCTTCGGGCGTGAGGCGCGCATAGAGCGTGCTGTGCATGCCGCGAATCATCGGGACCAGATGCGGCACGAACAGGCAATGCAGGGCAGGGTCGGCATCGCCCAGGCCCCCGATGCGGCGCAGTTCCTGGTTGATTTCCGGCCCGTGGCGATGGCCCTTGACGCCATAGGCCTTGAAGTTGTCCGAAGCTTCGCTGAACAGCAGGCCGAGTTCCGCCTTGCGTCCCGCGCCGGACACTCCCGAGGCGCAATCGGCGATGAGGTGCGCGCCGTCCACCAGCCCCGCCGTGCGCAGCAGCGGGGCGAAACCGATTTGCACCGTGGTGGGGTAGCAGCCCGGGTTGGCGACGATACGCGCCTTGCGGATGGCGTCGCGGTTGAGTTCGGGCAGGCCGTAAACGGCTTCGGCCAGCAAATCCGGGCAAGTGTGCGGCATGCCGTACCAATGCTCGAACGCGGCGGTGTCGCGCAGGCGGAAGTCGGCGGCCAGATCGATGATGCGCACCCCGGCTGCCAGCAGGCTGCGCGCCTGGGCCATGGCCACACCGTGCGGAGTGGCGAAGAACACTAGGTCGCACTGCGCCAGCGGCGCATCGTCGGGGGTTGAAAAACGCAGATCGGTGTGACCGCGCAAGCTGGGAAACATCTCGGCCACGGCCTGGCCGGCTTCCTTGCGCGAGGTGATGGCGATCAGTTCGGCTTGCGGGTGGCGCAGCAGCAGGCGCAGCAGTTCCACGCCCGTGTAGCCTGTGCCGCCAACAATTCCGATCCGCACTGCGCTCACTCCATCACCCCCGTCTATCGAAGGCATCCATGGTAACGGGCGGCGGCTGGCGCTGCACCGGCCTGAAGTGACGAGCCGCTGCGGATGTCGACGGATCTTGCTTGGCGCCGGACGAGTCCAGGGTTTGGGTTTGCGCCTGTCCGGAGCGAATGCGGCAAGCATGAAAAAGCCCGTCTCGCGGACGGGCTTTCCTGGATCGCGGCGAAGTCGCCTGGCGCCGCGATCGCTCCTGGCTTGCGGCTTAGCGCTTGGAGAACTGCTTGCGACGGCGCGCGCCGTGCAGGCCAACTTTCTTGCGCTCCACTTCGCGGGCGTCGCGGGTGACGAAACCGGCGTTCGACAGCGCCGATTTCAGCGCCGCGTCATAGTCGATCAGCGCCCGGGTGATACCGTGGCGCACCGCGCCGGCCTGGCCCGATTCACCACCGCCGCGCACGTTGACCTTGATGTCGAACAGCGCTTCGTTCTGCGTCAGCACCAGCGGCTGCTTGACCACCATGATGGAGGTCTGGCGACCGAAATACTCTTGCAGCGCCAGGCCGTTCACGGTGATGTTGCCGTTGCCCTTCTTCATGAACACGCGGGCCACCGAACTCTTGCGGCGGCCGGTGCCGTAATTCCAATCTCCAATCATGGCCGCTCCTTAGATGTCCAGGCTCTTGGGCTGCTGCGCGGTGTGCGGGTGATCCGCGTCGGCATAGACCTTGAGTTTCTTGATCATGGCGTAGCCCAGCGGGCCCTTGGGCAGCATGCCCTTGACCGCCAGCTGCAGGGCGCGGCCGGGGTGCTTGGCCTGCATGTCCTTGAAGCGGGTGGCGTAGATGCCGCCGGGGTAGCCGGTGTGGCGGTAGTAGATCTTGTCGTCCGCCTTGTTGCCGGTGACGCGCAGCTTGGAGGAGTTGACGACGATGATGAAGTCGCCGGTGTCGACGTGAGGCGTATAAATGGGTTTGTGCTTGCCGCGAAGACGTCGTGCCACTTCGCTGGCGACACGGCCGAGGACTTTGTCCGTCGCGTCAATCACAAACCACTCATGCGTCACTTCGGCCGGTTTGGCGCTGAAGGTTTTCATGGATGTGGGTTCATTCACTGGGTTGCGGCGCTTTTATCCTGCTCGGATGCTGCGGCAGGCTCTCTCGCATGGATTTCGGGTTTCGTTGCATGGATCCATGCCACACTGACAAACTCCGGAGAGGACGGATTCTGCGTGAACCCCGCGTGCATTCCGCGGATCGTGCGGCATGGCCCTGGGGCCATGGTTCCGGCGGCCAAAAAACCGGAATCGTGCATTCTAAGCTGAAAACTGCGGCCCGGTGCAGAAGTGGCTCCGGAGTTGCCCACGCAGGCCACGTGCCGCTGCCGCAATCAAGTCTTCATGGCAGCGATGCCGTTGCGCGCATCCAGCAAGGCAATGTGCGGGCGGAAGTTGCGCGCTGTGGCGTCGTCCATCGGGCCATAGGTGCAAATGATGAGCAGGTCGCCAATGGCGGCGTGGCGCGCTGCCGAACCATTCAAGGTAATGCATCCGCTGCCGGCGGGCTCGGCGATGGCATAGGTGCTCAGGCGCGCGCCGTTGGTCACGTTGTAGATCTCGATCTGCTCGCCGGGGATGATGTCGCAGGCGTCCAGCAGCGCCTGGTCGATACCGCAGGAGCCCTCGTAATGCAGATCGGCTCCGGTGAGCGTGGCGCGGTGAATTTTGGCGCGCAACATCATCCGTGCCGGAACTGAGGTTGGTGTGGTGGGATGGAACATGGTCAAGAAAAAAATGGCCGAAAAATGGCGCAGGAAGGGTGTAACGAGCGCAGCGAGCACCGAGAAGCGTCGAGTGCCAACAGTTCCATCGTAGAGCGCCCGCGTGCGGCGCAAGCGGCCCCCGGCGGTGTGCGTCATGGGGTTGAGTGATGGCGTGCGGGTTGGCGGATGGGCGCAGTCCGAATCTCGCCCATGCCGCTGTCAGACCGATGACAGGCGGCTGCGGGCTTGATGCTTGCGCATGGGCGCCTGGCATGCCGTGGGGTCGCTGGCGCCGGCATGGACCAGCTCCGGCACACCGTTGCGCCAGTTGGCTTGTGAGCGTCCCAGGATCGGCCCGCCGATCCACGCCCGTCAGGGTCAAGGAAACATGAGAACGGCCGCGCGTTTCCTGGCGAGTCACGGCGGCGGGTTACATCTGGCCGCACGCGCATACAAGCCGCTGTCATGCGCGGGCGGCTGTCGTTCGTTGATGGTGAACGCAACCCAATCCAGCGTTCCCGCCCAAGCTCACCACCATGAATCCGCTTCCACGCTGTGTCCGTCGGCTGCGCAGTTTGCGATGGATCGTGTATCGGGCTCTACCCAGCCTGTTCAGGCTTGCAATCATCGGTCTGGCGCCTCTCGCGCATGCCGAGCCGCCCGCGCTGGTCGGCCGCATCGCCGCGTTTCAGGGCGAGGTGAGTCTGCTGCCGGCCGGCGCCAGCAACTGGATCGCGGCCGGTCTGAACCGGCCTATCACCATCGGCGATCGGCTGTGGGTGCCGCCGGGTGGTCGCGCCGACATCGTCGCCGGGCCGGATGCGATCCGCCTGGGCTCGAACACGGATCTCACGGTACTCGATCTGCGCGAGCAGGACGTGCAGTTGTCGCTGTCGCAGGGTACGGCGCAATTGCAAGTGCGCGCCTTCGGACCGGATCGGCGCGTGGAGGTGGACACGCCCAACCTCGCCTTTCAGTTGCAGAGCGCGGGGGATATGCGCCTGGACGTGAGCCCGGCCGCCGATACCACCACCGCCACGCTGCGCACTGGCCAGGGCACGGCCTATGGCGAGAGCGCCGTGCCCTATGCGGTGGAGGCCGGGCAGAGGGTGCGCTTTGCCGGGCAGGATCTCACCGTGGTGGCTGCCGAAGATAATCCGCCGACCGACGCTTTCGACCAATGGGTGACCCAGTTGAACGCGCGCGAAGATGCTTCCATCTCCGCGCGCTATGTCTCGCCCTGGGTGACCGGCTACCAGGGGCTCGACGCCTGGGGGGAGTGGGCCCAGAGCCCGCAATATGGGCCCGTCTGGTACCCGCGCGTCGCCCCCGGCTGGGTGCCCTACCGCAACGGCCACTGGGCCTGGGTGCCACCCTGGGGCTGGACCTGGATTGCGGCCGAGCCCTGGGGCTTCGCGCCCTTCCACTACGGTCGCTGGGCCTGGGTCGGCTCCGCCTGGGCCTGGGTGCCGGGCCCCGCGGTGGTGCGCCCGGTGTATGCCCCGGCGCTGGTGGCTTTCGTCGGCGCCGCGCCTGGCGTCACCTTCTCCTTCGGCGTGGCGGGTGGCGCTCCGACCGTGGGCTGGTTCCCGCTCGGCCCGGGGCAGATCTACCGCCCGCCCTACGCCTACACCCCGGCCTACCTCGTGGCGGTGAACCGCTGCACACCCATCAACGACCGCAACCACGACGGGATCAATGTGCGCCGCGAACTCGACCCGCGCCACCTGCCGCCTCATGCCCTCACCCTGGTGCCGCGCACCACCTTCGTTCAGGGCCTGCCGGTGCAGGACCATGTGCATCACCTGCCCGTCTTGCAGACGCGCATCCTGCCGCTGACCCCGGCGCCCGACGCACACCCGTTGGCAGCCAGCGTCACCGCCGGGGCACGGCCGATGCCCTGGCCTGCGGGGTTCAGGCCGCGCCCAGTGCTGGCCACACGCGAGCCCGGGCCTCTGCCGCAACGCTTCAGCGTGCCCGAGGTCGGCGGGCTGCAGCCCCCGGGCGGATACCGGGGCCACCCTCTGAGCAACACCGCGCCCGAGAGAGTTCCGGTGCGCATCGTGCCGGTCCCGGTGCAGCGCCCGTTCCCGCGCCAAACCGCAATGCCGCCATCGATGCGTCCTGGTCAAGCTCCGGGAGCGGAGCCGTCACCCAGGCCACAGTCCAGCCTGCAGACGCAGCCGGGAGAGCATGGACGGTCCGCGCGGCCGTTTGTGTTCGTCCCGCAGCCGCAAACTCCAAGGCCGCCGCAACAGGCCCTGGAGCCAGGGCAACGGGATCGCAGGTTTTCGCGCCCCATACCCGACGTGTCTGAACGCCCCGTGCAAAGATTCGACCAACACCGCGACCAACGTTCCGGGCCAGGCCTCGAGCCGCCGGGCTTGCAGGTGCCTGGGCGCGGTGCGGGGCCACCCCCATCGATCGAGCGCCCAGGGCAAGCGCCGCAGCGCTTCGAACGGCCTGCTCCGGCCTGGCGCCAGCATCTGCCGCCCCAGGGCCAGGCCCAAGTCCGCGGCCCCCTGCCTGGCTACGAACCCAGCCCACGGGGCGAGGCCGGGCGCTCGGGCGGGCCGGTGGGCGCATTCGGGCGTGGGTTCGAGGGCAACGCTCCGCAGGGCGTGCCCGGCCCTCTGCAGCGCGCTGGCATGGCTCCGCCTTGAGTTGCGGCCTGATGCGGGTTCTGTCCAGGCCGGCGAAGGGCTGGCGCCGCATCCTGGACCACCTCGGGAGGCTGAGCAGCATGCCGCCCCTTGGGATTTGGGCTCAGTATTCCAGGTGCAGCCTGACCCCGACCACCGTGGCCGGCGGGCCGTTGCCCCCGGCATTCCAGATGCGCTGCATGTCGGGCTGCAGATACACGCCACGCACCACCCTGTAGGCGTAGTTCACTTCCAGCACGGTTTCCGGGTGCAGCGCGTGCAGGCTGGCGCGGGCCAGGCCGATGCTGAGACTGTCATTCGGTCGACTGGCGAAGGGCCGCTGCACGCGCAGGCCGAGGCCCAGGTAATAGGGCAACGCGTTCACCCTGCCGTTGCTCGCCGCCAACTGCACGAAGGCGCCGTAGTGCGGGCCATTGGCCATGTCCCAGCGGGTTTCGCCGATGCCGTAGACCCCGCCGGTGGACGGACCGAGCAACGGGTCGTTCTGTCGCATATGCCACAACCCGAGTTTGAACACCTGGCGTGGCTGGCCGTCCTCCAGAGTGCCGATGCTCTTGCTCGCCTCCACCAACGCCAGCGCGCCCGATTGCAGCACGCCGCTGAACTCGGGCGGGTTGGCCTGCCAGGCGCCGGCTTGCAGCGCGTAGCCATCGCCCAGATCGGCCCCCCCCATCAAACCCAGGCCGGGGTTGGGAAACGTGGCGATGTCGGCGTTGTTGGTCAACGTGGGCACGGGGCCGAACGAGGCGTTGAGCAACTGCCCGGCCAGCCCGACAGTGGCGAAGTAATAGTTGACGTCCATGATGCCGGCGCGCACGAAGCCCGCGCCCAGGTCTTGCTGGTAACTGAACTGGTACAGCCGCAGAAAGTTGGGCGCCCAGTCGTTGCTCGTGGTTTGCACCGCGCCGGTCTGCGCCGGCAAGTTGCCGTTGGTCTTCACGCCCATCAGGCTGAAGTCCAGTTTGCCGCCAGCCCACAGGCCGGCCCTGGCCGTATCGAGGCTGCCGCCGAACTGCAACAGGGCGTCGCTCGCCAGCTGGCGATGCCGTCCGCCAGCGGCCACACCAACCGCTTCGCTGTCGAGATGGCCCGAGAACGACAAGCCGTTTTCCAGCGTTTTGTAGGGTGGCAGCGCCGGGGCGTTGTAGGGTGCGATCTGGAACTCGCCGCCCTGCGGCGCGGGGTCCGGCGGGGTTTGCGCCAGCACCTTGCCGGCTGGCGCGACTGTGCCGAGCAGCGCGAGGCCGGCGGCGAGCAGGCGAGGAGCGGATGACGATGGGGCAGGCGGCATGCCGTGTCGTGCGGGGGTGGATGGTTCGGGCGTGGTCAGCCGCCTGCGTTCGCATCGGCTGCCGCCCCCGGCGCTGCCTCGGGCCAGCCCTGCCACTGCGGCGCCAGATCGTGGGCGATGCCGAACTGTTCCAGCACCCGGCCCAGAGTGTGGTCCACCATCTGCTCCAGGCTCTGTGGTCGCTGGTAGAACGCTGGCATGGGCGGGAAGAGGGTGCCGCCCATTTCGGCCACGGCCGTCATGTTGCGCAGGTGGGCCAGATTCAGCGGTGCCTCGCGCACCATCAGCACCAGGCGGCGGCGTTCTTTCAGGCACACGTCAGCGGCGCGGGTCAGCAGGTTGTCGGACATGCCGTGGGCGATGGCCGCGAGCGATTTCATCGAACATGGCGCCACCACCATGCCGGCGGTGGCGAACGAGCCACTGGCGATGCTGGCGGCCACGTCGCCAATCGGATGCGTTGCGTCGGCCAGCGCCTCCAACTCGCGCCGGCCCAGGTCCAGTTCCGCCTTCAGGCTCAGCCAACCGGCGCTGCTGACCACCAGGTGCGTATGCACCCCGCCCAGCCGCCGCAGGTGCTGCAGCAGCCGCACGCCATAGATGGCGCCGGTGGCGCCGGTGATGCCGACGATGAGGCGCACGCGGCGGCCCGGATGTGCCGCTGCGCTCAGGGCTGTGTCAGCAGTTGCTGCAACTCGCCGCTCTCGTACATCTCCATCATGATGTCCGAGCCGCCCACGAATTCGCCCTTCACATAGAGCTGCGGAATGGTCGGCCAGTTGGCGTATTGCTTGATGCTCTCGCGCACCTCCTGGTCCTCCAGCACGTTGACGCTGGCGTACTGGTTCACGCCGCAAGCCTTGAGAATCTGCGCCGCGCGCCCGGAAAAGCCGCATTGCGGAAACTGCGGCGTCCCTTTCATGAACAGCACCACCTCGTTGGACTTGACGAGTTGGTCAATGCGTTGAATCACGTCGGACATGGAAGCCTCTGGAAATCGGTGAACGCGGACTTGGCCGTATGGAGGAATTGTAGGTTTTGGTCCCGGCGAGTGCGGCGGAAGGGTCTAGGGACTGTTCACGTCATCGGTGCTCTCGAGCCGGAGTTCGGGCGGATGCGGGCCCTGGCTGGCGCCTGTCCGAGTGTCAGGCGCGCAATGCCCGCAAGGTCGGGCCGGGTCTGCACCGCCACCAGGCCCGCTGAGCGCAGCAGCGCCTGCACGGCTGCGCCCTGGTCGTGGCCATGCTCCAAGGCCAGCCAGCCGCCGGCGGCCAGATGCCCGGGTGCCGTGGCGACGATGCGGCGGATGTCAGCCAGGCCGTCGGCGCTGGCGCGGCCCACCAGTGCGAGTTGCGGCTCGTGCGCCAGTGCGACGAGGTGGGGATCGCCCGCTGCGACGTAGGGTGGGTTGCCGAGGATGAGGTCGAAGCGTGGTGCAGCCGCTGGCAGCGCGGCGAACCAGTCGCCGGCCAGCAGGCGCAACGGACCGCCAGGGCGCGGTTGCGGCAACAGCGCTTGGGCGTTGGCGGCGGCCACCCTCAGCGCGTCGGCGCTGGAGTCCACGGCCCACACTTCGGCTTGCGGCCGTGCATGCGCCACCGCCACGGCGATGGCGCCGCTGCCGGTGCCCAGGTCGAGCACGGTGGCGGGGCCGTCGCGCGGCATTTGGGCCAGGGCGAAGTCCACCAGCAACTCGGTCTCGGGACGCGGCACCAGCACGGCCGGGCTCACCGCGAAGCGCAAGCCATAGAACTCGCGCCAGCCCAGCACATAAGCCAGCGGTTCGCCGGCCCGCAGGCGTGTGGCGGCGGCGTCCAGCGGCTCGAGGGCCGCGGCGTCGAGCGAGATTTCGGGATGCGCGAGCAAGGTGGCATGGCCGATGCCGGCCAGCTCGCGCAGCAGCACCAGCGCGTCGATGCGCGCCAGGCCGGCCTGGCGCATCCAGGCTTCAAGGGTCATGGGCATGGGCGCTGCCGCCGAGCGCGATGGGCCGTGGCGCCGCGATCGCGGCGATGGGCGGCGGCCGTCACGACGCTGCGGTTCATGCCTCGCCCAGCGCCATCAGCAACTCCGCTTGATGTTCGGCGTGCAGGGCGTCGAGCAGTTCGTCGAGATCGCCGTTCAGGATGGCGTCGATCTTGTAGAGCGTGAGGTTGATGCGGTGATCGGTGACGCGCCCTTGCGGCACGTTGTAGGTGCGGATGCGATCGGAGCGGTCGCCGCTGCCGACCAGGCTCTTGCGCTGCGCGGCTTCCTTCGCCTGCGCCTGCTGCCGCTGGCGCTGCTCCAGGCGCGCAGCCAGCACCGCCAGCGCCTGCGCCTTGTTGCGGTGCTGCGAGCGGTCGTCCTGGCACTCCACCACCAGGCCCGTGGGCAGGTGGATGATGCGCACGGCCGAGTCGGTCTTGTTGATGTGCTGGCCGCCGGCGCCGGAGGCGCGGAAGGTGTCGATGCGCAACTCGGCCGGGTTGATCTGCACCGCGGCTTGCGCGTCGGGCTCGGGCATCACCGCCACGGTTGCGGCGCTGGTGTGGATGCGCCCTTGCGACTCGGTGGCGGGCACGCGCTGCACGCGGTGGCCGCCGCTCTCGAACTTGAGCCGGCCGTAGACGCCCTCGCCGCTGATGCGCACCACGGCCTCTTTCACGCCGCCGAGGTCGCTGTCGGCATGGCTGATGACTTCGCAGCGCCAGCCGCGGCGCTCCGCATGGCGGGTGTACATGCGCAGCAGGTCGGCGGCGAACAGGGCGGACTCGTCGCCCCCGGTCCCGGCGCGCACCTCGAGAAACGCGGGCTTGCGGTCGTCCGCGTCGCGAGGCAGCAGCGCCGTTTGCAGTTCGGCCTCGAGCGCAATGATGCGCTGCTGCGTGGATGCGATTTCGTCCTGCGCCAGGGCGCGCATCTCGGGCTCGGCCAGCAGCGCCTGGGCGTCGGCGTGTGCGGTTTCGGCCTGCAGCAACTCGGCATAACGCGCGGCCACCGGCGCCAACTCGGCGCGCTCGCTGCCCAGGGTGCGCAGGCGGTCGGGGTCGGTGGCGCTGTCCGGCGCGCCGAGCAGGGCGTCGATCTCGTCCATGCGGCGCAGCATGGCGGCCAGCTTGTCGCGTAGCGATGGTTTCATGGGTGGTGTGTGGAGGTCCGCAGCGGACGCGTGAGCGCGTGCAGCGCGCGGCGCAAGCTTGCAGCCCGGCACGCGCCAACAACTCAGCTAGGTGTTGTTGGCGTCCCTGCCGCGGCCGTCGCCACTGTCGCCACCATCGCCATTGCTGCCGCAGCCGCGGTGCGGCGCGAGAAACAAACGCTGCACCGCGCGCGCGACTTGCTCGCGGTGCGTGGGGTTGCTGTGGTGCATGGCGGCGTAGGCGTTGTGCATGAACTTTTGCGACAGATTGCGCGCCAGCATGTCGAGTACCGCCTCGGCGTCTTCACCACGCGCCAGTTGCCGGCGCGCGCGGTCGAGTTCGGCGGCCTGCCACTGGCGGCTGACGTCTTGCAGTTGCAGAATCAGCGGCACTTGTTCGCGGCTGTCCATCCACTGCAGGAAGCCCTGCACCCGGGTTTCGATGATGGCCTCGGCCTGTTGCACCGCGGCCTGGCGCTTCTCGCTGTTGGTACGCACGAGTTCGGTGAGGTCGTCCACGGTGTAGAGATAGACGTCGGGCAACTCGCCGACCTCGGCCTCGATATCGCGCGGCACGGCCAGATCGACCATCACCACCGGCTTGTGGCGGCGCTGCTTGACCATGCGCTCGGCCGCGCCCAGGCCGATGATGGGCAGGGTGCTGGCCGTGGACGTGACGACCACGTCGAACTCGGGCAGGCGCTGCGGCACATCGGCGAGGCGCATGGCTTCGGCGCCGAACTGCGCTGCCAGCTTGGCGCCGCGCTCCAGCGTGCGGTTGGCAATGGCCATGAAGCGCGGCTTGCGCGCCGAGAAATGGGTGGCGACGAGTTCGATCATGTCGCCGGCGCCGATGAACAGCACGCGGCAGTCGGCCAGGTCCTCGAACACGGTTTCCGCCAGCTTCACGCTGGCGGCGGCCATGCTCACCGAATGCGTGCCGATTGCGGTGGCGCTGCGCACCTCCTTGGCCACGGCAAAGGTGCGCTGGAACATCTGCCCCAGGTTGCTGCCCAGGGTGCCGGTGTCGGTCGCGGCGCGCACCGCGTCTTTCATCTGGCCGAGGATCTGCGGCTCGCCCAGCACCATGGAGTCGAGCCCGCTGGCGACGCGAAAGGCGTGGCGCACGGTGTCGTCCTGCACCAGGCGGTAGCTGTGGTCGATCAAGTCGCCTTCGCGCAGCGCGCGCGACTGCGCCAGCCAATGCACCAGCGCCTCGCGCGGGTCGGCCTCGGCGGCGCAGTAAATTTCGGTGCGGTTGCAGGTGGAGAGGATGGCGGCTTCCACCGCGCCTTCGCTGCCGCCCCGGCGCGCAGCCAGGTTGTCGCGCAACGTGCGTAGCGCATCCTTCAGGCCGTCGGCTGAAAATGCGAGACGCTCGCGCACATCGAGTGGCGCGGTCTGGTGGTTGACTCCGACGGCGGCTAATAACATAGTGAGTTGACTATTTTACGAATGGATGGCACTGCGTGCGGCTGATGCAGGTCAATGCAGCTGTCGATGCCAGGCATCCACATCCATGCGCGCCGCAAACTCGACCATGACCATCGTTTCTCCTCCACCAGCGACTGCAAAGGGCATAACGCTCCAGCAAGGGTTTTGGATGTCCGCCGCATGCTGAGCCTTTTGCTGATGTGGCTGGCGGGCACCAGCGTCATGCCCCTGGTGGTGGGTGGCGCCATCGGCGCGGTCGGCCTGAGGGTGCTGCGGCCCTGCGCCTCGACGCTGGGCCGACAGGTGTGCTGGGCGGCGCTGGCCGCACTCGTGACGCATCTCGTCCTGGTCGGCAGCGGCTTGCTGCGCGATGGTGCCGTGCTCGACTACGCCAGCGTGCTGGCGGCAGCCGTCGCCGCCAGCGTGCTCACTTGCCGGCGCGCCCGCCGCTGAGGCGGACCGGCTCGGGTTCAGGCAGGGTAGCGCCTTGCCCGCAGGGCCAGCAGGCCCTCCACCACATACACGGTGATGCCGGCCCACACCAGCCCGAAGCCGATGGCCCTGTTCGTGCCGAAAGGCTCGTGGTACAGCCAGACCCCCAGCGCAAGCAGGATGGTGGGCGTGAGGTATTGCAGGATGCCCAGCAGCGAGAACGGAATGCGCCGCGCGCCGGCAGCGAACAGCAGCAACGGAATGGTGGTCACCGGTCCGGCGGCGATGAGCAGCCAGCGCAGGCTCCAGTCGCTGCTGGCGAACACATTCGCACCCTGCGCGCCTTCCCAGGCCAGATAGGCCAGCGCCAGCGGAAACAGCACCGCGGTTTCCACGGCCAGACCTTCGAGCGAGCCCAGCGGCGCGGTCTTGCGCAGCAGGCTATAGCCGGCGAAGCTGAACGCCAGCACCAGGGCGATCCATGGCACATGGCCCACTTCGGTCGTCATCCAGCCCACCCCCAGCGCCGCGATGCCGACGGCGAGCCATTGTGCCGGCCGCAGGCGCTCATGCAGGATGAAGGTGCCCAGCGCCACGTTCAGCAGCGGGTTGATGTAGTAGCCCAGACTGGCCTCGACCACATGGTCGTGGTTCACGGCCCAGATGTAGGTGCCCCAGTTGCAGGCCAGCAGCAAGGCGCTGCCGGTGAAGCGCGCCAGCACCGCGGGCTGCTCACGCAGCAGTCGCATCCAGGCCCAGCGCTTGAGCACCAACAGGATGAGAAACACCAGCAGCAAGGACCACACCATGCGGTGGGCCAGAATTTGCAGGGCTGGCACCTGGTGCAACAGCTTGAAATACAGCGGAAACAGGCCCCACAAAGTGTAGGCGCCCAGGGCGTAAGCCACGCCGGGATTCATGTTTGTTGGAGGAGTGTGAATGTCAACCCGCCATCGTACGTGGGTCGCTCGTCTTTTGCCGGCGCCGGCGCCGAGGCGGACGTCCTGGCCTCGACTACGCGGCGAAGGCTGATGGCGGGAGATCGGCGGCTATGGCGAACGCGCTGATGTCGGCTCTGGATGGCGGGTGTTGCCCTAAGCTCTCAGCCGGACGCACAAGCTGGCCGCCTGCCTGTCGGCAAATCGGGGCCGGTGCGTCACGATCCCATCGGAGCCATCCAGCCATGTCCTTGCCAGCCGAACCCAGCTATGTCTTTGCACCCGTGGTCCCCAGCCTGCCCGTGGTGGGCAGTGCCGAGCGATTCCCGGTTCGCCGGGTGTATTGCGTGGGGCGTAATTACGCGGAGCATGCGCGCGAAATGGGCCACGACCCAGTGCGCGAGCCACCGTTCTTTTTCATGAAGACGCCCGACGCGCTACTGAGCAGCGGCAGCGTGTTTCCCTATCCGCCGGCCAGCACCGACGTGCACCACGAGATTGAACTGGTGGTGGCTATCGGCCAAGGCGGCCGGGACATTGCGGTGGACGCGGCGCTCGGCCATGTCTGGGGTTATGCCGTGGGGCTGGACATGACGCGCCGCGACTTGCAGGCGCAGGCGAAGAAGCTCGGTCGTCCCTGGGAGGTGGGCAAGGCCTTCGATGCGGCGGCGCCCTGCTCGGCGCTGGTGCCAGCCCAGGGTGCCGCGCTGGCACCGAGCGCGGCGATCTGGTTGGAGGTGAACGGTGCGTCACGCCAGCGTGGCAAGCTGGGCGACATGATCTGGAGCGTGCCGGAAATCATCACCCATCTTTCGTGCCTGTTCCGGCTGGAAGCTGGCGACCTCATTTTCAGCGGCACGCCCGCCGGTGTCGGGCCGGTGCAGCGCGGCGACTGCCTGCGTGGCGGCGTGGATGGCGTGGGCGTGCTGGACATCAGCGTCGGCGCCTGAGGCATCCCTGGGTTGGACCCGGGTTTTCGGCATGGCGCTGGCTGGAGTGCCGGCGCCAACGCGGCGAAAAAAACACGCGGGCGAAAAAAAACCGCGACCGAAGTCGCGGTTTTTCAGCCAACGGCTGGGTCGAAAATCAGACCGGACGCACGTTGGAAGCCTGCAGGCCTTTCTGGCCCTGCTTGACTTCGAATTCGACGCGTTGGTTTTCGGTCAGGGTCTTGAAGCCGCTGCCTTGAATTTCGCTGAAATGGACGAACAGGTCGGCGTCGCCGCCATCCTGGGCAATGAAGCCGAAGCCCTTGCCTTCGTTGAACCATTTCACAATGCCCGTTTGGGTCGCCATGATCATTCCTTACGTTTTCAAATGCTGCGCAGCACATGCCGCCGCAGTGCAGAGACACGCAAGAACATCACTTGGGGAATTCAACCGGGCTTGCCGCGGGGAGCGGCAGTGAACAGCAAAAACCTGCAAAACGACAACCTTGTGCATATCTACCCCCACATGATACAGGTCCGTGGCTTCTCGCGCCGTCCACGGCTCAGACGTTGAACAGGAAGTTCAGGACGTCGCCGTCTTTCACCACATAGTCCTTGCCTTCGGCGCGCATCCGGCCGGCATCCTTGGCGCCTTGCTCGCCGTTGTACTTGATGTAGTCGTCGAAGCCGATGGTCTGGGCGCGGATGAAGCCGCGTTCGAAGTCGGTGTGGATCACGCCGGCAGCCTGGGGTGCGGTGGCGCCAATGGGGATGGTCCAGGCGCGCACTTCCTTCACGCCGGCGGTGAAATAGGTCTGCAGGCCGAGCAGGCTGTAACCGGCGCGGATGAGGCGGTGCAGTCCGGGTTCGTCCTGGCCCAACTCGGCGAGGAATTCCTGCTTTTCTTCTGCCGACATGCCGGCCAGCTCGCTTTCCAGCTTGGCGCAGATGGCCACGACGGGCGCGTTTTCCTTCGCCGCATAGTCGCGCAGGCTGTCGAGATGGGGGTTGTCGCTGAAACCGTCTTCCATCACGTTGCCGACGAACATCGCCGGCTTGGCGGTGATCAGGCACAGCGGTCGGATCAGCGCCATCTCGTCGTCGGACAAACCCATGGCGCGGACGGGCTGCGCCTGGTTCAGTGCCTGTTCACAGCGCTGCAGCAACTCGGCGGTTTTCAGTGCGTCCTTGTCCCCGGAGCGGCCCTGTTTGTTCAGGCGGTGGATGGCCTTTTCCACGGTGCCGAGGTCGGCCAGGCACAGCTCGGTCTGGATCACGGCAAGATCCGCCAGCGGGTCGATGCGGCCGGCCACATGGATCACGTTTTCGTCGTCGAAGCAGCGCACGACGTTGACGATGGCATCGGTCTCGCGGATGTGCGCAAGAAACTGATTGCCCAACCCCTCGCCCTGCGAGGCGCCCGCCACCAGACCGGCGATATCGACGAACTCGACCACGGCCGCCACGATGCGCTGCGGTTTGACGATGGCGGCTAGCTGCCCCATGCGCGCATCGGGCACCTCCACCACGCCCACGTTGGGCTCGATGGTGCAGAAGGGGTAGTTTTCAGCGGGAATCGCGCTTTGGGTCAGCGCGTTGAACAGGGTGGACTTGCCGACGTTGGGCAGGCCGACGATGCCGCATTTGAGGCTCATGGCTGTTGGCTTTCGAGGATGCGCCCGG
>JAJXUC010000161.1 GCA_021783435.1 Pseudomonadota bacterium | reverse complement strand
GACCCGCTGTTCGAGCGCAAGAACACGCGCGACAACACCCCCAGCGTGCTGCACGTGGAACTGGTTCCCGGCAACCGGCTCGACGTCACGGTGGCGGCCAAGGGCGGCGGCTCGGAGGCCAAGTCCAAGTTCGCCATGCTCAACCCGTCCGACAGCCTGGTGGACTGGGTGCTGCAGACCGTGCCGACCATGGGCGCCGGCTGGTGCCCGCCGGGCATGCTGGGCATCGGCATCGGCGGCACGGCCGAGAAGGCCATGCTGCTGGCCAAGCAGGCCCTGATGGACGACATCGACATGCGCGCCCTGCTCACCCGCGGTCCGCGCGACAAGTACGAGGAGCTGCGCATCGAGCTGTACGAGAAGGTCAACGCCCTGGGCATCGGCGCGCAAGGCCTGGGCGGGCTGACCACGGTGTTGGACGTGAAAATCAAGCATTGGCCTTGCCACGCCGCCAATCTACCGGTCGCCATGATTCCCAACTGCGCCGCCACCCGCCATGCCCACTTCGTGATGGACGGCCAGGGCCCGGTCTACCTGGATCCGCCCAGCCTGGACCTGTGGCCCGACGTGCATTGGGCACCGGATGACGACAAGAGCCGCCGCGTCGATCTCGACGCCCTCACGCCCGCCGACGTGGCGTCCTGGAAGCCGGGCGAAACCCTGCTGCTGTCGGGCAAGCTGCTCACCGGACGCGACGCCGCGCACAAGCGCATCGCCGACATCCTGGCGCGCGGCGAACCGCTGCCGGTGGACTTCACCAACCGCGTCATCTACTACGTCGGCCCGGTCGATCCGGTGCGTGACGAAGTGGTCGGCCCCGCCGGCCCGACCACCGCCACCCGCATGGACAAGTTCACCGAGACCATGCTGGCCAAGACCGGCCTCATCGCGATGATCGGCAAGGCCGAACGCGGGCCTGCCGCCATCGAGGCCATCCGCAGGCACAAGAGCGCCTATCTCATGGCCGTGGGCGGCGCCGCCTATCTCGTGGCCAAGGCCATCAAGGCTTCGCGCGTGCTGGCGTTCGAGGATCTCGGCATGGAGGCCATCTACGAATTCGAGGTCAAGGACATGCCCGTGACGGTCGCGGTCGATGCGCAGGGCACCTCGGTCCACAACACCGGCCCGGCCGAATGGCGCGCGCGCATCGGCAAGATTCCGGTGGTCACGGCCTGATGCACCAACGCGCATCGGCGCCGGACATTGTGTCGCCGCCGGCCTCCTGCGTCGGCGTGTTCGACTCGGGCGTGGGCGGCCTCACCGTGCTGTCCGCCCTACGTCGGCGCCTGCCGCACACGCGCCTGCTCTACGCCGCCGACTCGGCCTATGCGCCCTATGGCGAGCGCGATGCTTCTTATGTGATCGAGCGCAGCAAGCACCTCGCGCAATTCCTGCTGTCGCAGGGCGCGCAAGCCATCGTCGTGGCCTGCAACACGGCCACGGCGCTGGCCATCGCCGAGCTGAGGCGGCAATGGCCGCTGATCCCCTTCATCGGCATCGAACCCGCCATCAAGCCCGCCTTGGCGGCATCGACAGACAAGCCCGTCGGCGTGCTGGCCACCCCGGCCACCTTGTCCAGCGCCAAGTTCCAAGCCCTGGTGCAGTCGCTGAACCCGCCAGGAAACCTGCTCCTGCAGCCTTGCCCCGGTCTGGCCGAGGCCATCGAAACCCTGGGCCCTGACGCGCCCGAGACCCGAGGCCTGATCGCGCGCTTTTGCACCCCCCTGCGCGAAGCCGGGTGTTCCACCATCGTGCTCGGCTGCACCCATTACCCCCTCGTCGCCGAGGCCGTACGCGAAGCGCTCGGAGCAGCCGGCACCGGAGCCTGTTTGCTTGACCCAGCGGATGCGGTCGCGGCGCAAACCGGAAGAATCGTTGCGAGCCTGCAGCCACTGACGGCCCGACACGACACGAAACAGGCCCCCGAACTGACCGCCTGGACCAACGGCCAGCCCGCGCTGCTCCGGCGCATTGCCGCGGCCTGCGGCCTGGGCACCATGCCGGTGCGGACGATGGCTCATCATTGATGCCAGTGGGTCGCGGAACAGTTGTCTGCACGTCCCCATCCATTCCGGTACACCCGTCTCAATTGTTTACATCTGGCTGACGCCAGCTGTCCGCTGCGACCGAGCCGAGCCCGTTATCGCCAATGCACGCGCCAGCCCAGACCACCCGGCCAATCCCTGGCGGGGAACCACCACGCAGCGCACGGAATCCTCCATGTCGAACAGCTCCTGGCCCAGCTTCCGGCGCCGTCTCCGCCTCGCATTCGTGGCTCTCGTTCTGGGTGCCTTCGCCGCGCCGATCTGGGCCGATCCGCCCGCCCTGGTCGCGCGCATGGATCTGTTCGAAGGCACGGCAACCCTGCTGCCGGCCGGCAGCAGCGCCTGGACATACGCCAATATCAACCGCCCCCTGAGCAACGGCGATCAAGTCTGGATCGGTGCCGCAAGCCGGGCCGAGATGGTGGCCGGCTCCACCGCCGTGCGCCTGGGGGCCAACACCAGTCTGAGCATTCTGGCATTGAGCGATGCAGCCACGCAACTCAAGCTCACCCAGGGGACGTTCGAAGTCCATGTCCGCGAACCGATGCAAGGGCGCTCGTTCGAGATCGACACCCCCAACCTGGCGTTCGACCTGCAAATGCCAGGTGACTACCGCGTCGATGTGGACCCCAGCCAGAACACGACCACCGTCATCGTGCGCGCGGGAGAAGGCACCGCGTATGGAACAGGCGGCGCAAGCTACCCGGTCGGCAGCCGCCAGTTGGTCCGGTTCTCGGGAACGGCGCTGATTCCTGACGAGGCCATGTTCAATCCCCCGTTCGATGGCTTCGACCGCTGGGTGGACATGCTGAACCGGCGTGAAGGCGACTCGATCTCGGCGCGCTACGTCGGCACGGGCATGACCGGCTATCAGGGCCTGGATCGATACGGGCAGTGGGAAACCGATCCCCTGTATGGCCCGATCTGGGTGCCCACGGTCGTGGTTGCCGGCTGGGCCCCCTACCATGATGGACACTGGGCCTGGATCGCCCCCTGGGGCTGGACCTGGATCGATGACGAACCCTGGGGTTTTGCCCCGTTCCATTACGGGCGCTGGGCCTATGTCGGCAGCGTCTGGGCCTGGGTGCCAGGGCCGGTGATCGCGCGTCCGGTCTACGCGCCGGCGCTGGTGGGCTTCATCGGCGGTGGCGGTGCGTCTTGGAGCGTGTCGCTGTCGATCGGCACGCCCGGAATCGCCTGGTTTCCTCTCGCTCCAGGCGAAATCTATCGTCCGGCCTACGCCGCAAGCCCCGCTTACGTCAACGCCGTCAACCGCACGATCATCATTCATAAAACCGTCACCGTGGTCAACAACACCACGGTGATCAACAACATCCGGCGCACCGTCTACATCAATCAACGCGCGCCCGGCGCAGTCACGGCCATGCCGGCCGCCGCATTCGTGCGCGGCCAGCAAGTGCAGAATGCCGCCGTGCCCTTCCGTGCCGAGCATGTGACGCCAGCCCATGTGCTGTTCAGCCCCCCGATCGCTCCGGTGGAGCAAAGTCTGGCGGGGCACAAGTTTGCGGCACCACCTCCGCACGGGGCGTTCGAACGCAACGTCTTCGCCACCCGCACACCACCCCCGCCCCCTGCCTTGCACGACGCCTTGGCGCAACGTTTCAAGGCGCAAAACGGCACGGCGCCTGGTGCCGGCCGTGCCTGGGTCTTGCATGAGCCGGCCCAGATCCAGAGCCTGGTGCGGAGGCAAGCGGTTACCGTGGTCCAGGGGCATGGCGGTACCACATCCGAAGCGCATCAGCGTGAACAAGCACACCACAACGGCGAGGTGCCACCGGGCCGGTTCGAAACGGAACCGAGTCGTCGCGTCCTGAACGCCGTACCGCATCCACCTGGAGGCCCCATGCCCGGGCGCGGCGAACAGCAACGTCCACGCGCTTCGCCGCCCCGCCCACCATCGCAACAAGGTGGCGAGGGGCCGTTCAACACAGGGCCGATGCGGCCTGCGTCGAACATCCGCCCGGAACCGCATGCACCGGCCAGGCGCCAAGCTCCGGTTGAACATCCAGGACCTGCGCAATTTGCGACGCATCCCGGCCACCCGCCTGAGCATGCAGAGGGCCATAGCCGTCCTGAGAAGAAATCGGAGCAGAAGTTGCGAGACTCCGCAGGCCAACAACGGCCCTGACGTCCTGCCACGGTCTTCTCACCTCCAAGCACAACAGCCATCATGCGCAAGCCATCTCGCCATATCACTCACACCCGGCCAACCTCGATCTCGATGCCGGCTCTCGGCGTCCTGGTCCTGTTGCTCGCTGGCTGCGCAGCACAGCCGCAGGCCCGCGCCGACGACGCGGCGCTGAATGCCGCGGCGCGTCTTCATCCCACCGTCTTTCTTGATCGCATCGGCTGGGGCGCCGATGCCGCGCAGCTGCGGGAGCTGTCGCAAATCGGCGCGACGCGCTTGCTGGACGCGCAACTACAGCCGCAGGCCCACCCCATGCTGCCGCCCGCCGTGCGCCGGCAACTGGAGGATCTGGAAGTCAACCGACCGCTGGAGCAGATCATCCCACCGTTGGTACGCGAACAGCGCGCCATCCACATGGCTCGACGCGACGACCAGACGACCGGGGCCGCACAAACGCAGGCTGAACTGCAGGCGCTCAACCAGCGCAAAAACCAACTCACTCAGCAGGCCATGGCGGGGCAACTTCTGCTGGCGGTGTACGCCCCCAACCAATTGCAACAGCGCCTGACCTGGTTCTGGCTGAACCATTTCAATGTGTTCCGCGGCGGCAATATCGGACCGATGATGGCGGACTACGCCCAGCGCGTGATTGCACCGCACGCGCTCGGGCATTTCCGCGACCTGCTGCAGGCCACGATGTTCTCGCCGCAGATGCTGCTGTATCTGAACAACGCGCAAAACGCGCGCGGCCATGTGAATGAAAACTATGCGCGCGAGGTGATGGAACTGCACACCCTGGGCGTGGGCGCCGGCTATACCCAGGCCGACGTCACCGACCTGGCGCGCGTGCTCACGGGCCTGGGCGTGGACCTGGCCGACCGCCCCGTGCGTGTGCGCCCCGCGCTGCGCGATGCGTTCTGGCAGCGCGGCCTGGTCGTGTTCAATCCCGCGCGCCACGATCCCGACCCCAAGCTGGTGCTGGGCCAGACCCTGCATGGGCGCGGGCTGGACGAGATCAAGCAGGTCATCGCCCTGCTGGCTGACGACCCGGCCACGGCGCGGCATGTGAGCTTCGAGCTGGCGCAGTACTTCGTTGCCGACCACCCGGACCCGGCGATGGTGAGCGCGATGGTACGCACCTGGGCGCAGACGAACGGCGACATCCCCGCCGTGCTGCGCACCATGTTCACCAGCCCGCAATTCGCCGCCAGCCTGGGCGCGCCGCAGTTCAAGGACCCGATGCGCTATGTGGTGTCGGCGGTGCGCGCGAGCCTCGACGGCCGCGTCATCACCAACCCGCAGCCCCTCATCGGCATGCTCTACAAGCTGGGCGAGCCGCTCTATGGCCGGCAGACGCCCGACGGCTATCCGCTGAACAGCGGCGCCTGGGACAGCCCCGGGCAACTGACCGCGCGCTTCGAAGTGGCGCGGCTGATCGGCGCCGGGGCGCCCGCGCTGTTCGGCCCGCCGCTGCCCTTCCTGCGCATGGACGCGACGATGAATGCCGCCGGCACCATGGGGAGCATGGCCGATTCCTTGCCGCAAACCGATACGGCACCGCATCCAGGCCCTCGCCCGCACCTGCCCCCGCCCGACCTTGCCCGCAGCGCCGTGTTCCTCGCGGCCGAGCCGGCCCTGAGCCGTGGCACGCTGCAGGCCTTGGCCCAGGCCGGCCAGCGCGTGAGTTGGAACGCGCTGTGGCTGTCGTCCCCCGAATTCATGAACGACTGAACGCCAAGGAGACTGCAATGCAACGTCGCCACTTTCTCCAAGCCGCTGCCGCCACCACCCTCGCCGCGCCGATGAGCCGGCTATGGGCCGCACCCGCGCCGGGCGGCCCCAAGTTCATCCTGGTGTTCCTGCGCGGCGCTTACGACGCCACCAATCTGCTCGTGCCCTACACCAGCGACTTCTATTACGCGTCGCGCCCGCACATCGCCGTACCGCGACCGGCAAGCGGTACGGAAGGCGCACCGGAAGGTGCCATCCGGCTCGACGCCGACTGGGCGCTGCACCCGGCATTGCGCGAAAGCATGCTGCCACTGTGGCAAGCCGGACAACTCGCCTTCGTGCCCTTCGCCGGCACGCGTGACATGACCCGCAGCCACTTCGAGACGCAGGATCACATCGAACTCGGCCAGGGCCCGCAAACCCGCGATTTCAACGACGGTTTCCTCAATCGCCTGGTGCAGCAACTCGGCGGCCGCGCCCGCCCCATGGCCTTCACCGCCCAGTTGCCGCTGTCGCTGCGCGGTGCCGAGCGCGTGCCCGATATGGCCATGGGCCAGGTGGGCCGCAGCGGCATAGCCCCGCGCCAGCAAGCGCTGCTGGAGCGCATGTGGGGCGGCACCGCGCAGGGCGCCTCGGTGCGCGAGGGTTTTGCCGTGCACGCCACGGTGATGCGCGACATGCAGGCGCAAGGCTGGGAGGCCGAGATGGCGGCCGCCAGCCGCGGCGCCATCAATCCGCGCGGCTTCGTGGCCGAGGCGGCGCGCGTGGGCGGTCTGATGCGGGCCAGCTTCGACCTCGGCTTCATCGACGTCGGCGGCTGGGACACCCATGTGAACGAGGCCGGCGAGAACGGCGCCCAGGGTCAACTGGCCGACAAGCTCGGCGCTCTCAGCCAGGGGCTGGCTGCGCTGGCGCAGGCCATGGGGCCGGCCTGGCGCGACACCACCGTGGTGGTGCTGAGTGAATTCGGTCGTACTTTCCGCGAAAACGGCAACCGCGGCACCGATCACGGCCACGGGACGGTCTACTGGGTGCTGGGCGGCGGCGTGCGCGGTGGGCGCATTGCCGGCGAGCAGGTGGCGCTGTCGCCGGCGACGCTCAATCAGAACCGCGACAACCCCGTTCTCACCGAAGACCGTGACCTGCTTGGCGGCTTGTTCCAGCGCCTGTGGGGGCTGGAATCCCGGCGGGTGCAGACGGTGTTTCCAGGCAGCCGGCCCGTGGACTTGAAACTACTCTGACTCGAGACGCCTCGATGCGCCGCATGGTTCGCCCCTGCCAGGCTTCAAAAGAAAACATCGGTTCCGGTCGCGCCCCACTGTCCATCTGGCGCCTCAACACAAGGCCCAACCCCCGGGGTTTTGCACGCGCCTGAAGTTCATGCGGTGACGAGCCCCACGTATGTCGAATTGCCAGGCAGCCACAGACTGGAACCGGCGGCTGCCATCCGCATCGCCGATGTGGCGCTGGACGAGCCGATCGAGGTCAGCGTTGACCTCAAACCCCGCCCTGACGATGCCAGGGCCTCGCACCGCACCCGTGCCGCGATTCTCGCCATCCCGAGGACCAGGCAGTCAGTCTGATGCCGGCTGGACAACTCATGGGGCTTGAATCGATAAGCGCCTTTCGGAATGAAGGTGGTGTTGCCCGTCGGACGCCGATGGATTTCATCGCTGAAGCGGGAGCCCTCGATCAGCGATGCTGCAGACGCGGAAAACGCGATGGGACGCTCTTTGCGGCGACAATCGTCATCTGCATGCCCCGGCATTCCCCGGCGACTTTCCACTCCATGGAGCACGACGCCATGAGCGATGACAGCCTGACCTTCTACACCAACCCCATGTCGCGCGGACGCATCGTGCGCTGGATGCTCGAAGAACTCGAAGTTCCCTACGGGACCATGCTGCTGGATTACGGCACGACGATGAAAGCGCCCGAGTACCTGGCCATCAACCCGATGGGGAAGGTGCCCGCCATTCGCCACGGCGACACCGTGGTGACCGAGGTGGCCGCGATTTGCACCTATCTGGCGGAGGCCTTTCCGCAGGCGGGACTGGCACCAGCGCCTGGTGACCGCCTGCGCGGCCCCTACTACCGCTGGCTGTTCTTTGCCGCGGGGCCGGTGGAGGCAGCCGTCAGCAACAGGACGCTGGGCTTCGTCGTGCCGCCGGGGCGCGAGCGGATGATGGGCTACGGCACGTATGCGGAGGTCATCGACGTGCTCGACAGTGCGGTGTCAAAGGGCGACTACCTGCTCGGCGAGCAGTTCTCCGCAGCAGATGTGGTCCTGGGCTCGCACCTGGGGTTTGGCATGCAGTTCGGCACCATCGACAAGCGTCCGGCCTTCGAACGTTATTGGGCAAGACTCAGCACGCGCGCCGCGGCACTGCGGGCAAGGCAGATCGACGACGATCTCATGCCCAAGTCACCCGCCAATGCCTGAACGCGGGGGTCGGCCGAACCCCGGCCCCTGCCGCAAGACCCCTTGCAACGAACACCCTCGCGGGAGGCATCATGGCGACCGTCCCCATCCGACCCGGCGCCAGTCCAGCAAACCACGCTCGCCCGGCGCGTCGCCAGCACCGCGGATGGCCTGCGCTCGCTGCCGCCTGCTTGCTCGCCAGCCTATTTCGCTGGGCGGTGGCCGCGCCGCCGGCCACCCTCGTCAACCCGTTTCACGACCCGTTCGAGCAAGCCACGCAGGGCCT
>JAJXUC010000160.1 GCA_021783435.1 Pseudomonadota bacterium | reverse complement strand
CCGTACACCATGGTCACGTAGATCACCAGCAGCACCAGGATGGCGGTCACCAGCGGCTTGTTGATCTTCGCCGGATCGGCCTTGGCCGGGTAGCCGGCGGCCTTGATCGCGGCGCCGATGTCCTTCTTCAGCGCGGCCTCCTTGTCCTTGAACTCGGCGGCCGGCAGCCCCTTGCCGTTGAAGGCTGGGATCACCTGGCTGCCGACCTGGATCTGCGCCACCCCGGTTCCCGCCACGTTGGTGTAATTCACCGAGGACGCGGCCAGCATCTGCTTGGCGATGTCGCACGAACTGGTGAATTTGGCCGTTCCCGTGGGATTGAACTGGAAGGAGCACTCGGCCGGGTCCGCCACCAGGGTGACCGGGGAGTTGGCCAGCGCCTTGGCGAGGTCGGGGTTGCCGGCCTGGGTGAGCGCCTGGAACAGCGGGAAATAAGTCAGCGCCGCCAGCAGGCAGCCCGCGAGGATGACGGGCTTGCGGCCGATCTTGTCCGACAGCGACCCGAACACCAGGAAGAAGGGCGTGCCGATCAGCAGCGAAAGACCGATGAGCAGGTTGGCGGTGACGCCGTCGACCTTGAGGGTTTGCGTCAGGAAGAACAAGGCATAGAACTGCCCTGCGTACCACACCACGGCCTGCCCGGCCACCAGGCCCAGCAAGGCGAGAATGACGAACTTCAGGTTGCCCCATTTGCCGAACGACTCGGTGAGCGGCGCCTTGGAGGTTTTGCCGTCCTGCTTCATGCGGGCGAAGGCTGGCGATTCATTGAGTTTGAGCCGTATCCACACCGAAATGCCCAGCAGGAAAATGGACACCAGGAAGGGCACGCGCCAGCCCCAGTCGTTGAACGCATCTTCGCCCAGGCCTGTGCGCACGCCAAGAATGACCAGCAGCGACAGAAACAGGCCCAGCGTGGCGGTGGTCTGGATCCAGGAGGTGTAGGCCCCCCGCTTGCCATGCGGCGCATGCTCGGCGACGTAGGTCGCAGCCCCCCCGTACTCGCCGCCCAGTGCCAGGCCTTGCAGGAGGCGCAGGGCGATGAGGATGACCGGAGCCGCCACGCCGATGGCGGCATAGCTCGGCAGCAGGCCCACGACGAAGGTGGACATGCCCATGATCAGGATCGTGACCAGGAAGGTGTACTTGCGCCCGATCATGTCGCCCAGGCGGCCAAACAGCAAGGCGCCGAAAGGCCTCACGATGAAACCCGCGGCAAAGGCCAGCAGCGCGAAGATGAAGGCGGAACCCGGATCGAGCCCGGCAAAGAATTTCTTGGCGATGATGGCCGCCAGCGAGCCGTAGAGATAGAAGTCGTACCACTCGAACACGGTGCCGAGCGAGGATGCAAAGATGACCTTGCGCTCCTCCCCGGTCATGGGCCGCGGCGCGGCGTTCAGGGTGATGGATGCCATGAAGCTGTCTCCTCGTTGGAATGACGTCCGCGCAAAGTGCGCGAATCACGAACTCAGCGCCGCCATCTCGGGCGGCGAACGTAACGTGCGGTTACTCGCGTTACGGAGTGTGAGGATTGTTGAGAGCCCGTCTGACCGCTTGCTGACAAAGACAGCGTCAAAACCCCCGGGAATTCCCGGGGCCCCGACGCCAAGCCGCAACCGCGCCGCGGTTTGGCGCGCGTCAAACACCCCAGACGACGGGCTTGTCGGCTTCCAGGCTGCGCTTGAGCAACTGCAGGAAAGGCCATGCGCGCTGGTGCAGTGTGACGACCTGCGAACCCGAGCCCGCCGCGCTGCCTGCGGTTTCCCCGCTGGCAGCGCGTTCGCTGCGGAACTTCTCGTCTTCGGCCACGGCCGCCTCGAGCCTGGCGATGGCCTGCGGCATATCGGCCGGCTCGATGATGCCCTTGGGACCGGCATCCTTGCCGATGATGGCCAGGATGCGTTCGGCCGGACCCTGGTTCATGAACAGGTCCGAATCGGCTTGGGACTTGAATTTGTACAACATGGCATGATCGGCTCGGTCATCATGAACTCGGAAATGCGACACGTCGGCCTAGATGGTCCCGATGTCGCGCTGTTGCCTGGCCCTTGGCACCTCCACCATCGCCTCGGGGCGGCCCTGCGCATACATGTAGGCGCGGTTGAAAGGGTACTCGCTCTGGGTGGCGCGCAACCGCGTGGAAACCCCGGGCCGCGTCTCCACCTGCCCGTTCGGGCGTGTGCCAAGAATCTGGAACAGCGAGATCCACCCCTGTTCGAAGCCCATGGCCGAACCGGCCAGGTAGAGGCGATACGCGCGCAGGACCTTCTCCGCGTTGGCGCCAAGCACGCGGCGCGCATCGGCCTCGCGCGACTCCAGGGCGTCGAGCCAGTGCCACAGGGTCTGCGCGTAATGCGGGCGCAGGCATTCGGCGTCCACCGGCTCCAGGCCGCCGCGCGCCAGGGTGTCGAGCATGACGCTGACATGCACGAGCTGGCCGCCCGGGAAGATGTACTTCTCGATGAAGTCGCCCATGCCGCCGGCAAGCTGGGGGTTGTCGGTGCCGCCGGCGGTGATGCCATGGTTCATCACCAGCCCGCCGGGCTTGAGCAGCCGGCGGATCTTGGCGAAGTACAGGGGAAGATTGGGCCGGCCGACATGCTCGCACATGCCCACCGAAGCCACCTTGTCGAAGGGCTGGGATTCATCGACGTCGCGGTAGTCTTGCAGCAATATGCGAACGCGGCCCTGCAAGCCTTTTTGCTCGATGAGGCGGTTGACGTAGGCATGCTGATTGCGTGAGAGCGTGATGCCGGTGGCGTCCACGCCATAGTGCTCGGCGGCCCACAGCAGCAGGCCGCCCCAGCCGGCGCCGATGTCGATGAAGCGCTCGCCGGGCTTGAGCATCAGCTTCTTGCAGATGTGGTCGAGCTTGGCTTCCTGGGCCTGGGCCAGGCTCATGGTCGGGCTGGCGAAATACGCGCATGAATACACCCGCCGCGGGTCGAGCCACAGGGCGTAGAACGCGTCGGAGACGTCGTAGTGGTGCTGGATCTGCGCCGCATCCTTCGTCCGGCTGTGGTGGGTGCGCTCCCAGACCGCGCGCTGCACGCGCTGCAGCAGGCGCGGCACGAGGGCCGAGGGCTCCCGCGTCGGATCCGTGCCGAGCAAGGCGGGCGCGGCCATCATCAGATCGCGCAGGCGGCCTTCGATTTCGAGCCGGCCCTCGACATAGTCTTCCGCGAGGCGCCCGATCGCGCCTTGCGCCAGATGCATGAGCGCGCGCATGTCGCGCACCACGAGCTGCAGGCGTGGTTTCGTCGCGCCGATGCGTTGACCTCCAGGAAGCTGAACGGCGCAAGGTAGGGGCAAACCCGCCAGGCGTTGCTCGGCGGGTTGCAGCAAAAAACGGTTGGACAGAGCCATCACGCTTTCCTCCGTGTGCTGGTCGTGCGGAAACCCCGCACAGGCAGGCATTCAGGCTGCGCCTTGCAGCGCGCCTGAGCCACGAAACGCGCTTCGATTGTGCACCATCGCCGCGCAGCTTGCAGTCATTGGCCGACTTTTCCAATGAATCGATCGGAAATCGAATTCCCCCATCGCCTCAACCCACGGGGAAGCCATTGGCTTGGCGCACATGGGCTGCCAGCAGGATGCGCAGCTTTTGACGCGCGTGGCGGTAGGCCTGGCTGGCTGGCCCCTGTGTCGCCGCGTTCAGCACCAGCTGCCGCGCCGAATCCAGCGCGCTTCCCAGCAAATCCTGCGACAGCAGGTAGTTGCCCAGGCCGGAGGGCACTTGCACGAAACGCTCCAGCAGGTCGGGCCAGGGCGTCAGCGCCGCGAGCTGGGCCTCCCACAGCAGATAGGCGGCATAGCTGCCCAGCGCGGTGCGTGGATGCTCGGGGTCCAGCGCAAGCACGTAGCGCCGCGACCAGGCGGGCACCTCGGCGGCCGGCATGGCGCGTGCGATGCCCCAGCCCTGGCCGCAGTCGGCGCCGAGTATGGCGGCGGCCTCGATCAGGCCCCGCGTTTCCAGGCCCTCCACCGTGACCGGAATGTTCAGGTCCTGGCTCAAGCGGGTGAGGTGGCGGATGAAGTCGAGCGCCTTTTGCGGTGCGAAGGCCGAGCGGCGCACCAGACCCTGGTCGATCTTCACCTCGTTGAAAGCCATGCTGTCCAGACGCAGCAGCGAGCTGTAGCCCGCACCGAGATCGTCCTCGGCAAGCAGCACGCCCAGGTTGTGCAGCCTGGCCATCAAGGGCTCGCGCAATGCCGCCTCGCTCAGCTCTCCGCTCTCCAGCAATTCCAGGGTCAGGCGCCCGGGCGGCACGCCCGTGGCATACAGCTGCGTCTGCAGGGCTTGCACGTAAGCCGGATCGCTCAGCCCATGCGGCGGCAGGTTGATGGACACACCGACGTCCAGTCCCTGTTGCCGCCACATGCGCAGCGCGGCCAGAGCCTGCGTCAGGCCACGCTCGAACAGGAGCAGCAGCTGGCGCGCATCGAAGGCGGGTAGGAATTCGGCTGGGCCGACCAGACGACCGCCTGCCGGCTCGCGCAGCCGCGCCAGCGCCTCGAACTTCGCGACCCTGCCGCTGCGTAGCGCCACCACGGGCTGGAAATGCATCTCGAGCGCCCCCGCGTCCAGCCACTGGCGGTAGAGGCGGCGCGTCTCGTAGGGGATGACCCGGGTCGAGGCCACGCTGCGCGAGAGCGCATGGCTCAGGGCGCGCTGCAGATGCGTCAACAGGGTGCGCCGCGCCGGAGTCGAGAAGTAGCCGGGCCACTCCGCGTACAGATCGACCAGCGCCACCGGCTGCCGGTCGGCGTCGAGCAGTGGAACGGCCACCGCGCTGCGGATGCCAAGCTCGCACGCATCTTCCCGCCAGGGGTCGATGGCGGGATCGGTGGCGTAGGCCACGGTGTGCTGCACCTGGCCACTGCGCCAGGCGCGGCCGGAGGCTCCGCCCCCGGTGGGGTCGTCGGCGCGAATGCTGATGGGCGCCGCATGCCCCTTGGCCGCGTGCTCCACGTAGCGCTCGAATCCAGCGCCGCGCACCACCTCGAACTGGAAGGCGCCGTCGGCGTCCGGCCGCCCCAGCGTGGCGGCGACCATGCCGTCCAGGCGGACCAGAATATCGAGCGCACCGGCGATGAGATCGGGCGGATGCAGATCCTGCAGGAGCAGATCATCCACGCGCGCGAGCGCCTCGGCCAGCCGCTGCTCCACCTCTTCGTGCGCCTGGGTCTGAATGTGCAGGTCCCGCAGCATGCGTTGCTCGATGAGGTCCCCTGCCGCCTCGATCGTGGCGCGATAGGCTTGCAGGGCGTCACCATACAGCGCCTGCTTGACGACGTCCCGCCAAGCGCCATAGGACTCCACCAGCCAGGCCACCCGCACCCCGGTCATCGCATGCATGCTGCCAAGCTGATGCGATGACGCATCCGCCGTCGCGCCGGGCGTGTCGGGCGCGAGCAGCAGGCGCTGATGCTCGGCCTGGCGTTGCCGATAAACCGCGCCGTCGTCCGGCCCCAAGGCCGCCAGCAAGGCGCCATACCCGTCGCCGCCCGGCAAACCGGCGTAGAGCGACTCGACCCAACCATCCACCTGCGCGAGCAGTGCGGGGGCAAAAGCCTGCAACAAGGCCGCCGCCCGCGCCCCATAGGCAGGAGAATCCTGCGCCAAATCTGAAGCAGTCTCGGCGTTGGCGGTCATGGCCTGATTATTGATGAGTCAAACCCGATGGGCCAATGTCTTTTTTACGGTTTGCCGCCATGCCCCCTGATTCGCGTGGGTCCCCGAGGAACCGAAAGATGCCTGCGTTGACTTGAGGCGCGCCAAGGTCCTCGCACTGGCTTTTGGCGCGATGCCGCTGGGCTGTCTCGCACACGCGCAACCGTGGAACGGCAGGCCATGGCGCAGCAGCTGCCGTGCGCGGCGAGACGCATCGCCGGAGCGCAGACCGCGCGGCCTCCGCCTGTTCAACCAGAAAAATGGCCACGCAACGCGTGGCCCAAGCCCGCCGAGGCGGGCCATTGAAAGACTCCCGGATGCAGCGCGGTCAGCCCTGCATGCACTGTTGGATGAACTGCTGCCGCTGCTGCCCTTTCAGGCCCTGCTGCTTGGCCTGCGCGGCACATGTGGCTTCTTTGTTGCCCGAGACTGCGCCGCCACCGCCGCCGGAAGCCTGGCCTTGCATGGCCCCCGGCGGCACCCCCGGAGGCTGCGCGTTACCCGGATCGGCCGCCCATGCGGAAGCACCGCCGGCGGCGGCGAGGATGCATGCCGCCAGAAGCGGGCGCAAAGCGTGGGACATCTTCTTTCGGCTCGAAGTCGTCGAAATCATGTGTTCACTCCTTGGAAAAGGTTGGACATTGCGAAGCCGGCCGGCTTCACAATGTCCAACCTTTCGCAAGGGACGTGCCTGGTCGAATTTGATGCAGGAGAATCAAGAACTTATCTGACACTTGACCTTACACCAGCGTGATTGCCGAGACTTGTGCGCCACAAACCGTCCTCACCCAGCGACGTGTCTGCCGGCATGCCGCCAAGTCCTTGATTTTGAGCAAGAATTTTGTCGCCTCGGGACTACGCCGGAACACACCGTGATCGGCAGGCACCCCCGCCATGCCGCATCCGGGTTCTGCGCTGGCGCAAACCACGAGGCAGCGGCTTTGCGTAAGCTGTGACCACCCTATTGCCGGAGAGCGTCATGCCCGAGGAAAACACGCCGAGCGTCATCCTGCGCCAGAAACAGGCCTACCAATTCGACATTGAATTCGCATCCGTCGTCCCGCATGTGCTGTCCGACGAACCGCCTCCACTGGGCCAGGGCGCCGGGCCCTCGCCCGCACACCTGCTGCTCGCCGCCGTGGGCAATTGCATGAGTTCCAGCCTGCATTTCGCCCTCACCAAGTTCAAGAACGACCCGCGGGGCATCACCACCACCGCCCGCGCGCACATCGGCCGCAACGAAGCCGGGCGCCTGCGCGTGCTACGCATCGACCTCGACATCCGCATAGGCGCGCCCGCGGCCAGCATGCACCACCTCGACCGCATCATCGGCCAGTTCGAGGAATTCTGCACCGTGGGCCAGAGCGTGCGCGCCGGCATTCCGATGGAGGTCTCGGTCTACGACGGCGAGGGGAAAAAACTTCAATAATGGCCGCTTCGATTGCAAGCCTCAGGCCATTTCAACCCGATGAGCACATCCCCCACCCCTCCCGGCTTCTCTGACGCCCGCACCACCTGGGACACCCGCTTCTCCCAGCCCGGCCTCCTGTTCGGCGACCAGCCCAACGCCTTTCTGCGCCGCGAAGCGCACCGCATGCCTGCGCACAGCCGCGTGCTCAGCGTGGCCGACGGCGAGGGCCGCAACGCCATCTTCCTCGCCGATCAGGGGCACACGGTCACCGCGTTCGACCTCTCGCCCGTGGCCGTCAACAAGGCGCAGCGCTGGGCCGCCGAACGCGGTGCGCGCGTGGATTTCCAGGTTGCCGGTGTCGACGATTGGGCCTGGACAACTGGCGCATACGATGCCGTGGCCGCCATCTTCGTGCAGTTCGCCGACCCCGCCATGCGTTCGCGCATGTTCGCCGGCATGTGGCAGACCCTTGCCCCCGGCGGCCTGCTCCTGCTCCACGGCTACACCCCCAAACAACTCGACTACCGCACCGGCGGGCCGGGCAAGCTGGAGCACCTGTACACCGAGGCGCTGGTGCGTGAACTGCTGCCCCAGGCCGAATGGCTCATGATGCGCGAATACGAGGACGATCTCGCCGAGGGCAACGGCCACGCGGGACGCTCGGCCCTGATCGATGCCGTGGCGCGTAAGCGCTGACAAGACCCACCAATCCACCGAAATATTTCATTCGAGTGTTCGGCCGAAATCACGCACACCATCGCATGAATTGGCGAACAGGCCGTCGTTCAAGACTACGGCTGCCCTTGGTTCGGCGGATTGTTCAAAAACTTACGAATTAGGGTTTGCCATGATGCGCCGCAACACGGCAAAATTGATGCATCGCAATATTCAAGATTCTTGCCATGCTCGATTCGGTGGTTGTTCAGCGCGTCCTGAAACCCGGTGAAATTCTGATTCTCGGCCGCACTCACGAAGGCCGTCTGTTCCGTCCCAGCGATTGGGCCGAGCGTCTGGCCGGGGTGATGGCCCAGTTCCGGCACGCCGCCCACGCGCATCAGGAAGAACACCTTTGTTACTCGCCCTATTGCATGCCGACCCTGGTTGACGGCGTCCGTTCGATTGTGCTCAGCCGCGCCTTGGCCGACATCGAGCCCATGGCCTATGCCTTCGTGCTGAATTTCGCCCGGGACAACAACCTCGAAACAGCCGAGGCCTGCATCCTGGACATCGCGTCCCAGCCAGAAGCGCCAGCCCGCGATCTGGAGATCATCAAGGCCTCCGGTTTGCGCGCGGCCTAGAGCCCCGCGCTCCATCACCGATCTCCGCTCGCCCATCCGTGCGGGTGCAATAACGAACACCAGCGTGCCGCTGCGATCACGCGACCGGCGGTCAAGTCACCTATTTGTTGAGGAGAAGGATTCATGCGCATTGGAGTTCCGGCAGAGAGTCTGGCGGGAGAGGCCAGGGTGGCGGCCACCCCCGAGACCGTCAAGAAGCTTGTGGCCCAGGGGCATGCGGTGCTGGTGCAGGCCGGCGCGGGCGTGGCCGCTGGCGCCGTGGATGCCGACTACGAAGCTGCCGGGGCGCAGATTGTGGACGCCGCGCAGGCCCTG
>JAJXUC010000159.1 GCA_021783435.1 Pseudomonadota bacterium | reverse complement strand
CACGAGACGGCCTGGCGCCAGGCAGCTATCCAAGCACTGCACAGCGCACTCCCGCATGCCAGAGCGCTGCTGCAAGAGCATGTCCGCTGGGCTTTGGCCCAGGCTGAGACAGACCCGAGGGAAATCACCCGGTAGAATGGCGAGCTTCGTCGGGGCGTAGCGCAGTCTGGTAGCGCATCTGCTTTGGGAGCAGAGGGTCGGAGGTTCGAATCCTCTCGCCCCGACCAAAAAACACCTAGTAAATGAATAAGTTGCAGAACAAGCCCACACTAATGCTGTGGGTTTTTTTCGTCCAAAACGGGCATTTTTTGGGGTGCATTCCCCCTAAGTTCCCCCAAAATTATCCCAAACTTCCCCGGAACGTCCCCTTGATGGGCACCCCTGGTGTCCCCCCGTTGGCATTTCCGCTCGCGCCTTGGCGTATCAGCCGTCACACTCACCTTCCCATGCTGTGCTGACGCTTGCTTCGTTCGTGCGGCAACTTGGGTAGCGCCCCCGCGTCGCCCCCGGCAGTCACATAGCGCTCGACCAGCCCGGCCCACTCGCCGCACTTGGCGTGGTAGATGTTGCGTGATTTGTGCAGCCACTCGATACCGCCGCCGCGCTCGATGGCAGTCCATTGCCTGCGCATCGCCTCATACAGTTTGTCCAGATCGGCCCGTATGCCCGCCTCGGCGTGCAGCGCGTTTAGGATGACCGGCACGGTGTGATCTGCTCCTGCCAGTCGCGGAACATGGCGCGTCATTTGCGCCCGCATACGCCGCTGTTCATCCTGCACCACGGCTTGCAGATCGGCGTCCACCACCTCGATGCCTAGCCGCACCGCCTGCCGGGCGGCACGCTCCCTGAATTTCGCGCTGCCCGTGATGTCCACCTTGCCACCGTACTTCTGCCCTGCCATGCGCAGGGCGGCTTCCAGACTGTCATCGGCCTTGTCGTGCAGGACGATGCGCGGGCCGGTGTCGGTGAACTTCTCCCGTCCATCCGCGCCACGGTACAGCACGAGCTGGCGCTTGGGGTCGATCTGCGCCGCAAGGCCAGCCAGGGTGAGCTTGCGCAGCGGGTCGAGTTCCTCGCCCTCGATGCCATCCTGAGACTTGTTCCTGTTGCGCTGCTCGCGGTAGCGGATGCCGCGCAGCGCCGCCTGTGCCGCTTCATCGCCCTGTCCCGCTTCGCGCTCCAGCCACTTGCGCCAGACTTCGGCCTTCGGCTGCCTGGCCGACAGCGCCCGGCGTTCTGCGGCCTGGCGCTTTTGCAAGGCTTCGCGCTGCTGCGCCGCGTGCATGGCCCACAGCGACTGCACCACGAGCAGCGGCTGGCCCCGCTGCCGCGCCTGCTCCGGCAGGGCCTTGCGTTCCTCGCGCAGCCCCGCAGCAAGCCCCGCCCGCTCGGCGCGATGCTGCTGCACCAGCGCCGCCCGCTGCGCAGGCCGCACCCGTCTGGCCGCATCCTGCTCCGCCTTGAATCGCGCGGCCAGCGCTTTGCGTGCCGCCGCCCGTTCGGCCCGACGCGCAAAGCGCAGGTCATCCGCCTCCACCCCGCGCCGCGCCCCCTGGCCGTTGCCATACACCTTGTCCGCATCGAGCGCCTTCTGATACGTCGCTGCCGGCGCAGGCAGCGCTCCCTGTGGCGGCTGGTACGGCCCCAGGCGCTTCTCCAGCGCCGCCTTGCTCGCCCAGCGTCCCAGTTGCGACGCCTTGGCCGCCAGCACGCGCCCATCGTCCATCGTCGTCGTCACCACCATGCCCGAACCCTTCGGCTCGATGCGCAGCCCATAGCGCGCCGCCTGCTGATGCACGCGCTCCCAGCTCGCCCCCGGTGTGTCGATGACGGCCTTGATCGCCTTCGCCGGACCGCCTGCGACCCATTCCTGGAACGAGGCCGCGCCGCCCTCGCGGTGCGACGTTTGTGCCGCCGCTGGCGAGGGCTGCGGCCCGTCCTGGCCCATGCCCCGCCGCGCCCGCTCGGGCCGGCTCAGGCGCACCACGTCCGGCCCCGCAGTCGTATCCACGGTGACATATGGGCCGGGGCTGTGTCGCCAGCCCTGCGCAAGCTCGATCTCGCGCATGGCTTTGTCCAGGAGCAGCCAGTCCAACCTGGGCACCTTGGCGGTATGGCCGTCGGCATGCACCCGGTTGACGATCAGATGCACATGATCGTGGCCGGTGTCGCGGTGCAGCGCCCACAGTGCATCGTGCCCCTCGAAGCCCAGCGTTTTCAGGACGTGCGCGCACGCTGCGTCGATCTGCTGGCGCTCGGGATGCTCGGCCTCCTGCCAGGCCAGGGTGACGTGGTAGACGGGGGAGCGTACCGTCTTGTGGCGCGCCGCCGCAGCCGTGGCGTCGAGGATGTCGATGGCGCTTTGGCGATCTTCTGGACTGTCCAGCGGACAGTCGAGGTTGAGCGCACCCATCCCGGGCCTGGGTTCTGCGACCTGGTCGGGGTTGTCGCGGGCGATGTAGCACACGGCTTCGCCAAAGCCCCGCGCCGTGGAGTTACGGACGATGACCTTGGCGAGCATGGTCCATCTCCTCGCAGACGCGCCGCACCGCGGCCCGCCAGTCGGCCAGTGCCTGTTCCGGGGCGCTGCGGCCGAGCTGGCCTTGCGCGGCCAGATGCTTGAGCAGCCCGCCTTGCCGCCGCAACTCGGCGTGCAGGGTTTGCAGCCGGGCCACCCGCGCATCGCCGCGCAGCGCCATGGTGCGCAAGTAAGCGCTGGTCGTCAGCAGAGCCGCATCGGCCAGATGGCGGATCAGCGCAGCTTCGGCTGGCGTGGCGCGCAATGTCAGGTGGGTGGTGCGCTCACGCATGGCCGTCGCCCGTCATGCGTGAGCGCAGCGTGCTTGGGTAGAGCTTGCCTCCCGGCGGCAAGGCCTTGCGCTCGCTGTCGATGCGCCGCTCCACGGCATCAGCGCCGCAGCGCTCGATGAGCGCGATGACGATCTTGCGGTCGCTCTCGGTCACACCCGCCGCCCCAAAGTCCAGGGCTTTGAGCAGCGCATCGGCGCGTTCCGCGGGTGATTCGCCAATGGCTTTGAATCCGGCGGCTGGCGGCCCCTCGATGTGCTTGCGCAGGATGTAGTCTGCCTTGGATTCGTCAGCCATCCGGTCCGACCCGTCCGCCCAGTTGGGCAACTCCAGACCGGGCGCGCCAGCACTTGCGGGGGCGGATGACGCTGCTGGTTTTGCCGCACGCCGCCGCTCGACTACGGGCGCGGCAGGTGTGGCGGCCGTCCCGGACACGCTTGCCAATGCTGTAGCGGCAAAACCCGCCCGGCGCAGTGCGTCCCGCAGCGCAGACGGACGCACGCCAAGTACGGGGGCGACGAGTCGCGCATAACGCGCCAGCGACACGCCGCTTTGGTGCAGCTCCTTGATGTCAGCGATGCGCTCGGTCACGAACGCATCGCTGACGGTGCGCGCTGCGGCTTTGCCCGTGAGCTGACGGGAGAGTTTCGCCGCTTGGTCGAGGCGGTCAAAGAGGGTGGATGGTTGGTTCATGTTCGTACTCCAAAAACGTGTGAGAAACGCAGTGCCGAACGCGGCGCAAACTGGGTGTCGGGCGCAGCCTGACCAAGCGCCGGTTTCGCCTGAAGCGCGAGCGCCAGGTGAAACCTAGGCTTACCTTGCCCCCAGCTGAACACGGTTGCCAGAGCGTCCGGGTTCAGTCCTTTGGTGGACTGCTCCGATTTGCAGGGGGCGCGCGATCTGGGCACGCTCCGGTCGGGTCGCGCGCTCGGCTGGGCGTGGTGCGTCGTCCTGGATGGATGACGCGCCACACCAACGCATGTCCTTGGGCGCAGGCTGGTGTGCGGTCATTCAATCGCGCCAGCGTGGCCAGGTGACGGCAGGCCCAGCAGCTCTGCATGGCGCGAGCGATGGTGTCGACGGCAGATTGCTCTGCGCTCACTGGTGCAGCATCGGCCATAGGCTCCGGTGTGAGAGAGCGGGCAGGCCAGGCGGCGGCATAGCTCAAGGGCGTGCGGATCGGCATTGTCGTTGCCAGCACCGTCAGACCGCGTGGGGCGAGGACGACCCACAGGGTCGATGCAGTGGCGTCGGTCAACTCCAGTGTGTCCCATCGCACACCATGCGCGCTGGCATCGCCATGCCGCGCCAGCAGATCGGGCAGGGCAGAGTGGTTTTGTGGAGTCGGTGTGCCTGCGACCGTTGCGACAGATGCGACAACGTGGTGCGATGTTCGATCCGCAGCGTCTTGCGACAACTGCGACAGTTGCGACACAACGCCCCTTGTCGCAGTTGTCGCAACGGTCGCAAGGGGTGGGGCACCCCAGATGCGTTTGACCAGATCAGTGGCGCGCATGGTCAACTCCTGCAGCTTTGACGGCGGCGCCGTCGACCTCCACCAGCCCCAGCGCTTCCAACCGGTCGAGTGCTGTGTCGCGCCGGTCGGCGGCACGCACACTGTTGGGGCCGAGACGGGAGATGTCCCGCAGTCCGACCCAGCCCACACGCTCCACGAGCCAGCGGTAAAGCGTCAACGCCCGTTCTGGCCCTGGGTCAGCCTTGCCGGACAGCGCAGCTTGCCAGTTGTCCAGGCTGTGCGCGGCCAGAGCGGCGCCATAGGCGGCGGTCGGGTCGTCAATCACATCCTGACCGGCGTAGCAGGCCAGTACCCCAGCGATGCGGCAAGCCTGCTCCGTGGCGCGCAACGCGAAGGGCTGCACGTCGCGCAGCCCGCCTTGCCGCCCCTCGCGTTCCATGCCCTCAAAAAACGTGGCCATGCGCTCGGTGGCTTGCGCATTCAGTTCGATCACCGGCAGGCTGTCGCAATCGTCAGGCAGAGGCAGGGACAGCAGGCGCTTGCAGTCTGCCCAGTAGCGCAGAATTGCCGGGCTGGCGTCGGGTCGCCAGGGTCTGAACACACGCGGGGCCAGCGGCGCAGGCCAGGCCAGTAGAAAGCGCGGCCAGAAACCCATGCCCGACAGGGTTTCGTCGGTGAGCACATCCCCCAGGGCGGCTGGCTGAATCAGCAGGTGTGCAGACAGGCGAACCCCGTAGCGCTCGGTGCGGCCCCCTCCAGCGCGAACGACAGACAGATGTCCACGGTCCCACAGGCCGCACAGGTTCGCGGCAGTCTTGGTGCGCTGCTCGGGTGTCATAGCATGCCCGGCCAGCACGGCACCGGCCTCTGTGCTGAAGAGTCCTTGTGTGGAGACGCCTTCGGCAAAACTACGGCGCATGCCTTCGATGGTCAGATCAGCGGCGATGCGATACGGGGCGGGACCGGGAGGCTCAGGCGGCGGGTCGCCTTTCTTGCGGGCGGCCCGGGCATCCTCGAATGCGGCCATGCTTTCGGTGTAGCGCTTGCCTTGCTCTCGCTGCGCGTCATGGATCGGGCTCATCGCGGGGCGGTCTGCCGAGTCTTTCCCGTCGCCACTGGCCGCAATCGTCAAGCAGTACAGACTCAGCGGTGCAACGGCTCCCGCGAGTGTGCGCACATTCGCCACGCCTTGCGCCAGCAACGCGGCGGCGGCCAGCAGCGATTGCCCGGCCATGGCGGGAGAAACTTGCGCGCCTCCGGCTAATGCGCGCGCAGCATCGGCCAGCGGCCCCAGGGCCTCGATGGGATAGGGCGTGTCGCTGCCTTCGGCTTGCGGCATCAACAGGTCGCGGGCGCGCCCCTGGGCCTGCGGAACGGGCAGCGGCGGCAGTTGCGGTGTCGCAGATGTCGCAACGGTCGCAGGGATGGGCGCAGACAAAACCGGCAACCCAAGCACATCGGCGGCGGTGGCGTCGGGATGCGCGGCCAGCCATTCAACTGCATCGCCCTTCGGCGGCAAGTTCAGCACGACGACGTCAACGATGCGCACGTTGCACTCCATCGCCTGCAGCCTGTGGGCAACATCGCGGCCATACTGCGCGCCGGATTTGTCATGGTCAGGCCAGATCAGCACATCGCGGCCCTGCAGCGGTGTCCAATCGGCGGCTGCAGCGCTCGATGCGCTCCCGCTGGTGGTGGCGATCAGCCCAAGCTGCGCCAGCGCGTCCGCAGCCCTCTCGCCTTCGCAAACGATCACCTGCGCCTCTGGGTTGCGCGCCAGGTCGTGCAGACGATACAGCCACTTCCCGGATACTGGGGCGGGGGGCTCGCCCAGCTCGAAGCCACCATCGGGTAAGGCGTGCATCGGCCTGATCAGCTTTTCACCATTGACCTGCCTACCCCGAATGCGCCAGTAAATCGGGTGTCCCTGCGGATCGGTGTAGGCATGCAAGGCTTCGAGCTGCGCGCCTGGTGCCATCATCCCAGCGACCAGGCGGCGTGCAGCGTGCTGGGGTGTTTCTTGAATGACATCTGCGTCAAGCATGACGACGTCCTCCTGTCCAGCAACCGAGTGCGATGCACGCGGTCTTGAAATCCACGTTGCGGCGTTGCATGTGAAAGGCGATCAGGTCGCCGCCATGCGCGCCACAGGCCATGCAGCGAAACGCGCCGGTCTCGACATGCACGCGCAAGGATGGGGTGCGCTCCGTATGGAAGGGGCACAGTGCACTACGCCACGGGCCGCGCCCGTGCAGCGTGTCCAGCTCGCGGTTGAAGTAGTCCTGCGCGTCGGGCAGGCGTTCACGGGCCAGGGGCGTTGCGCTGCGGTGCAGAACTGCGCGCGGCCTCATGCTTGGCCTCCATCGCGCGATCCTGGGCAGGCGGAGCCTGCATGCAGGCGCGGTCGGCCCCGGCGCCTTGCTGAGGGTATGGTGGCGTCCTGCGGGGATGCGGGCGGGGTGTGCTCAGGAGCTGAGCCCAGAACACTTTTCCGACATAGCCACTCGGCTAGGTCAGGCAGCAACACGGCCACACGACCGCCGATGGTCGTTGTGGCCGGGAAGTCGCCGCGTTCACGGCGCCGTTGGGCAGCCTTGACGGTGTCATATCCAAGGTTCTTTTTGAGATAGTCATCGTCCAGCCACATGACCAAAGAGGCGCCTTGCATGAGCATGGCCTCGAACATCGTTCTTGTATCAAACATCGCGTCAACCCTCGAACGAAACACATTCGGGAAGTCGGCGACGGCATGGCCCACGGCAGAGCGTGCACCTGTCGTCAACCTCCGAGCAGAAAACAATCGGATCGGCTGACGCGGGCTGCAGAGTGCAGTGATGAGGATGGGGGAATGCAGCCCGCGTCTAGGCGCGGGCGATGGGCGCCGGGACGACGCGCGCGGTGAGGGCGATATGAGCAATGCGGCGATGGCCGCAACGTACCGTCTGGCGTGGAGTCGCCCTGCTTGTCAAGGCTTGCGGGCGCAGCCATAAAGACAACAGCATGCTGGACACGCTAACCGAAAAGATTGGCGCGGCCAGCAAAGACGCGACCATCAGGGCGACATTGGCACGCACCAACTCAAGCTGTTGGCTTACCCACAGTCGCGGGACGGTGGCGAAGGTCTCTTTGCTCCCGATGATGACCGTGACCAGTGTGATGATCGCCCAGGCCGTACCCGCCAGAGTCGCGGCGCCTCCCGAAAACAAAACCAAGCCGAGGCCAATGCCCAGCACTGCCCCTAACCCAGGACGATGTCGCTGAATAGGGCGCTCAGTAGCGACACGGGCTGTAGCAATTGCAGTGGCGATGACGGCGTGCATGCGCTAAATGTAGGGTACTGACCCAGTGCAATCAACTACGGGTAGTGTTTTAACCCATGCTGTGTCGGCTCGCGACAACATAGAACAGCAGAAGGGTGGGGGCAAGGTAGGCCGGGGTGTCACCTGCCGCGTGCGCTCCAGCCTCTCCCCGGCTCTTGGTCAGGCTGCGCCCGACACCCTGAATGTGCAAACAACACCCTTGCTCCTATATTGGTCAGACAGCACGCGGTTTCCGCGAACTCCTGCAAGCGCGCCCATCACGCCCCCCGCGCAAGCCTGCCCGCTGCGTTGATGAACGGCTCGGCCAGCGGGTTGCTTGCCGCCGCCACGTTGAGCCGCACCCACGGCGTCGCCTCCCCATTCGGCCGAAATTCGCGTCCCGGCGCGAGGTCGAGCCCGAACGTGCGTGCGGCATCGCACAGCACTGCGGAATCCTCCACACCTGGTACGCACGCCCACAGGAACATGCCGCCGCTCGGCTGCTCGTACACTTCCCAGCCTGACTGACGTAACCGCGTAACTGCATTGGCCGACGCCTGTGCGAGACGCCTGCGCAGCCGCTCCAGATGCTTGCGGTGCGTGCCGCGCTCGAGCAGCAACGCGACGATGCTCTCTGCGATCCGCGCGCCACCCATGCTGGTGAGCGCCTTCAGCTCGATGAACGGCTTGATCAGATCGGGGCGTGCGACCAGGTAGCCTACCCGCAGCGACGACGACAACGCCTTCGAGAATCCGCCGAGGTAGACCACGCGTTCGAGCTGGTCCAGCGTCGCGAGCCGCTGCGAGGGTGTCGCTTCGAAGTCCGCGTAGACGTCGTCCTCGACGAATGTGAAACCGTGCTGGTGAGCGAGCTGCAGCAGCCGGAACATGACCTGCGGTGCAATGTTCGTCGCGGTCGGGTTGTGGAACACAGTATTGACGAAGAACAGCTTCGGACGATGTTCGCGCAGCAGCGCCTCGGTCATCTCGACGTCCGGCCCCATCGCGCGGCGCGGCACGCCCACGAGGTTCACACCGTGCAGCTTCAGCAGACCGAATAGGTTGAAGTAGCCCGGATCCTCGACGAACACCGTGTCGCCCGGCTTCAGCAGCAGGCGCACGACGAGATCGAGCGCCTGGCTCGCGCTGT
>JAJXUC010000158.1 GCA_021783435.1 Pseudomonadota bacterium | reverse complement strand
AGGGTCTTGAGCGCGTAGCTGAGCCAGCCGAACAGGCCGAGGCCGAGCACGGGAAGCAGGAAGAATTTGCCGAACATCATGACGACGCCCGACACCGCCAGGGCGATGAAGCTGTAAGCGAGCCCCCAATGCATGAACCGCTCGAACGGGGTGAAGCGCTCGATCTTGCGCCCCGTGGGCCTCTGATGCAGGCGGATCTGGCCCTTGACGGCGTAGAACACACCAATGCCGACCAAGGCCAGGATGAGCAGCCAGCCGCCCACCGGGATGAGCAGCAGATTGCGCGCTTGGCGCCAGGCCTCGCCGGCAGTCGTGAAATCGGAGCCGGGATAACGGGTTTGCGGCTGAATCAGCACGCCAGCCTCGGGAGCAGGCAGGCTGCTGAAGCCCGCTTGCTGCTTGAGGGCGCGCCACATCGGTGCGTTGTTACCCGGCTGCGCCTGTTCGCGCTGGCCGTTGTTTTGCTGGGCATAACCGGCCAGGGTATCGGCCCCGGGTGGCGCTGCAGGTTGGCTGGCAAGCTGGCTGGCCGTGACCTGGGCCCCTGTCGGGGCCCCTTGCACCGCACCGGCCCAGGCCGCGCTCGGTGCTGGCAATATTGGTGCGGGGGTGACCGCGGCTTGCGCCCAGGCTCCGGTTGGAGACAGGAGCAAAACGATCCACAAGGCGGCAAACAGCGCAGCGAAAAGCACAACACCGGAGGAAGCGTGCCAGGATCTTGCGCGGCACGGCGTCGAGGCCGGAACAAGGAATGGTCTGGACATCATGCCCTCCGCTGGGTCAGCGCATGCGCACGTATTCGTTCTGGGCCTGGGCGCGGCGGTCGATTTCGCGCTGCCAGCTTGCCTGATCACCCACTTTCCAGCCGGACGCGGTGAAGGCCGGCTTGCCCCCCATCCACGGCGCCTCGGAGGCCGGAGCGCCGGTCTGCGTCAGGGTTTGCGGTTTCTGGCTGCATGCGCCGAGTGCAAACAAGGCCAGCAGCGTCGCCAGCGCACGGAGGTTACGTCTCGGGTTCATGATTGAGACCCCTGGCTGGCCGCGGCCGGCTGCGGCGCGTGGGCTTCACCCTTGCCATACGCGGTGCCCCAACCCCACAGCTCGGCACCACCGCCGCGATGCAGCACACGGTCGCGAAGGATGTCGGCGACAACTTCGCCGTCACCTGCCAACAAGGCTTTGGTCGAGCACATCTCGGCGCAGATCGGCAGCTTGCCTTCAGCCAGGCGGTCGCGGCCGTATTCCTTGAATTGTTCTTCCGAGCCGTTGGGCGCGGGACCGCCGGCGCAAAACGTGCATTTGTCCATCTTGCCGCGCAGGCCGAATTCGCCGTTGGCGGGAAACTGCGGTGCCCCGAAGGGACAGGCGTAGGAGCAGTAGCCGCAGCCGATGCACACATCCTTATCGTGGAGCACCACGCCTTCGGGCGTGCGGTAGAAGCAACTCACCGGGCACACCGCCATGCAGGGCGCGTCGGAGCAATGCATGCAGGCCACCGAAATGGATTTCTCGCCCGGCACGCCTTCGTTCATGGTGACCACGCGGCGGCGATTGACGCCCCAGGGCACTTCGTTCTCGTTCTTGCAGGCGGTGACGCAGCCGTTGCAATTGATGCAGCGCTCGGTGTCACAAATGAATTTCATGCGGGCCATGATGGTCGTCTCCGTTGGACTTGCCTTGATGAGCGTGGGGCCTCAAGCGCGTTCGAGTTGGCACACGGTGGTTTTGCTTTCCTGCATCATCGTCACGGCGTCATAGCCATAGGTGGTTGCCGTGTTGACCGCCTCGCCAAGCACGATCGGTGCCGCGCCCTCCGGGTAGAACTGACGCAGATCCTTGCCCTGCCAGTGTCCGGCAAAGTGGAAGGGGATGAACACCGTGGAGCGATCCACGGCCTCGGTCACGCGCGCCCGCACCCTGATGCGTGCGCCGGTTGGGGTGCTGACCCAGACGTCGTCGCCCTCGCGGATGTTGCGGTCGTTGGCCACCGCCGGATTGACTTGGACGAAGGCGAACTGCTGCAACTCCGCCAGCCAGGGGTTGGAGCGGGTTTCGTCGCCGCCGCCTTCGTACTCGACCAAGCGGCCGGAGGTGAGGATGAGCGGAAACTGCTTGACGATGTCGATGTTGTGCTGCTGCACCGTCTTGTACAGCGTGGGCAGGCGCCAGAATACTTTCTTGTCGTCGTAGGTGGGATACTTCACGACCAGATCAGGTCGGGTGGAATACAAGGGCTCACGGTGCTGTGGGATGGGGTCCGGGAAGTTCCACACCACGGCGCGGGCGCGCGCATTGCCGAAAGGGTGGCAGCCGTGGTTTTTCATCGCCACACGGATGATGCCGCCCGAGGAATCGGTCTTCCAGTTCTTGCCGTCAGCGGCCTTTTTTTCGGTCTCGGTAAGCTCCTCCCACCAGCCGAGTTTTTTCAGCAAGGTGGAGTCGAATTCGGGGTAACCGGTTTGAATGTCGGCGCCTTTCGAGGCGGAGCCATCGGCCGCGAGCAGCGACTTGCCATCACGCTCCACGCCGAAATTGGCGCGGAAGTTGCCGCCGCCCTGCATGACGTTGAGCGAGGTGTCGTACAGATTCGCCGTACCGGGATGGCGCAGCTCGGGCGTGCCGTAGCAGGGCCAGGGCAGGCCGAAGTATTCGCCATCGAGCTTGTAACCGGTTTCGGCGTCGATGCCGCCGCGGGCACGCAGGGTTTTCACGTCGAACACATGCATATTGCGCATGTGCGCCTTGAGGCGCTCCGGGCTTTGCCCGGTGTAGCCGATGGTCCAGACACCACGATTGATTTCGCGCAAGATGGACTCGGTTTCGGGCTCTTGCATGCCGCCCTTGCCCGGCACCATCTTGTAGTTCTTCACGAACTCCTTGCCGAAGCCGAGTTTGTCGGCAAGCTGAGTCATGATCATGTGATCAGTGCGCGACTCGAACATCGGCTCGACCACTTTCTCGCGCCATTGCAGCGAACGGTTGGATGCGGTGACCGAGCCCGAGGTCTCGAACTGGGTGGTGGCCGGCAACAGGTAGACCGCGCGTTGGGGATTGAGATCCTTGGCGTCTCCGGGCATGGCCGCCATGGCGGCGGTCGCCGAGGGGTAGGGATCGATCACCACCAGCAGATCGAGCTTATCCATGGCTTTTTTCATGTCCAGGCCACGGGTCTGCGAGTTTGGCGCATGGCCCCAGAAAATCTGCGCGCGCAGGTTGGGGCCTTGATCCACCATATCGTTGGGGGTCAGCACGCCGTCGATCCAGCGCGACACCGTCATGCCCGGCTTGGTCATCATGCCCGGTGCGAAGCGGCCCTTGATCCACTCGTAATCGACGCCCCAGACTCCGGCATAGTGCTTCCAGGCGCCTTCGATCACGCCGTAGTAACCAGGCAGGGAGTCCGGGTTGGGACCGACGTCGGTGGCGCCCTGGACGTTGTCGTGGCCGCGGAAAATATTGGTGCCGCCGCCCGACTTGCCGACATTGCCCAGCGCCAATTGCAGGATGCAGGACGCACGCACGATGGCATGGCCGATGGTGTGTTGCGTCTGGCCCATGCACCAGACGACGGTGCCGGGCTTGTTCTCGTGCAGCCAGCGCGCCACCATCAAGGTGGTGTCGCCATCCACGCCGCAAACTTCCTCCACCTTGTCAGGCGCCCATTTCGCCATCACGTCCTGCTTCACCTGATCCATGCCCCAGACCCTGGCATCGAGATACGCCTGATCTTCCCAGCCGTTCTGGAAGATGTGATAGAGCACGCCGAACAGGAAGGCAATATCGGTGCCCGAGCGGATTCGGATATGTTTGTCGGCCTTGGCCGCAGTGCGGGTGAAACGCGGGTCGACGACGATGACCTTGCAGCCGTTTTCCTTGGCATGCAACAGGTGCAGCATGGACACCGGATGGGCTTCAGCGGCGTTGGAGCCGATGTACAGCGCGACCTTGGCATTGGCCATGTCGTTGTACGAGTTGGTCATGGCGCCGTAGCCCCAGGTGTTGGCCACGCCGGCCACCGTGGTGGAGTGGCAGATGCGCGCCTGGTGGTCGCAGTTGTTGCTGCCCCAGAACGACACCCACTTGCGCAACAGATAGGCCTGCTCGTTGTTGTGCTTGCTCGATCCGACGACGAACAGCGCATCCGGTCCGCTTTCCTGGCGTATACCCACCAGCCGATCGGTGATTTCTTGCAGCGCCTGGTCCCATGAAATGCGTTGATACTTGCCGTCCACCAGCTTCATGGGGTAGCGCAGGCGGTGATCGCCCCGACCATGGTCGCGCAGTGCGGCTCCCTTGGCGCAGTGAGCGCCCAGATTGATGGGGGACTCGAATACCGGATTTTGTCGCACCCAGACGCCGTTCTCCACCATCGCGTCGGAAGCACAGCCGACCGAGCAATGGGTGCACACCGTGCGTCGCGTGACCACGTCCTTACTGCCCGGCGCGCCTGGGGCAAGAGTGTTTGCAGCATTGGCTTTCTGCACCAGGCGCAACTGCGAGCCGATCAATCCAGCGCCGAGACCTAGGCCCAGACCGAAGCCGGAGCGGCGAAGAAATGCACGACGATCGACTGTGGGCAAGGCATGCGTCAAGTTGCGCTTGAGCTGCGCGATCCATGGGCCGGACAAGGCTTGCGATGGATCCTCGGACTGCACATCGGATGACAGACGCTTGAGCAACATGTTGCGACTCCTGATCATGGCAGCCCACTTCAAGGCGAGGGCGGGACTTCTCAAGTAAAACTTGACCGCATCATGGACCGCTTCAATCAGGCGGTGCGGATGGGCGCCGCGCAGGCGACCGCGCTGGCTTAGTACCTGGCCGTGCGGTAATAGCTGCGGATGTTGTCTGTGAGGCAATAGCCAGTTGCGCTCAGGGGCGCCGAGCCTGTGCCCTGCTTCTCGGCTGACACAACGCGCGCCGCTTCGGTGGCCTTCCAGGTCACGTCGCAAGCCAACGCGGCACCACCTGAAGCAACCGTCACGACACCAAGGCCGTGCAAGAAGGAACGTCGCCCGGCGGCCTGATACACAGGCAATTTGAGCTTGCTGTCTGGTTGCATCGTGAGTCTCCTGAAATGAACGTCACTCAATCCAGATACTTCAAATATGGAGCCAATATACGCACTCGGTGCGAGGCTTTCAAGCAGAACACCGATCCCCAACAGCCCTACGCAAAACAGGGGAACACATCAAGAAGAGAAAGAGCCCGCGGGAATCGGGTTGCACTCCAAGCAAGTTGCGCTCCAAGGTTCATGCGCGTGATGTGGCGGTTTGCCGCGCGGGCTGAAACCCGCGCGGCAAACCCTGCTTTCAGCGTGTTCAATCGTGCGCGTAGATGTCACGATCCTTGGTCTCCGGCAGGAAGAACAGGCCGATGACAAAGGTTGCGCTGGCGATGATGATGGGGTACCACAGCCCATAAAAAATGTTGCCGTTCTGCGCCACAAGGGCAAAGGCAATGGTGGGCAGCAAGCCGCCGAACCACCCGTTACCGATGTGGTAGGGCAAGCTCATCGAGGTGTAGCGGATGCGGGTGGGGAACAGTTCCACCAGGGCTGCGGCAATGGGGCCGTAGACCATCGTGACGTAGATCACCAGGACCACCAGAATGGCCGTGACCATGGTCTTGTCGATTTTCGCCGGGTCAGCCTTGGCCGGGTAGCCGGCCGCCTTGACTGCTGCGCCGATGTCCTTCTTCAGCGCGGCTTCCCTCAACTTGAACTCGGGCCCTGGCATGCCCTTGCCGTTGAACGTCGGGATGATCTGGCTGCCCACTTGAATTTGCGCCACGCCGGTGCCGGCGACATTGGTGTAGTTCACCGACGAGGCCGCCAACATCTGCTTGGCGATGTCGCACGAGCTGGTGAACTTGGCCGTGCCCGTGGGATTGAACTGGAACGAGCACTCAGCGGGATCGGCCACCAGGGTCACGGGGGTTTTGGCCAAGGCCTTCGCCAGGTCAGGGTTGGCGGCCTCGGTCAGGGCGTGAAACAGCGGAAAGTAAGTCAGCGCGGCCAGCAAGCAACCGGCCAGGATGATGGGCTTGCGGCCGATCTTGTCCGACAGTGCGCCGAAGAAGAGGAAGAACGGCGTGCCGATGAGCAGCGACAAGCCGATCAGCAAATTGGCGGTGACACCGTCGACCTTCAGGGTCTGCGTGAGGAAGAACAGCGCGTAGAACTGCCCGGCGTACCACACCACAGCCTGACCGGCGACCAGGCCCAGCAGGGCAAGGATGACGACCTTGAGATTGCCCCATTGACCAAACGATTCGGTCAGCGGCGCCTTGGATGTCTTGCCCTCCTGCTTCATGCGCACGAAGGCGGGCGACTCGTTGAGCTTGAGTCGGATCCAGACCGAAATGCCCAGCAGAAAAATGGACACGAGGAAGGGAATGCGCCAGCCCCAGTCGTTGAAGGCATCCTCGCCCAGAGAGGTGCGCACACCGAGAATGACCAGCAGCGACAGGAACAGGCCGAGCGTGGCGGTGGTTTGAATCCACGACGTGTAGGCGCCGCGCTTGCCGTGGGGCGCATGCTCGGCCACGTAGGTGGCGGCACCGCCATACTCGCCACCCAGCGCCAACCCCTGCAACAACCGCAGGGCGATGAGGATGACGGGAGCGGCCACGCCGATGGCGGCGTAGCTGGGCAACAGGCCCACGATGAACGTGGACATGCCCATGATCAGGATGGTGATCAGGAAGGTGTACTTGCGCCCGATCATGTCGCCCAGGCGGCCGAACAGCAGCGCGCCGAAGGGACGCACGATGAAACCGGCGGCAAACGCCAGCAGGGCGAAGATGAAGGCCGATCCGGGGTCGAGGCCGGCGAAGAATTTCTTCGCGATGATGGCGGCGAGCGAACCGTAAAGATAGAAGTCATACCACTCGAACACGGTGCCGAGCGACGAGGCAAAGATGACCTTGCGCTCCTCGCCGGACATCGGACGCGGTGCGGCGTCCAGGGTGATTGCAGCCATCAAACTGTCTCCTCATTCTGTTGGCGTTCGCGCAAGATGCACGAATCGCATGGGTTTGGGGCGGCTCGCAGCCAGCCTCCATTCGTAACACGGAATGCGTGAATGTTACGAAGTGTGAGGATTGTTGAGGGGCCATCTGACCGCTTGCTGACAACGAGGCGTCCAAAACACCCGGGGATTCCCGGAGTCAACCCTGCGGGCGACAAGGCGTATAGCTCGGCTGGCCGCAGCGCCGGGATGCCGCGGCCAGCCCCGGACCGCCGCGTGGGGCAAGAATCGGCCCCGCTCGCCAGTATCGAACCGCCGTCAAACGCCCCAGACGATGGGCTTGTCGGCTTTGAGGCTGCGCTTGAGCAGTTGGATGAAGGGCCAGGCGCGCTGATGCAGCGTGATGGGCTGGGCGCCGCCCGGAGACGCCGCGGCCTGATTCGCATCGGCTTCGCCCTGCGCGGCCAAGGCGGCTTCCAGCGCGGCGATGGCCCGCGCCATCTCGTCCGGCTCGATGATGCCCTGCGGCCCGGCTGGCTTGCCGATGATGGCCAGGATGCGCTCGGCTGGGCCCTGGTTCATGAACAGATCGGAATCGGCTTGGGACTTGAATTTGTAGAGCATGGTGGCTGGAATGGGATGCGGGCGGAGAAAGCCGTTGCGCGGACGCATTGCGGCGGCTCGACAAGCCGCAGCGACGCCGGCGCTCAAACCGTTTCGCGACTGTGCAAGCGCTGGGGACCGGCGGGTGTCTGCGTGGCTGGCTGGGCCTGGTCGGCAGCTTGGGAGTACATGTAGGTGCGATTGAACGGATAGTCGCTTTGCGCCGCGCGCAGCGTGCAGGTGGGATCCTGGCGCGACTCCACCACGCCATCGGGGCGCGAGCCCAGCACCTGGAACAGCGAGATCCAGCCCTGCTCGAAGCCCATGGCCGAGCCGGCCAGGTACAGCCGGTAGGCACGCAGGATCTTTTCCGCATGCATCCCCAGCACCTCGCGGGCCTCCGCCTCGCGCGACTCCAGGGCGTCAAGCCAGTGCCACAGCGTTTGCGCGTAGTGCGGACGCAAACATTCGACGTCCAGCGGCTCCAGCCCGCCGCGCGCCAGGGTGTCGAGCATGACGCTGACATGCACGAGCTGGCCGCCGGGGAAGATGTACTTCTCGATGAAGTCGCCCATGCCGCCAGAGAGCTGCGCGTTGTCGGTGCCGCCGGCGGTGATGCCGTGGTTCATCACCAGCCCGCCGGGCTTGAGCAGGCGGCGGATCTTGGCGAAGTACGTGGGCAGATTGGGCCGGCCGACGTGTTCGCACATGCCCACCGAGGCCACCTTGTCGTAGGGCTGGTGCTCGTCGACGTCGCGGTAGTCCTGCAGCAGCATCTTGACGCGCCCCTGCAGCCCTTTGGCTTCGATCAGGCGGTTGACGTAGGTGTGCTGGTTCTTGGACAGGGTGATGCCGGTGGCCTGCACGCCGTAGTGCTCGGCGGCCCACAGCAGCAGGGCGCCCCAGCCGGCGCCGATGTCGATGAAGCGCTCGCCGGGCTTGAGCATCAGCTTCTTGCAGATGTGGTCGAGCTTGGCTTGCTGCGCGGCGGCCAGGCTCATGCCGGGGGCCCGGAAGTAGGCGCACGAATACACGCGCCGGGGATCGAGCCACAGGGCATAGAAGTCGTCGCTGACGTCGTAGTGGTGCTGGATCTGGGCAGCGTCCCTCGCCCGGCTGTGGTGGCTGCGCTCCCACAGGCTGCGCTGCACGCGGCCGAGCAGGCGCGGCAGGAAG
>JAJXUC010000157.1 GCA_021783435.1 Pseudomonadota bacterium | reverse complement strand
TTGCTGCGCGATGATGGCCAGCGTCTGCTCGCCCTGTTTCGCCATCCCGTGACGGGGCAGATCGTGCTGACCGAGGCCGAGATCGCGCTCTACAAGCAGGCCTGGCTGCAACCCGCCGCCATGAACGCGATGCTCCATTACTACCGCGCCTCACCCCTGGTGCCCCCCACGCCGACACAAGCGGGCGCGGCCGGATTGACGCTGGAGCCGAAAGACTTCCTCGTCTCCATGCCCACCCTGGTGATCTGGGGCGAGCAGGATCCGGCCCTCTTGCCCGTGTTGCTCGACGGGCTGGAGGCCGTCGTGCCCGATCTGCGCATCCATCGCGTGCCGAGCGGTTCGCACTGGGTGGTGCACGAGCAGCCACAGGAAGTTGAGACGGCCATCCGCGCGTTCCTGGGCGCGGTTTGAAGCGCGCCACGGCAGCCCGGGCGCGCGAGCCTGCGGGGACCACGCCTGCATGCGCGACGACCACCGGGCGCGACGACAGCCGGCAGCGAAGGCTGTTCAGCGCAGCATCAAGCGCTCGAGTTGCTGCACCAGCGCGATCAGTTTCGGCCTGACCTCCTCCAGCAGGAAGGCGGGGGATAACTGGAACGCCGGGCCGCCGCAGTTCATGGCCATCAACGGCATGCCCCCGCCAGGGTCGAAGCCGACCGCGATGGCATTCACGTCCGGCTGCCAGTCGCCGAAGGAGCACGCCACGCCCAGGGTGCGATGGTCGTCCAGGGCTTTGTCGATGCCGCGCTTGAGCGCCGGCCAGGCGAGGCCGTCCAGAGCTGCCAAGTCCTCGTAAACCGCGGCACGCTCGCGTTCGCCCACCGCGGCAAGGTAGGCGCGGCCCATCGCCGTGGTGGCCATGGGAATGCGCGAGCCCACGTCCAGGCTCAAGGTCAGCGCCGAGGCACTGCGGCAGTTCTCCACATAAATGAGCGACAGGCGGTCGCGTGTACCCAGCGACACCATGGCCTTGGACGCATCGGCCAGTTCCTGCATCAGCGGCCTCGCCACCTGGCGCACATCCATGCGTGCCAGCACCGTGCTGCCCAGCGACAGCGTGGCCGTGCCCAGCCGGTACTTGCCGCTGTCCGCGTCTTGCGCGAGGTAGCCCAGGCGCGTGAGCGTGTAAGTCAGTCGCGAGACGGTGGACTTGGGCAGCTTGCAGCGCTGGGCAATCTCCAGGTTGCCCAAGGACTTGTCGCGCGAGCGAAAGCTGGACAACACCTCCAGCCCCCGCGCCAGCGCCGTGACGAATTGACGGTTGTCCTCTGCGCCGGGGCTCGGTTCGCCGATCCGCTTGGGCTGCGACGCTTGGGAGATGGACGTTTTCATGGTCGGGCCGAAGTCTCGATGCTTGCTGCGAGGGTGGCGCCTGGCCAAGCTTGACAGCCCAACCAACACGCCGAACAATCGTCACCATATTTCACGGAACAAAATTCCGCAATGCGGTTTTACCGCCGATCGCATTGTGTCCGCTTTCTCCCACCCTGCGCAGGTATGGCGCACATGGATCGCCCATGGATATCGACTTGTCTCCCGAGTACGCCGATTTCCGTGCTGAAGTGCGCGGGTTTTTAAGCGCGGCCCTGCCAGCCGACATCCGCCGCAAGGTGTTGCGCGGCTCGCGTCTGGAGAAGGACGATTTCGTGCGTTGGCAACGCATCCTGCATGCCCAGGGCTGGGCCGCGCCGAATTGGCCGGAACCATTCGGCGGCACCGGCTGGAACGCTGTTCAGCAAGCCTTGTTCGACGAGGAATGCGCCCTGGCCGGTGCGCCGCGGCAACTGCCCTTCGGCCTGAAGATGCTGGCTCCCGTGCTGATGCGTTTCGGCAGCGAGGCCCAGCGCCTGGCCCTGCTGCCCGACATCGCCAGTGGCGCGGTGTGGTGGTGCCAAGGCTATTCCGAGCCGGGTTCGGGTTCGGACCTGGCCTCACTCAAGACCCGTGCGTTGCGCGACGGCGAGGACTACGTCGTCACCGGCCAGAAAACCTGGACCACGCTGGGTCAATATGCCGACTGGATGTTTTGCCTGGTGCGCACCGACTTCAAGGCCAAGCCGCAAGAGGGCATTTCGTTCCTGCTCATCGACATGCGCTCACCCGGCGTCACGCTGCGCCCCATCGTCACCCTCGACGGAGAGCACGAGGTCAACGAGGTCTGGTTCGACGCCGTGCGCGTACCCGTGGCCAACCGCGTGGGCGAGGAGAACCAGGGCTGGGCCATTGCCAAATACCTGCTCGGCCACGAGCGCAGCAATATTGCCGGCGTGGGCATCGTCAAGCGGGAACTGGCACGCCTGAACGACATCGCCGCCCGGGCCGACGCCAACGGCCTGCGCCTGCGCGGCGATGCGCTGTTCGCGGTGCGCCTCGCCCAGATCGAGATCGACCTGCTGGCGCTGGAAGCGACGCAACTGCGCATGCTGCAACGCGATGGTCCGCCGGGACCGGAAAGCTCCATGCTGAAGGTGCTGGGCAGCGAGTTGCAGCAGCGCGTCTCGGAATTGCTGATGCACGCTGCGGGCCAGCGCGCCCTGCCCTTCGCGCCTGCCGCAGAAGGCGCCGAAGCACCGGCGACCATGACCGGGACTCAAGACCAGGGTGACGAGCTGCTCGCCGCGCAATACGCCAACTGGCGCAAGCTCTCCATTTTTGGCGGCAGCAACGAAATCCAGAAAAACATCCTGGCCCGTGCCTTGGGTTTGTGAAGGAAACCGCATGCAGTGGCAACCCACCGATGAGCAGTGCCAACTGGCGGACGCGCTGCGCCGCTTCATGCAGCGCGACTACGGCTTCGCCCAGCGCCGCGCTTCGGCATCCGCGGATGGCTTCAGTCCGCAAGCCTGGGCAACCTTGGCCGAACTCGGCATCACCGCCCTGCTCGTGCCCGATGCCCACGGCGGCTTGAACGCGAGCGTGCAAGACGGCCTGCATGCCTTGCAGACCCTTGCCCCGGCGCTGCCGCTGGAGCCGGTGCTGGCCAGCGCGCTGCTGGCCACCCAACTGCTCGCCGCCAGCGAAGGCAGCGCGGCCACGCAAACCTGGCTGCCGCGCCTGGCCGTGGGCCAGGCGATCGCCACGCCCGCGGTGTTCGAGCCGGGAGCAGGCTTCGACATCGAGCGGCCCGGCACTGCGTCGAGCCGCCATGCCGACGGCTGGCGGCTCGACGGCGCCAAGACCCTGGTGCTGCAGGCGCCTTGCGCCGATGTCCTGCTGGTGTCGGCACACACCGACGACGCCACGATCGCCTGGTTCGCCGTGCCCGCGCGCAGCCGCGGCGTCAGCCTGCAACCCTATGCCCTGCTCGACGCCCAGCGCGCCGCCGACGTGAAGCTGGATGGTGTGCAGCTTGCAGCCGATGCCCGCATCGATCCGCCCGGCCAGGGCGCGGCGATGGCTGAAGACATGCGTGCCTTGTGGCTGGCAGCGCTGTGCGCCGAAGGCGTTGGTCTTTTGCAGGCCACCCTGGACGCCACGGTCACTTATCTCAACACCCGCCAGCAATTCGGCCAGCCCATCGGCCGCTTTCAGGTGCTGCAGCACCGCGCCGTGGACATGTGGATGGAGGTGGAGCAGGCGCGCTCCATGGCCCTGCTCGCCGCCGAGATGTGCACCCACGGCGACGCCCCGCAACGCAGCCGCGTGCTCGCCGCTGCCAAAGCGCGGGTCGGCCAGGGCTGTCGCGTCGTCTCGCAGCAGGCGGTGCAATTGCACGGCGGCATGGGGATGACCGACGAGATGCAGGTGAGCCATTGGTTCAAGCGCCTGACCACCATCGAACTCTGGCTGGGCGACAGTGACGCCCAGTTGCAGCTTGTCGCCCGCGATGCGCTCGCCGCCTGACCCTTCCAGGAGAATCCCCATGCCTGCACGCCAAGCCCGCGCCGTGGTTTGTCGCGGCCCGGAACGCCCGTTTGAGATCGAGACCATTCGCGTCGATCCACCGCGTCGCAACGAAGTCACCATCCGCCTCGCCGCCTGCGGCGTGTGCCACAGCGACCTCTCGGCCACCAATGGCACCATTCCTATGGCACCACCCCTGGTGCTGGGGCATGAAGGCGCCGGCATCGTGGTCGATGTCGGCGAGGGCGTGACCCGACTCGCCGTGGGCGACGCCGTGGTCAGCTCCTTCGTCAGCATGTGCGGGCGTTGCCGCTATTGCCAGACCGGCAGGCCGCAACTCTGTGATCAGGCTGCCCGGACGCTCACCACGCTGCCCGACGGCACGGTGCGCACCTTCGACGCCGCCGGCCAGCCCCTGTCGGTGTTTTCCGGTTGCGGCGTGATGGCTGAGTACGCCACGCTGCACGTCGACAGCGTGGTGAAGATCGATTCCGCCATGCCGCTGGAGCCGGCCTGTCTGATGGCCTGCGGCGTGATGACCGGCGTGGGCGCGGCGTTCAACACCGCCCGCGTGCAAGCCGGCTCGAGCGTGGCCGTGTTCGGCTGCGGCGGCGTCGGGCTGAGCGCGATCCAGGGTTGCGCCATCGCCGGGGCCGCCAGCATCATCGCGGTCGACACCATGGCTCACAAGCTCGAGTTCGCGCGCCTGTTCGGCGCCACCGACACGGTGGATGCCAGCCTCGAATCCAACGTCGTCAAAGCCATCAAGCGGCTGAGCGACGGCGGCGTGGATTACGCGTTCGAGTGCGTCGGCCTGGGCTCGCTCGTCGCGCAGGCCTATGGCAGCCTGCGCAAAGGGGGCACGGCCGTGGTGGTGGGCGTGGCCGCTCAATCCGATGTCACCAGCGTGCGTACCGCCAGCCTCACCTTCGAGGAAAAGACCCTCACCGGCAGCTACTACGGCTCGGCCCGGCCGCAACAGGATTTCCCCCGGCTCATTGCGCTGTACCGCGCCGGACGCTTGAAGCTCGATCAGCTCATCACCCAGCGTTATCGGCTCGACCAGGCCGCACAAGCCTTCGGCGACCTGCAAGCCGGGCGCAATGCCCGCGGCGTCATCGTGTTCGACCCCGCCTGAACGGCGTGCCTTTGCTGACACTCTCCAACGGACTTCCCATGCAGAACTTCCAAGACAAGACAGCCGTCATCACCGGTGCCGCCGGCGGCATCGGCCTGGCCCTGGCGCGGCAGGCGGCCGCGCGCGGCATGAAGCTGGTGCTGACCGATCTCGACGTCGACCGCTTGCAACACGCCACAACCAGCCTTGGCCTGCCGCCCGGACGTCTGTTGCTGCACGCGGCCGACGTCAGCCGTGAGGCTGATGTGGCCGCCCTGGCCGATGCCGGCTTCGCCCGCTTTGGCGCCGTGCATCTGCTGTTCAACAACGCCGGCGTGGGTTGCAGCCGGATCACCACCGAGCACAGCGCCGCTGACTGGGACTGGGTTCTGGGCGTCAACCTGATGAGCGTGGTCCACGGCATTCGTCATTTCGTGCCACGCATGCAGCAGCAAAATGAGCCCAGCCATGTGGTGAACACCGCTTCGGCTGCGGGCCTGGTGTCCAGCCCCGGCATGGCGGCCTACAACGTGAGCAAGCATGGCGTGGTCACGTTGTCGGAAACCCTGTATGCGGAGCTTGCCGAGCAGGACTCGCTGGTCGGTGTTTCGGTGCTGTGCCCAGCCTGGGTGCCCACCGGCATCAACCAGAGCGCGCGCCACCGGCAGCCGCGTTTCGGCGCCGAGCCCGAGCTGTCGCCGCAATCAGCCGGCTATGCTGCGCGCATGGCCCAGGCGGTGCAGTCTGGCAAGCTCACGCCCGACGACGTCGCCTGCGTCGCGTTCTCTGCCGTGGAGCAAGGGCAGTTCTATATCGTGCCGCACCGCAAAATTCTGCAGGCGGTGGAACTGCGTTGCCAGGACATGGTGCAGGGCCGTAATCCGACGCCGCTGACGCCCCCGGTTTCACCCACGCCCCCCGCCGCTGCCGAGGTGTCCCGATGAAAGCCCTGCTGTGCACGGCCTATGGCCCGATCGACACGCTGCGTCTGGGCGACGCGCCCGACCCCGCCGCAGCAGCCGGCGAGGTGGTGATCGCGGTGCGCGCCTGCGGGTTGAACTTTCCCGACGCACTCATCGTCCAGGGTCTCTACCAGACCAAGCCACCCCTGCCCTTCTCGCCCGGAGCCGAGTTTGCCGGGACCATTCTGCAGACGGGCGCTGGCGTGACGGCCTACAAGCCGGGCGATGCCGTCATCGCCTTCGCCGGCCACGGCGGCCTGGCCGAACGCTGCGCGGTGGACGCGCGCCGCGTGATGCCCCTGCCGGCCGGCATGAGCTTTGAGCAAGGTGCGGCGTTCATGCTGACCTACGGCACCGCCATTCACGCGCTGCAAGATGTGGCGCAGTTGCAGCACGGCGAAACCCTGGCTGTGCTCGGTGCCGGTGGCGGTGTTGGCCTGGCGGCGGTGGACATCGCCAAGGCCATGGGCGCGCGGGTGATCGCCGCGGCATCCAGCAAGGCCAAACTGCAGCTCGCCCAGGCGCATGGTGCCGACGTCCTGCTGGACTATGCCGGCGAGGATCTGCGTCGAGGCCTGCTGGCGCTGACCGACGGCCAAGGCGCCGACGTGGTGCTCGACCCGGTGGGCGGCGCCTACGCCGAAGCCGCACTGCGCGCCACGGCCTGGCGTGGCCGCTACCTCGTGGTGGGTTTCGCGGCGGGCGACATTCCACGCATCCCGCTGAATCTCGCGTTGCTGAAGGAACGCCGGATTCTCGGCGTCTACTGGGGCGAGGCGGTGCAGCGCAACCCGAACCAACATGCCGGCAATGTGCGGCAATTGCTGCAATGGTTCACCGCGGGCAGCCTGCGTCCGGAGATCACCGAGCAGGTGACGCTGGACCAGGCGGCGCAAGCCATCGTGCGGCTCAGCCGGCGCGAAACGATGGGCAAGATCGTGGTGCGGATCGGCCGATCCGGCGACGCCGGCGCTTGAGACACGGCGCCTTAGTCGTGGGCGTGGGCAAACACCAGATAGGCTTCGCCGCCATCACGCACCAGGCGGCACCTGGCGCCATGGGGCAGGGTCAGCTTGGTCCGCACATGGCCGAACGGCAGGCCGGTGATAACCGGCACGCCATGCGGTTTGAGTTGGACGCGCAGCCATGCCACTGCAGCCGCCAGGTCGAAGCCGGCATCGTGCGCGGTGAGTTTGTACTCGGTGAATGCACCCAGCACCACGACTTTTTGCCGCTGCAGCACACCGGCGTGCAAGAGCTGGGTGAACATGCGCTCCACGCTGTAAGGCTGCTCGGCAATGTCTTCCAGGAACAGTACACCGCGCTGCTTGGGTAGGTAAGGCGTGCCCACCAGGCTGGCCACCAGGCACAGGTTCCCACCCCACAACACACCTGCGGCGTCGAGCCCGCGCGGGGCGTCGTCGCAGGCGAAGCCCACCGCCTCCTGGCTGCCGTCCAGGGCGTCGAGAAAACTGTCCACGGTGATGTCGTCGAGTTTCTCGTTGCCGAAGTCGTAAGCCGCCATCGGTCCGCTGTAGCTGACGGCGCCGGTCTGCGCCAGCACCGCCAATTGCAGCGCGGTGAAATCGCTATGTCCCACCCAACATTGCTCACGCCGGGTCATGGCCTCGGCCAGCAAGGCATAGTCCAGCCGCGGCAGGATGCGGCCAAGACCATAGCCGCCGCGTGTGGCCAGCACCACGCGCGCCTTGCTGCGCGCTGCCCGGTGGATGGCCTGCAGGCGTTGGGTGTCGGTTCCGGCAAAGCGCTGCACCCGGCTCAAGACCTGGGCGTCACGCTGCACGCGAAAACCGAGTGCCAGTAAATGCCGCTCGGCACGCTCGATGCGCTCGGGCTCGGGTACAGCGCCAGAGGGTGAGATCAGCCGCAACAGGCCGCGTGCATGGGTTTGATGGGGAGCGTTTGTCGCAGTCATGAGGGTGATCGCCTCAAGCGAGGGGCGGTTGATGAAAGGTTGATGCAATCAAGCCGATGGCTCCGGCAGAGCGTGACGCCGGGGACACGGCGATACGCACTGGAAAAGGCGAGGCACACGATGATCGGCTACACCTGCGACGGGTTCGCAGTCGCATCACCGGCTTCATCGAGATGCTGCACATCGATCCCCGTGGCGTGCACGCGGCTCTGGGCATCTTCACGGCCCCCATCGCCGTCGGCTTCAATCGGCCTGGCCAGCTCGACGGCAGCGGTTTCACGCGCTTGTCGCAACTGGTTTCTGCGCTCGCGGAAAAAATCTTGCAGCAGGCGCCCGCAGGAGTCGGCTTCGACATCGGGGTGCAAGACGCAATGGTGGTTCAAGCGCGGTTCATCGAACAGGTTCAGCACGCTGCCAGCGGCACCGGTTTTGGGGTCGCGGGCGCCGAACACGACACGGTCCAGTCGCGCATGCAGCAGCGCCATCGCACACATGGCGCAGGGCTCCAGCGTGACGTAGAGGGTGCAGCCCGGCAGGCGGTAATTGCCGAGCAGGCTGGCGGCCTGGCGCAGGGCGGTGATTTCCGCGTGGGCCGTGGGGTCGCTGTCGCCGATGGGACGGTTGTAGCCCGTGGCGATGACTCGGCCCCCATGCACGATCACCGCGCCCACCGGCACCTCACCCAGCAGCCAGGCGTTTTGCGCCTGATCGAGCGCCAGGCGCATGAAAGCGCGGTCGGTTGAATCGGCTTCGGTCATCGCCGTGGTCATGTCGGTGCGGGCAAGGCCAGCGCGTTCAAGGCGAGGAAGGCGCGTTCACTGGCCTGGTCTGCAAGGCCTGGTTCAGCTTCTGCTTGAACTGGTCCAGCGCCGCCGCGCCTTGCGCCGGGGTGTTGATGCTCGGATCCTGTG
>JAJXUC010000021.1 GCA_021783435.1 Pseudomonadota bacterium | reverse complement strand
CCACACCGACACCCTGAATGAGTCGGGCTTCGTCGAGGACACCATCGCTGCCTTCAAGGGCCGCACCATCCACACCTTCCACACCGAGGGGGCCGGCGGCGGGCATGCGCCGGACATCCTCAAGGTGCTGGGCGAGGCCAACGTGCTGCCCTCGTCCACCAACCCGACGCGGCCGTTCACCGTCAACACCATCGACGAGCACCTCGACATGCTGATGGTGTGCCACCACCTCGACCCCAATATCGCCGAAGACCTGGCCTTCGCCGAAAGCCGCATCCGCCGCGAGACCATCGCCGCCGAGGACGTGCTGCACGACCTCGGCGCCATCAGCATCATGTCCAGCGACAGCCAGGCCATGGGGCGCGTCGGCGAGGTCATCCTGCGCACCTGGCAGACCGCGCACAAGATGAAGCTGCAGCGCGGCTGGCTGCCCGCGCCGGATGTGTCGGCCCCCTCCGGTTCGGCGCTCCACGCCCCGCCCCCCGCGGGGGGCAAGGAAGCTCGGGAGCGGCCCGTCGCTTCCTTGCGCGAGGCCGTGCAGCGCGAAGCCCGCAACGACAACTTCCGCGCCAAGCGCTATGTCGCCAAGTACACCATCAACCCGGCGCTGGCGCACGGCATCGCGCATGAGGTGGGGTCCATCGAAGTCGGCAAATGGGCCGATCTGGTGTTGTGGCGCCCGGCCTGGTTCGGCGTCAAGCCCAGCGTCATCCTCAAGGGCGGCTTCATCGCCGCGGCGCTGATGGGCGACGCCAACGCCTCCATTCCCACACCGCAGCCGGTGCACACCCGGCAGATGTTCGGCGCCTTCGGCGGCGCGCGGCTCGCCACCTCGCTCACCTTCGTCTCGCAAGCGGCGCTGGGCCTTGGCATCGGTGCGCGCCTGGGCCTGCGCAAGCCGCTCGCCGCCGTGCGCGGCTGCCGCAGCGTGAAAAAAGCCGACATGGTGCACAACGCCTACGCGCCCCACATGCAGGTGGACGCGCAGACCTACGAGGTGCGCGCCGACGGCCAGTTGCTCACCTGCGAACCCGCGACCGTGCTGCCGATGGCGCAGCGGTATTTTTTGTTTTGATGCCTGGAGAACGCTCATGCCTTTCGACCATTGGCTCGCCTTCGTCGCCGCCTCGACCTTACTGCTCGTGATTCCCGGACCCACCATCCTCACCGTGATCAGCTATGCCCTGTCGCATGGCCGACGCGTGAGCGTGCCGCTCGTGGCGGCCGTCACGCTCGGCGATTCGACGGCGCTGCTGTTCTCGCTGGCCGGGCTCGGGGCGCTGCTCGCCGCATCGGCATTCTGGTTCACGATGGTGAAATGGGCCGGCGGGCTCTACCTCCTGTACCTTGGCGTGAAAATGCTCCGCGCGGGGACCGCATCGACCCAGATGACCATCCCCGCCGCGCTGCATTCGCCCAGGAAGCTATTCGCCAACACATACATCGTCACGGCGCTGAATCCGAAAGGCATCGTCTTCTTCGTCGCCTTCCTGCCGCAATTCGTCAGCCCGCACGCCGAAGCTGCTCCGCAGCTCTGGATCTTGGCCGCGACATTCGTAACCCTCGCCACGCTCAATGCCACGCTCTATGCGGTATTCGCCAGCTCGGCCCGGCGGTTTCTGGCATCAGCCACGGCGCAGCGCGGATTTCATCTGGCTGGCGGCTCCCTGCTGTCAGCAGCCGGCATCTGGGCACTGCTGGCGAAGCGGCCAACTTGAGGGACGCGAGCGGCTGCACGGCGTTGTCACCAAAGACCTGCACGCCGGAGTCATCGCCGACGGCGTGCGGGTGGCCAACCCCTTTGCCTAGCGTGGCTGCAGGTGCACCCTGACCCACGCCGCGAATTCATCTTCTGCCATGTCGCCGGAGGCGACGGCAAGCATGGTGAGCGTGGCGTCGGCCTGTGAGGTGACGAGACGCCGGCCGTTCAGGGCGAGGAACAAACCGACCGCGAGAAAGGCGGCGCGTTTGTTGCCGTCGACGAAGGCATGATTTTTCGCCAGACCTACGCCATAGGCGGCGGCAAGCGCGGCAAGGTCCGGCTCGTCGTAGGCCACCAGATTCAAGGGCCGCGCGAGCGCAGAAGCGAGCAGACCTTCATCACGCAGTCCGGGCGCGCCACCGTGTTCGGCCAGACTTTCGTCGTGCAACAGCAGCAGCGCGCGCCGGTCGATGAAACGCCAGCTCATTTGGCGAGTTGGTGGAAGGTGTCGCGATACTCGCGCATGAATTCGCGGCCCAGTTGCAGTTGCTCGTCGAGCGCGGGGTCGTAAGGCGTGAGGGTGACGCCATTCGCCGCCTCGGTGACGAACACCGTGTCGCCTTTTTCCAGTTTGAGGCGGGCGAGGAGTTCTTTGGGCAGAATGACGCCGACCGAATTGCCGATCTGGGTGAGTTTGAGGGCGGACATGCTGTTCTCCTGGGTTGGGCGATGAAGTTATAACGGTTGTTATATTAGGCTCCGACCCGCCGATTTGCAAACCTTCCGATTCTGGACTCCGAACACCGCCATGCTCACCGTCAACAAACACCTTCCCGCCGGTCGCGGCCTGGCCCGTGCCTTGCGCGAGCGCGCCGCCACGCTGACCCTCGACTGGGACACCCGCGGCAAAAGCCGCTTCGACGCGCACGACAGCAGCGGTCGCCATGTCGCCGTGTTCCTGCCGCGCGGTGCCGTGCTGCGCGGCGGCGACATGCTGGTGGCCGAGGACGGCTCCTTCCTGCGCGTGCAGGCTGCGCCGCAGCCGGTGCTGCAGGTGCGCGCCTGCGCCGCGCACGGCACGCCCACCGATCTGCTCCGCGCCGCCTACCACCTGGGCAACCGGCATGTGCAGCTCGAAGTCCAGGCCGACTGCCTGCAGTTCGAACCCGACCCGGTGCTGGCCGACATGCTGCGGCGCCTGCACCTCGTCGTCAGCGAAGCGCAGGCGCCGTTCGAGCCCGAGGCGGGAGCGTATGGCGAAGGGCATGCCCACGCGCACGGCCACGATCATGACCACGCGCATGGACACGATCATCCTCATGGACATTGAGCCGCAACCCTCCCCACCCCAGCCCTCCCCACAAGCGGGGAGGGAGCAAGGCCGTCCCGCGCCCACAGCCGCTCGCCCCACCAGCATCAGTGAAGAGGGTCGGGAGGGGCAAGCCAGCGGCTCGCGCGGCGCTGCTCACTCCTCCCCCACGGGCGGGGGAGGCCGGGAGGGGGAGTCTCGTGCGCCACGGCTCCCCTCGTCCCCTGAAGCACACAAACCCACCCCCCAGCTTGCCATGATGTGGCTGTCCTCCCCCGCCTTGCCAGTGGGCGGTTTCAGCTATTCCGAGGGGCTGGAAGCCGCGGTGGATGCGGGTCTCGTGGTCGACGAAGCCCGGACGCTGGCCTGGCTGCGCGGCCAGTTGCAACTCACCCTCGCCCGCAGCGAGCTGCCCGCCGCCTGCGCTGCGCATGCGGCGTGGGCCGCGGCAGATTTTGAGGCGCTGCGCACCATCCAGACCTGGGTGCTGACCACGCGCGAAACCTCTGAGCTGCGCCAGCAAAGCCAGCAGATGGGCCGCTCCATGCTGGAGTGGCTGCGCACATTGCAGCCCGGCCATCCCCTGCTGCCGCTGGCCGCGCAACTCCATCCCGCCCCCGCCTGGCCGCTGGCCTTCGCCCTGGGCGCACTCGCCCTGGGGCTGGACGCCGAGCAGATGGCGCACGCCCTGGCCTTCTCGTGGCTGGAGAACCAGGTGCAGGCCGCGATGCGCGCCGTCCCGCTGGGCCAGAGCAGCGGGCAGCGGCTGCTGGCCACGCTCACCCCCGACATCCCCGCCGCCGTGGCGCAGGCACGAAACCTGCAACACCACATGGACGACTGGCAGAGTTTTTCGCCCCTGCTGGCCATCCTGAGCAGCCGCCACGAAACCCAATATTCCCGATTGTTCCGATCATGAGCGCACAACCTTCCCCACCATCCGCCTCGCCGCTGCACCACATTGCCCGCCGCACCAAGCGCCTGCCGCCACTGCGCGTGGGCATCGGCGGGCCGGTGGGCTCGGGCAAGACCACCCTGCTCGAAATGCTGTGCAAGGCCATGCGCGCCCGCTACGACCTGGTCGTGGTGACCAACGACATCTACACCAAGGAAGACCAGCGTCTGCTCACCGTGGCCGGCGCCCTGGAGCCCGAGCGCATCATGGGCGTGGAGACGGGCGGCTGCCCGCACACTGCCATTCGGGAAGACGCCTCGATCAATCTCGAAGCGGTGGACCGCATGCTGGAGCAGTTCCCCGACGCCGACATCGTGTTCATCGAGTCCGGCGGCGACAACCTCGCCGCCACCTTCAGCCCGGAACTGAGCGACCTCACGATCTACGTCATCGACGTCGCCGGCGGCGAAAAAATACCGCGCAAGGGCGGACCCGGCATCACCAAGAGCGACCTGTTCGTCATCAACAAGACCGATCTCGCTCCCCATGTGGGCGCCAACCTCGACGTGATGCGTGCCGACACCGTGCGCATGCGCTCGGGCGCAGGCGGTCTGCGGCCCTTCGTGATGACCAATCTCAAGACCCTCGATGGGCTCGACGAGGTCGTGCGCTTCATCGAAACCAAAGGGCTGTTGCACGCGGCCTGATGGCACGCAACGCCACCCATGCCGAGGCAACAGTGCTGGCGTTCCGCCTCGTTCCTCCCGGTTCTCCCCACCTCGCCTCGACCCCGCACCGATGAACACCCCCGCGCCCCGCCTGCTGCTTCTCGCCCACGGCTCGCGCCAGCCGGAATGGGCGCGGCCCTTCGAGGCGGTGCTCGCCGCGGTGCGCGCCAGCCGGCCTGCGTTGCAGGTGGAACTCGCCTACCTCGAATCCATGCAGCCATCCCTGGCGCAGGCGCTGGATGCGGCAGGCGAGGCGGGCTGCACGCAACTGCATCTCGTGCCGCTGTTCCTCGGCGCGGGCGGCCATTTGCAGCGCGACATTCCGCAAGCCGTGCGCGATGCGCAGCAGCGGCATCCCCGGCTCACGGTGCGCGTTGCCGCCGCCGCCGGCGACAGCCCGGACATCGTCTCCGCGCTGGCGGCCTACGCCCTGCATTGCGCGCAGGGCTGAGGGGCGGATCCAGCGGCACGCAGGCCGAGAGCGTGACGGCCCTAGCGGTCGATCGACGACAGGAACTGGCGCAACTCCGGGGTCTGGGGCGAGGCGAACAACTGCTCGGGTGGGCCCATTTCGTGAATACAGCCCGCGTGCATGAAGACCATGCGGTCGGACACTTTGCGGGCAAAGCTCATTTCGTGCGTGACCATCAGGAGCGTCATGCCCTCGTTGGCCAGCGCCTCGACCACGCGCAAGACCTCGCCGACGAGTTCGGGGTCGAGTGCCGAGGTGATTTCGTCGCACAGCAAAACCGCAGGCTCCATCGCCAGCGCGCGGGCAATCGCCACGCGCTGTTGCTGGCCCCCCGAGAGTTGGTCCGGGTACGCGTGAAATTTCTCCTCCAGGCCCACGCGCTTGAGCAACTGTCGCGCCTTGGCCTCGGCATCGCTGCGCGACGTCCCCTTGACCAGGGTCGGAGCCAGCATCACGTTGCGTCCCACGTCGAGGTGGGGAAAGAGGTTGAAGCTCTGGAAAATCATGCCCACATGCTGCCGCAGGGCACGCATCGCCTGGGCGTTGCCCTGGATGAGCGGTTGGGCATCGACCAGCAACTCGCCGGCGTCGAAGCTCTCCAGTGCGTTGATGCAGCGGAGCAAGGTGCTTTTCCCCGAGCCGCTCTTGCCGATGATGGACACCACTTCGCCAGGCGCCACGTCGAGGTCGATGCCCTTGAGCACTTCATGACTGCCGAAACGTTTGCGCAACCCACGGATGCGCACGGCCGGATGCACCGGGCTGGGCTCAGCGACTTGCATGCAGTTTCCTTTCAATGCGCTGGCTGTAGGCTGAAATCGGATAGCACATCAAAAAATACAGCGCCGCCACGCAGCCGTACACCAGGAATGGCTTGAAGGTGACGTTGGCCATCATGCCCCCGGCCTTCGTCAACTCGACGAAGCCGATCACCGAAGCCAGCGCCGTTCCCTTGATCACCTGCACCAGGAAGCCCACGGTCGGCGCGATGGCGACGCGCAAGGCCTGCGGCACGATCACATGGCGCAGTTGCTGCGGGAAGCTCAACGCCAGGCTGCCGGATGCCTCCCATTGCCCCCGGGGAACAGCGTCGACGCAGCCTCTCCAGATTTCGGTCAGGTAGGCGCTGGCGTAGAGGATCAGCGCCACCGAGGCCGCCGTCCAGCGCGACACATCGAGGCCGAACAGGGCCAGGCCGAAGTAGGCGAGGAACAATTGCATCAGCAGTGGCGTGCCCTGGAAAACCTGCACATAGAGCGCGACGGCCCGGCCCAATCCGGCGCGCCCCCATTGGCGCAAGACCAATAGCGCCAGACCGACCAGGCCGCCGCCCAGGAACGCCACCAGCGACAGTGCGATGGTCCAGCGGGCGGCGAGCAACAGGTTGCGCAGGATGTCTGCGAGCGTGAAATCGACCATGGCTCAGCGTCCGAAGACGAAGCGGGGGCCGGCCCAGTACAGCAGCTTGCGCAGCCCGATGGCCAGCAGGAGGTAGATCGCCGTGACCACGATGTAGGACTCGAAGCCACGGAAATTGCGCGAGGCGATGAGGTTGGCGGCGTAGGACAGCTCGGGCGTGGAGATCTGGCTGCACACGGCCGAGCCGAGCATGACGATGATGATCTGGCTGACCAGTGCCGGCCACACCCGGCGCATCGACGGCGGCAGAACCACGCGCAGGAAAACCTGCCCCGGCGTCAACGCCAGGCTCGATCCGGCTTCGATCTGCCCGCGCGGGGTCGACTGGATGCCGGCGCGCAAAATCTCGGTGGCATAGGCGCCGAGGTTGATGATCATCGCCAGCGCCGAGGCTGCGCCGGGAGAGAGCCGCAAACCCAGGCTGGGAAGGCCGAAAAAAATGAAAAACAGTTGAATGATGAACGGCGTGTTGCGAATCACCTCGACATAGGCCGACACCACGGCACGCAGCCACCGCGCCTGGCTCCAGGTGCGCGCCCAGCTGCAGGCCACCCCCAACATCAGACCAACGAGGGCCGACACCACGGTGAGCGCGACCGTCCAGGCCAGCCCCTGCAACAGCAGGGGCCACTGCTCCAGGACCGCAGCGAAGTCCAGATGGATGCTCATGGTCGGTCGCCTGCGCGTGCGCTCATGGTCTTACTCGGGAAGCTCGCCCACGGGGCGGCCCAGCCAGTGTTCGGACAGTTTGTTCAACTCACCGTTCTTCTTGGCCGCGTCGATGATGGCGTTGACCTTGTCGAGCAATGCCTTGTCACCCTTGGGCACGCCGACGAAATTGGGCGAGTCCTTCAGCACGAACTTCATTTGCGCACCCAGGCCGGGGTTGTGCGTCATCATGTTCGACGCCACCGAAACCCCCGTCGCCACCAGTTGCGACTGTCCGGAGACGAAGGCGGCGATGGTGGAGGCGTTGTCCTCGAAGCGCATGATGTTGGTGCTGGGCGGCGCGACCTTCGTCAGCTGGATGTCTTCCACCGAGCCGCGCGTCACCGAGATGGACTTGCCAGCCAGGTCGGCGGGGCTCTTGATCGCCATGGTCTTGGGGCCATAGACCGCCAGGAAGAACGGCGAGTAAGCGTGGCTGAAGTCGACGACCTTCTCGCGCTCGGCGGTCTTGCCCAGGGTCGAGATCACCAGGTCGACCTTGCCCGTCTGCAGATAGGGAATGCGGTTGGAACTGCTCGCCGGCACCAGGTCGATCTTGACGCCCATCTCTTTGGCAACGTACTTGGCCATGTCGACGTCGAGCCCTTCAGGCTCCATGGTCGTGCCGACGAAGCCGTAGGGCGGAAAGTCGGTGGGGATGGCCACCTTGAGAACCTTGGTCTGCATGATGTGCGCCAGGGCATCGGCCTGGGCCGGGGCTGCCAGGGTGCACAGCAGCGTGGCGAACAGCATGGGCAGGAATTTGAACAATCGCAATGACATGGCGCTACTCCTTCGATGATGAAAGCGTTGAAAAGGGATTGGAAAACGGTTGCAAGGCAAAACGCAGTTGCTGCAATGGGTCGGGTGTGGAATCCAGTTGCAGGCCCCGCTCCACCGCCCGGATATGGCTGTCCATGAGGCGGCCGGCCCATTCCAACTCGCCCCGGGCAAGGGCGTCGACGATGTCGGCATGCTCGGCGCACGACTGCTGGGCATGATGGGTGGACTGGTAGAGCATGGCCATGAGCGTGGTTCGCGCCGTGAGGTCCCGCAGGGTGTCGGCCAGCAAGGCGTTGCCCAGGCATTCGGCCATGCACACATGAAAGTCGCCCAACAGAAAACTACGGGCGGCGACGTCGGGCGCGGCCAGCGCGGCCGTTTCCCGCTGCAGGTGGTCGCGCAATTGGTCGAGCGCTCGCGACTCCACCCTGTCGAGGTGATGCAACAGGCCAACCTCGATCACACGCCGCGCCAGAAAGGCCTGCTGGGCTTCGCTCGGCGTCGGCTCCACCACCGACCAGCCACGCGCCCCCGCCTTGACCACGCCGCGAACGACGAGCCGATGCAGCGACTCGCGCACCTGGGTGCGGCTGACCGCGAACAGGGCGGCCAGTTGCGTCTCCACGAGACGGGCGCCCGGCTGCAGGCGCTGCGCCAGGATGGCGGCGATGATGCGGTCGGAGATGGCGGCGGGAGAAATCATGGCTGGGTTTTCCAACCCGATGGCATGCAAGTCTCATGCCAGTTTGTATACGATCGTTGTGTTCAATCGTTGTGCACAGATGGCTGCCGGGTGCCGCAGCCGCGTCGCTGGTGCTGTGTTTCGGTGCATGGCGCACCGCGAACACCCGTTCTTCGCCGTGTCAACGTCTGGAGGCCCCATGGCGTCGATGCCGATTGCCGGGCGCCGCGAGGCGCCCAAACGCCGGACGGTCGGCTGATGCGCCACGCGGCGGCAGGGCATGGAATTTGCTCGCGTGAGAAGAGCCATGTCCCGCTCCCGCCCCTCCAGCCCTGCCCCCCGCGTCCGGCGGCGCAGCCTGAAGGTTGCCGTCATTTCGCCCGACCCCGCGCTGGGGGAGGGGGATGCCGACCACCAGCGCCAGGCGCAGCGCTGCGCCGCGCTGGTGCAGGGACTGCTGGACGCGGGCGACGAGGTGGTCGCGGTGCTGCCGGCTTCGCCCGACCTGGACGAGCGCATCGCCGCCGCGGCGCCCGACCTGATCATTGTCGATGCCGAATCCGGCGTGCGCGACCTGCTGGAGCATGTGGTGCTGGCCTCGCGCGATACGCCCCGGCCCATCGTGCTGTTCACCGATGACGACGATACCGTGACCGCCCAGCTCGCCATTGCCGCCGGGGTCACCGCCTACATCGTCGACGGGCTCAAGCCCAACCGTGTGAAGCCGGTGATCGAAGTGGCGCTGGCGCGCTTCGAGCGCGAACAGGGCCTGCGTGCCGAGCTCAGCGAGGCGCGGCTGCAACTCTCCGAGCGCAAGCTGGTGGAACGCGCCAAGGGCATCGTGATGCAGCGCCAGGGTTGCAGCGAGGAGCAAGCCTTTGGCCGCATGCGCAAACTGGCGATGGAGAGAGGGCTGAAGCTTGCCGAGGTGGCGCAGCGCATTCTGGACGCGGCCGGGTTGATCTGAGCGCGCCCGGCGCCGGCGGTGACGGCCGATCTCCCCGGAGGCCGGCACCTGTTGCGGGCATCCTCGGCTGCGGCGGTGCACTCGCACCGTGCGGCGCACCAAAACAGCGGCCGCTCAAGCTGGCGCGATTCGTCCTTTCCCTCTGAAGCCGGCAGCGCGCCGGTCTGGCACGGCTATTGCATGTCACTGAGCGTAGGCCAATGGCGGCTTATGCAGGAAGTCCCGGTTGCGGGTGTCTCCCCCCTCCGGCTTTGGCAACGATGCCTTCAAGAGCACCACGGTCGTGGCTGCGCTTGAAGGTTTTTTTTCGACCGTCATGCCCCACCGCCTGATCCACCGCTCCTCCTCTCGACCCGACCCACCACAGGACCTTTCATGCGCACATTCGAAGACGCCAGACCCAAGACCGATGCCCCGGCCCAGCCCGCCCGCCGCGCCATCATGAAGTCCGGGGCTGCAGTTGCAGTCGCCAGCCTGTTGCCCGGGCTGCAGCCCCAGGCGCGCGCGGCAGGACCCGCCTTCGGCAAGCCCGAAATGGAGGAGGTGAAGATCGGCTTCATTCCTCTGACTGATTGCGCGCCCGTGGTGATGGCCGCCGTGCTCGGGTTCGACAAAAAGTACGGCGTGAAAATCATCCCCAGCAAGCAGGCCTCGTGGGCCGCGGTGCGCGACAACCTGCTCACCGGCGGCATCCACATGTCGCATGTGCTCTACGGCCTGCCCTATGGCGTGCAACTCGGCGTCGGCGGCCCCAAGCGCGACATGGCCATCCTCATGGGCCTGAACCGCAACGGCCAGGCCATCACCCTGGCCGACGCATTGGCCAAGGAAGGCATCACCACCGGTCCGGCGCTGGCCAAGGCGATTGCCGAGAAGAAGCGCACCTACACCTTCGCCCAGACCTTCCCCACCAGTACCCATGCCATGTGGCTGTACTACTGGCTGGCGACCTACGGCGTCAATCCGCTGAAGGACGACAAGGTCATCACCGTGCCGCCGCCGCAGATGGTGGCCAATATGCGCGTGGGCAGCATGGACGGCTTTTGCGTGGGCGAGCCGTGGAACGCCGTGGCCATCGCGCAGAAGATCGGCTTCACCGCCGTCACCTCGCAGGAGATCTGGACCGATCACCCCGAGAAGGCGCTGGGCACGACCGCGGAGTTCGTGCAGATGTACCCCAACACCACCAAGGCGGTGATGGCCGCGGTGCTCGAAGCCTGCCAGTGGATCGACGCCTCGCTCGCCAACAAGACCAAGATGGCCGAAACCATCGCCGAGCCGGGCTATGTCAACACCCAGGTGGAAACCATCCTGCCGCGCATCCTCGGTCGCTACACCAACGGCCTGGGCAAGAGCTGGGACGACAAGCACCCCATGACCTTCTATGAAGACGGGCAGGTCAACTACCCGTGGCTGTCCGACGGCATGTGGTTCCTCACCCAGTTCCGCCGCTGGGGCCTGATCAAGACCGACCCCGACTACCTCGCCGTGGCCAAGGCGGTGAACCGCATCGACCTGTACGGCGAAGTCGCCACCGCGCTCAAGGTGCCGGTGCCCAAGAGCGTGCTCCGCACCTCCAAGCTGATCGACGGCACCGTGTGGGACGGCAAGGACCCCAAGGCCTACGCCCACGGTTTCAAGGTCAACGACATGGCCACTTGATGTTCCCCGCGCCGCGCGGCAGATCGGCCGCCCGGCGCCTTGCCTGATCGCAACGCATGACCATGAAGCAGGAATCCAGCATGAACACCGCAGTCCTCACCGGCGCCGCCGGATTCGACCCCGACGGGCCCAGCGCGAACCTCGTGCTCAACGGTCAGACGCCGCCGGCCGCCTCGGATGCCGTCGCTGCTGTCCGCAGCAAAGCCGGCGACGCCAAGCCCGCCATCCGTCCGATGAGCGCGGCCGACCGCCAGCGCGCGCGCAACCGCCAGATCGTGTCGACCCTGGTGGCGCCGCTGGCGGGGCTGGCGCTGCTGCTGCTGGTGTGGGAATTGGCGGCCGAGCACAGTCAGCAGTTTCCCTCGCCGCTGGTCACCTGGCATTCGGCGCAGCAGGTGTTCGCCCATCCCTTCTATGACAACGGCCCGAACGACGTGGGCATCGGCTGGAACCTGCTGGCCTCGCTGCAGCGCGTGGCCTACGGCTTCGGGCTGGCTGCCCTGGCGGGCATTCCGCTGGGTTTCGCCATCGGCCGCATGAAGTTTTTGAACCGCATGCTCTCGCCCATCATCAGCCTGCTGCGCCCGGTGTCGCCGCTGGCCTGGCTGCCGATCGGCCTGTATGTGTTCAGCAACGCCCCGGCGGCAGCCATCTACACCATCTTCATCTGCTCCATCTGGCCGATGATGATCAACACCGCCATCGGCGTGCAGCGCATCCCGGCCGACTATCTCAACGTCGCGCGCGTGCTCGACCTCTCCACCTGGAAGGTGTTCACCAAGATCCTGCTGCCCTCGGTCATGCCCTACATGATGACCGGGGTGCGGCTGTCGGTGGGGACGGCCTGGCTGGTCATCGTCGCCGCGGAAATGCTCACCGGCGGCACCGGCATCGGTTTCTGGCTGTGGAACGAGTGGAACAACCTCAATCTCGCCCACATCATCATCGCCATCCTGGTCATCGGCGTCACCGGCATGGTGCTCGAAGGTGCGCTGATGCTGATTGCGCGGCGCTTCAGCTACGACGAGGCGCGCTGACGCCGCCCCGGCAGCGCGCATCCCGCCACTGGCAACCCAGCCCCCCACACGAGACCCTCACCATGGAACGCTTCATCGTCGTCCAACATGTCGAAATGGTGTTCGACACCGCCCGCGACCCCTTCCACGCCTTGAAGGGCATCAACCTGGACATCGCCCGTGGCGAGTTCATCAGCCTGATCGGCCACTCCGGTTGCGGCAAGAGCACCCTGCTCAACCTCATCGCCGGGCTCACCCTGCCAACCTCCGGCGTGATGGTCTGCGACGGCCGCGAAATCCACGCCCCCGGCCCCGACCGCGCCGTGGTGTTCCAGAACCACTCGCTGCTGCCCTGGCTGACCTGCTACGGCAACGTCCACCTCGGCGTGGAACGCGTGTTCGGCGGCAACGAGAGCAAGGCCCAGCTCAAGGCGCGCACCGAAGCCGCACTCGACCTGGTGGGCCTGCCGCATGCCGCGCACAAGCATCCGCACGAAATCTCCGGCGGCATGAAGCAGCGCGTGGGCATCGCCCGCGCCCTGGCCATGAGCCCCAAGGTGCTGCTGATGGACGAACCCTTCGGCGCGCTCGACGCCCTCACCCGCGCCAAGTTGCAGGACGAATTGCAAGGCATCGTCGCGGCCAGCGGCGCCACCGTGGTGATGGTGACGCACGACGTGGACGAGGCCGTGATGCTGTCGGACCGCATCGTCATGCTCACCAACGGCCCGGCCGCCACCATCGGCGAGGTGCTCACGGTCGACCTGCCGCGTCCGCGCGAGCGCCTGGCCCTGAGCGAAGACCCGCACTACGCCCACCTGCGCGCCCAGGTGCTGGAGTTTCTCTACAAGCGCCAGGCGCACCCGCAGGCGAAGGCGGCTTGAGCGCCATGCCTGGACACGCGCATCACTTCTCGGACCTCACGTCATGACCAAACCCAAACTCGTTCTCGTCGGCAATGGCATGGCGGGAGTGCGTGCGCTGGAGGAACTGCTCAAGCTCGCGCCCGATCTGTACGACATCACCGTGTTCGGCGCCGAACCGCATCCGAACTACAACCGCATCCTGCTCTCGCCCGTGCTGGCCGGTGAGCAGACCATCGAGCAGATCATCCTCAATCCGCTGTCCTGGTACGCCGACAACGGCATCACCCTGCACACCGGCAAGACAGTGGTGGAGATCGACCGCATCCGCCGCGTGGTGCGCACCGATGACGGCCTCGAAGCCCCCTACGACCGCCTGCTGCTGGCCATGGGTTCGTTGCCCTTCATCCTGCCTGTGCCGGGCAAGGAGCTGGATGGCGTGATCGCCTACCGCGACATCAAGGACACCGAGACCATGATCGACGCCGCCCGGGTGCACAAGCACGCGGTGGTCATCGGCGGCGGCCTGCTGGGGCTGGAAGCGGCCAACGGCCTGATGCTGCGCGGCATGGACGTGACCGTGGTGCACATCATGCCCTGGCTGATGGAGCGCCAGCTCGACGACGTGGCGGGCAAGCTCCTGCAGAAGTCGCTGGAAGATCGCGGCCTCAAGTTTCTCCTCGGCGCGCAGACGCAGGCCTTGCTGGGCAACGACGCCGGCCGGGTGCGCGCGGTGCAGTTCAAGGACGGCAGCGAAATTCCGGCCGACCTGGTGGTGATGGCCGCGGGCATCCGCCCCAACACCGCGCTGGCCGAGAGCGCCGGCATCCACTGCAGCCGCGGCATCGTCGTCACCGACACGCTGCAGACCGTGACCGATCCGCGCATCTACGCCGTGGGCGAATGCGCCGCGCATCGCGGCATCGCCTACGGCCTGGTAGCGCCGCTGTTCGAGCAAGGCAAGGTGGTGGCCAACCATCTGGCGCAAATGGGCATCGGCCGCTACACCGGCAGCCAGACCAGCACCAAGCTCAAGGTCACCGGCATCGACCTGTTCTCGGCGGGCAACTTCATGGGTGGCGAGGGCTGCGAAGACATCGTGCTGTCCGACCCGTTCTCCGGCGTCTACAAGCGGCTGGTGGTCAAGGGCGACCAGCTCGTCGGCGCCTGCCTGTACGGCGACACGGTGGACGGCTCGTGGTACTTCAAGCTGCTGCGCGAAGGCCGCAAGGTGAGCGACATCCGCGACAAGCTGATGTTCGGCGAAAGCCATCTGGGCGACGCCGGCCACCAGGGCCAGAGCAAGGCCCAGCTCATGGCCGACGCCGACGAAGTCTGCGGCTGCAACGGCGTCAACAAGGGCGCCATCTGCAAGGCCATCAAGGACAAGGGGCTGTTCACGCTGGAGGAGGTGCGCAAGCACACCAAGGCCAGCGCCAGTTGCGGCTCGTGCACCGGGCTGGTGGAGCAGTTGCTGATGTTCACCGCGGGCGGCGACTACAGCGCGGCGCCGAAGAAAAAGGCCCTGTGCGGCTGCACCGAGGCCAGCCACCAGGACGTGCGCGACGCCATCCGCGAGCAGCATCTGCTGACCATTGCCGACGTCTACGCCGCGCTGGGCTGGCGCACGCCCAACGGTTGTTCGAGCTGCCGCCCGGCTGTGAATTACTACCTCATCTCCACCTGGCCGCATGAAGCGAAAGACGACCCGCAAAGCCGCTTCATCAACGAGCGCAGCCACGCCAACATCCAGAAGGACGGGACCTACAGCGTGATTCCGCGCATGTGGGGCGGCGAGACCAGCGCGGCCGAACTGCGCCGCATTGCCGACGCCGTGGACAAATACAGGATTCCCACGGTGAAGGTGACCGGCGGCCAGCGCATCGACCTGCTGGGCGTGAAGAAGGAAGATCTGCAGAACGTCTGGCACGACATCGGCATGCCCAGCGGCCATGCCTACGCCAAGGCGCTGCGCACGGTGAAGACCTGCGTGGGCAGCGAATGGTGCCGCTTCGGCACGCAGGACAGCACCAGCATGGGCAAGATTCTGGAGCGTGCCACCTGGCGCATGTACGCCCCGCACAAGGTCAAGTTCGCCGTGAGCGGCTGCCCGCGCAACTGCGCCGAGGCCGGCATCAAGGACGTGGGCATCATCGGCGTCGATTCCGGCTGGGAGATGTATGTGGCGGGCAACGGCGGCATCAAGACCGAGGTCGCGCAATTTCTCGTCAAGCTCAAGACGCAGGAGGAAGTGCTGGAATACACCGGCGCCTTCATCCAGCTTTACCGCGAGGAGGGCTGGTATCTGGAACGCACCGTGCACTTTGTGGCCCGCGTCGGGCTGGACTATGTCAAACAGCGCGTGCTCGGCGACGCCGCCGGCCGCGTGGCGCTGTGGGAGCGCCTGCAGTTCGCCCTGCAAGGCGAGCCCGATCCGTGGTTCGAGTTGGACAAGGCGCAGGTGGACGCGCGGCAGTTCATTCCCATCGTGCCGGTGGCCGCGGCGCAGGGAGAACCGGCGTGAACGCCCCCGACCTCCTGGCGGCCTGGACCGCCGTCTGCGCCGTGGCCGACATCCCCGCGCTGGGCGCACGCCGCGTGCGCCGCCCCGACGGTGTGGAGATCGCGGTGTTCCGCGCCGAGGCCGACCGCATCTACGCCCTGCTCGACCGCTGCCCGCACAAAGGCGGCCCGCTGAGCCAGGGCATCGTGCTCGGCGACGCCGTGGCCTGCCCGCTGCACAACTGGACCATCCGCCTCGAAGACGGCCGCGCCCGCGAACCCGACGAAGGCTGCACCCCGACCTTCGCCGTCAAGGTGGAAGCCGGCCAGGTCTGGCTGCGCCACGACGAACTGCTGGCCCCCATCGCCGCGATGCGCACCGCGCACTGCGACGGCGCGGCTTGCGCCGAGGCGTGAGTCTCTGCCCGCGATGAACGCCACCGACCTCCCCGCCCACTCCATCGCCATCGCGCCCGCAGGCGCTGACACCGATGCGCCGCGCACGACGCGCTCCACCTGCCCCTACTGCGGCGTGGGTTGCGGCGTGTTGATCGAGTCCGAGGGTGGCGCGATCACCGGGGTGCGCGGCGATCCCGACCACCCCGCCAACTTCGGCCGCCTGTGCACCAAGGGCAGCACCCTGCACCTGAGCGCGCGGCCGGAGCTGGCGCCGCAGTTGCGCCTGCTGCAGCCCGCGCTGCGCACCCGGCGCGACGCTCCGCGCAGCGCGGTGCGCTGGGATCAGGCACTGGACCACGCGGCACGGCGTTTCGCCGCGCTCATCACCGCGCATGGCCCCGACAGCGTGGGCTTCTACATCTCCGGGCAGATGCTGACCGAGGACTATTACGTCTTCAACAAACTGGCCAAGGGGCTGATCGGCACGAACAACGTCGACACCAATTCCCGCGTGTGCATGAGCAGCGCGGTGGCCGGCTACAAGGCCACGCTCGGCGCCGACGCCCCGCCCTGCGCGTATGAGGACATCGACCACGCCGCGTGCCTGGTTCTCGCCGGCAGCAACGCCGCGTGGTCGCACCCCATCGCCTTCCGCCGCATCGAGCAGGCCAAGGCGCGGCGGCCGGAGATGCGCATCGTCGTGGTCGATCCGCGCCGCACCGAAACCGCCGAACTCGCCGACCTGCACCTGCAACTCCTGCCGGGAACCGACGTGGCGCTGTTCCACGCCATGCTGCACGTCATGGTGTGGGAAGACCTGATCGACCCCGCCTACATTGCCGCGCACACCAGCGGCTACCCCGCGCTGCGCGACCTGGTGCGCGACATGAGCCCGGCGGTGGCCGCCAAACTCTGCGGCCTCAAGGCCGAGGACATCGCGCAGGCCGCGCGCTGGTTCGCGCTCGGCGCACCGGGCGCCACGCCGCAAACCCGCCAGCCCACGCTGTCCATGTATTGCCAGGGGCTGAACCAGTCCAGCAGCGGCACGGCGAAAAACGCCGGGCTCATCAACCTGCACCTGGCCTGTGGCCAGATCGGCAAGCCGGGCGCCGGGCCGTTCTCGCTCACCGGCCAGCCCAATGCCATGGGCGGGCGCGAAGTGGGCGGCATGGCCAATCTGCTGTCGGCCCACCGCGACCTGGCCAACCCCGCGCACCGCGCCGAAGTGGCCGCGCTGTGGGGCGTGGCCGACGTGCCGGCCAAGCGCGGCAAGACCGCCATCGAGCTGTTCCAGGCCGCGGCCGACGGCGAGGTGAAAGCGCTGTGGATCGCCTGCACCAACCCGGCGCAGTCGCTGCCCGAGCAGCGCATGGTGCGCCGCGCGCTGGAGCGCGTCGAGTTCGTCGTGGTGCAGGAGGCCTACGCCACCGCCGCCACCGTGCCCTACGCCGACCTGCTGCTGCCCGCCACCACCTGGGGCGAGAAGGAAGGCACCGTCACCAACTCCGAGCGCCGCATCAGCCGTGTGCGGGCCGCCGTGCCCGCCCCCGGCGCGGCGCGCGACGACTGGGCCATCGCCACCGACTTCGCCCGCCGCCTCGAAGCCCTGCTGCCCGCAAGACTGAACGGAAAATTGACCCTCTTCCCCTACCCCGCGCCCGAAGCGGTGTGGAACGAGCACCGCGAAAGCACCCGCGGCCGCGACCTCGACATCACCGGCTTGTCGTGGGCCTCGCTCGAACGCGACGGCCCGCAGCCATGGCCCTACCCGCAAGGGGCCGGCGGCGGCAAGACCCGGCTGTACGCAAACGGCATCTTCCCCACCGCCGACGGCCGCGCCCGCTTCTTCGCTAAAACCTTCAAACCCGTGGCCGAGCCCTGCGACGCCCGCTATCCCGTGGCGCTGACCACCGGGCGGCTGCGCGACCAGTGGCATGGCATGAGCCGCACCGGCTCGGTGCCGCGGCTGTTCAGCCACGCGCCCGAGCCCTGCATCGACCTCCACCCCAGCGACCTGGCGCGGCGCGGCCTGCGCGACGGCGAACTGCTGCGCGTGGCCTCGCGCCGCGGCGATCTCGTCGTGCCCGCCCGCGCCACCGACACGGTACGCCCCGGACAGGCTTTCATCGCTATGCACTGGGGCGCCGAATACCTCGCCGGACGCCATGCCGAGGGCGAGACGCGCCTGGGCGTCAACGGCCTGACCCTGCCCGCGATCGACCCCGAGTCCTTCCAGCCTGAACTCAAGCACTGCGCGGTGCGGGTGGAAGCCGCCAACCTGTCCTGGCATCTCGCCGCCTTCGGCTGGATGCCCGAGCACAACGCTCAGGCGCTGCGCGCCACCTTGATGCGGGACCTGGCCGACCTGCCCTTCGTGCTGTGCGTGCCCTTCGGCCGCGAGCGCACCGGCCTGCTGCTGCGCGCCGCCGCGCGCGGCGCGCCATCCGCCGAACTGCTGGCGCGCATCGACACACACTTCGGCCTGCAGGGCGACGCGGCACTGCGCTACGCCGACCCGGGCCGCAGCGTGCGCCGCGCCGTGCGCCTGAGCGGCGAGGCGCTGGACGCCGCGCTGCTGTCCGGCCCCGCCGACAGCGTGGTGGCGCAGGGCTGGCTGCGCGAACTGCTGCAAAGCGAAGCCAGCGCCAAACCCTACGGCCGCTGGCTGCTGCTGCCTTCGCCCACCCCGCCGGGCAACCTGCCCGCCACCAGCCACCAGGTGTGCAACTGCTTCGACGTGCGCCAGCACCAGATCGACGCCCTGCTGCCCACGCTCGAGGGCGACGACGACGTTCGCCTCGCCGCGCTGCAGGCCCGGCTCAAGTGCGGCACCAACTGCGGCTCCTGCCTGCCCGAACTGCGTCGCAGCGTGCGCGACAGCGCCAAGGTTCCGGCCTGAATCTTGCTTCAAATCTGCCAGGAGGTGACCCGCCATGTTCCGTGCAGCTTCGACATCCTCGCCGCAGGTCGACGACGTCGACGCTGCGTGCCGCGTCAATGCCGAGGTCGTGCCCCTGCTGCGCACCATCGGCCGCGGCGCGCACGGCAGTCGCGGCTTGAGCGTGGAGCAGGCGCAGACCTTGATGGGCTGGTTGCTGCGGCGCGAACTGTCGGACGCGCAGATCGGCGGCGTGCTGCTGGCGCTGCGCATGAAGGGCGAGAGCGCCGAGGAACTCGAAGGCTTCACCCGGGCCGTGCGCGCCTCGCTGCCGGCCATCACACCGGGGCGGCCGGTGGTGGTGGTGCCCAGCGTGAACGGCGCGCGGCGCCTGCCCAACCAGGTGCCGCTGCTGGCCCTGTTGCTGCGCCAGCGCGGCATCGCGGTGCTGGTGCTCGGCACCGAGCAGAACGACGGCCGGCTGCATACGGCGCGCATCTGGAGCGCGCTGGGCCTGCATCTCGCGGGAAGCAGCATCCAGGCGCAAGCATTGCTGAATGCAGGCGAAGCGGTCTATCTCGACCTCGGCTGCATCAGCCCGCAACTGGCCGCGCTGCTGCAATGGCGCAGCGTGCTGGGCGTGCGCAACGCCGGCCACAGCGTGGTGAAATTGCTGGCTCCCGTCGCCGGTTCGAGCCTGCTGCTCGCCAGCTACACCCACCCGGAATACGCCGTGCTGATGCGCGACGTGCTGCAGCGCCTGGGCCAGCCGGCGCTGCTGATGCGCGGCTGCGAAGGCGAGGCTGTGGCCCACCCGCACCGTGCGGGTGAACTGCTCTACATCGACACCGCCGGTGGCCTGCGCGTGGAGCCGGCCACGGACGCGACGCCGGCCGAAGTCGCCCTGCCACCCTGCGGTACCGACCTGGCCGCCACCCTGGGCTGGATTGCCGATGTGCGCGCCGGCCGCAAGCCCGTGCCGATACCCCTGGCGCGCCAGGCCGACAGCATTGCCGCAGTCCTGCAGGCGGCACGGGCTGGCGGCTCGGAAGGCATGGGCGGTTGTGGCGCCTCCGCCGGCGACGGCAGGGATGAGCCGGAAGCCCACCCCGCGCCCATCCGCGGCATCAGCAGCACGCTTGCCGGGACCGAACCATTGCCTGCCGCTGGTCAAGCCGATGATGCCGGTCGCGCCGGTCCGGCCGTGGCCGCGGCCATCCTGCAGGCCTGAACCCCGGAGCTCCACCATGCACGACATGCCCACTGCAACAGACCCCGCGGCTGCGGGTTCAACAGCCGATACCGCACCCAGGGTTCACCTCGTCGGCGCCGGCCCCGGCGACCCGGAGCTGCTCACCCTCAAGGCGGTGCGCGTGCTGCAGCAAGCCAGCGTCGCGCTGGTGGACGATCTGGTCCACGACGGTTGCTTGCGGCATCTGCCCGCCTCCTGCCGCGTCGTGCATGTGGGCAAACGGGGCGGCTGCGCCAGCACGCCGCAGGCCTTCATCGAGCGCCTGATGGTGGCCGAAGCGTGGCGCGGCGAGCGCGTCGTTCGCCTCAAGGGCGGCGACCCGCTGCTGTTCGGTCGCGCCGGCGAAGAAATCGCCGCGCTGCGCGCCGCCGGCATCGCCGTGGAGGTGGTGCCCGGCATCACCGCCGGCGTTGCCGCCGCGGCGGCGTCCGCGGTCTCGCTCACGCACCGCGACCACGCCCGCGGCGTGGCCTTCGTCACCGGTCATCCCGCTGCCGGCAACGGCGTGGACTGGGCCGCGCTGGCGCGCAGCGGGTTGACCCTGGTGATCTATATGGGCGTGTCCACCGCCGCAGCCATCCAGCAGGCATTGCTCGACGGCGGCCTGCCGGCGTCGACACCGGCTCTGCTGGTGCAGTCCGCCGGCAACCCACACGAGCGGCGGCTGCGCACCCGCCTGGGCACCCTGGCCGCAAGTCTCGCCGCCAGTGGCCTGGCAAGCCCCTGCGTGATGATCATCGGCGCGGTCACCGAGGCGCCGATGCTGACCGACATGCCCATGCCGGCCCCAATGCAGGCGCAGGCCGAGGCTGTCGTCGAGGCCTGGCCCGGCTCGCCATCCGTGCTGGGCGCCATGCCGCATCCGGTGTCGCCCGCGCCCGCCGCGAAGGTGCGCGTGGCATGAGGTTTGCATACCGTCAGACCCATCGCTTTCCCAACAACCCAGGAGCCCCCATGACCCGCAACGACGTGACCGAAGCCATCATTGCCGCCAAGATTGCCAAGGGCCTGAACTGGGCCGACGTGGCCCGGGCCGTGGGCCAAAGCAAGGAATGGGTCACGGCCGGCTGCCTCGGCCAGATGACTTTCGACGCCGGGCAGGCAGCCGTCATCGGGCGGCTGTTCGACCTGCCCACGGACGCGGTGAAGCTGCTGCAGGTGGTGCCGTACAAGGGCTCACTGCCCACCGCCGTGCCCACCGACCCGCTGATCTACCGCTTCTACGAACTCGTCAACGTCTACGGCACGACCTTCAAGGAGTTGATCCACGAGGAGTTCGGCGACGGCATCATGAGCGCCATCGACTTCAGGATGGACCTGACGCGCGAGCCCGATCCCAAGGGGGACCGCGTGCACATCAGCATGAGCGGCAAGTTCCTGCCCTACAAGACGTATTGATCTGCCTTGCGCGCGGCCCCGGCGGTGGCGGCGCCGCGGCGTGCCTTCATTTCACCAGAGGCCGGATGGTGGTGAAGCCGCCGTCCACCGCCATGACCTGACCGGTGATGCGCGAGGCCGCGGCCGACAGCAGCCAGGCCATGGCCTGCGCCACGTCCGCGGCGCTTTGCACGCCGCCGAGCGGATATTGCCGGCCCGCGCCTTCACGCATCGCCGGCACCTTGAGCATGCCGGCGGTGAGCGGCGTCTCGGTCATGCCCGGAGCCACGGCGTTGACGCGCAGGCCGATGGGCGCATAGGTCGCGGCGGCGCTGCGCACCAGGGCCTCGATGCCGCCCTTGGCCGCGGCGATGGCTTCGTGGTTGGCCACGCCGATCTGCGCCACGACCGAACTCACCAGCACCGCCGCGCCCGGTTGCTGCGCACCGCGGCACGCCTCGATCCAGGCACCCAGCATGCACAGGGCGCTGTCCAGGTTCACGCGCAGCACCTCGCGCCATTGCGCCACGCTGGTGCGGTGCAGCGGGGCGATCAGCGTGCTGCCCACGCAGTGGGCCAGATGGCTGGGCGCGCTGCCAAGCTGCGTGACGCATTGGGCCAACGCCGCCGCCGCGCCTTCGGGCGTGGTGGTGTCGGCGGTGATGCGCGCCTGCGCCGGAACATCAGCCAGCGCGGTGGCGTCACGTCCGACTGCAGCCACACGCCAGCCCTGCGCGTGCAAATGCGTGGCCAGGGCGCGGCCGATGCCGCCGCGTGCGCCGGTGATCAGGACAATGGCTGGCTCAGACATGGAACGAGTCTCCTTGGGTGGAACGGGGGTGGGGATTGGGCTGGCGCGCTTGCACCCGTGACCAGAACACGGAGAACGAGCGGCAGCGCGCGGCGGGTTCGCCGAAAGCGAGCGGTGGCTCGGCCAAGTCCAGCGCACTCAGCGCCGGGCCGAGATGCGGATTGGCCCAGCCCCGAACCGAACCTGCCGCGGCCAGCGCAAGCCGCAGTTCCGCGCCGGTGGCGAACCAGCACAGGGACGTCATTGCGGCCATGCGGGCGGCGACCCATTGCCAGCGCGCTCCCGACCAGGGCCAGCGGGCGTGAACGTCGGCATCGCACACCGCCACGGGCAAGCAACCCGCAGGCACCTCGCCCAGCGACCAGGGATGGACCAGCCAGACGTCGCGCCCGGCGATGGCGCGCGCATCGGGCCTGCGGAACCCATGCGCGTGCGGGCTGCGCAGCAAGCCAGACTCGGTGATGCCGCGGTGCTCACCGGGTTCGGCCCCGCCATCGCGCGGCTGATGCGCCAGGCCATGCAGCGCCTCGTAGCTGGCGTCGATGACCGTCCCGCGGCTGTGCCAGGCCGTGGGCGCGTACTTGGCGACGTTGTCGGCGTTGAACAGATACGGTTTGCTGCTGCCGGTGCCAGCCACCCATTGCCACGACAGATGGTTGCTGCCCAGGTCGCCGTCGAGCAGGTGGCCGAGCATCCAGTCGGCTCCGGCGCGCCAGTGCACCTTGCGCATATGCACGCAGTACGACGCCAGCCACATGCGCGCATGGTTGTGCACATAGCCGGTGGCATACAGCGCGCGCACCGCCTGGTCGATGGCGGGCACGCCGCTGCGGCCCTGGCGGATGTCGGCGGGCAGCTCGCGGGCGTAAGCCGAGTCGGGCAAGGGACCGTGGTGCAGCGAGGTCAGAATGCCTTCGCCGTCATGCCGCCAGGCGTGCTGAAAAAACGCCCGCCAGCCCAACTCCTGCACCAGCTTGTGGTCGGTGCCGATGCCATGCCGGTCACGCAGCCATGCCACCACTTGCGGCAAGCTCAGGAAGCCGTGGGTGAGGTAGGGCGACAGCCGCGTGACCGCCCCGTCGAGGTGGTTGCGGCTGCGGGCATAGTCGCTCGGCCGCAGCGCGGCCAGTCGCGCCTGGGCCGCCTGCAGCGTGGGCGGAAACTCGCCCGGCGTCATGTCGCCTCCTGGCGGATGGACTCGGCTTGGGCGCGGATGCGCGTGCGCTCCTCGGCGCTGACGCGGGCGAGATTGCGCACCTGCATCACCGTGCGCGGGTTGGCGGCCAGGCGCTGTTCGTGCCGCAGCAAAAAATCCCAGTAGAGCGTGGTGTAGGGGCAGGCGCGCTCGCCCACGCGCTGCGCCGGGTCGAAGCGGCAGGCGGCGCACAGGCCGCCCGCGCTCATGCGCTGGATGTATTTGCCGCTGGCGACATAGGGCTTGCTCGCCATCAAGCCATCGTCGGCGGCCTGGCTCATGCCCAGGGTGTTGGGCAATTCCACCCACTCCACCGCGTCGACATACACCGCCAGAAACCAGCCATGCACCTGCTGCGGCTGCACGCCATGCAGCAGGGCGTACAGGCCGATGACCATCAGCCGCTGGATGTGGTGGGCGTAGCCGAACTGCAGGGTCTGCCGCAGTGCGTCGGACAGGCAGGCCATGGGGGTGTCGCCAGTCCAGAAAAACGCGGGCAGTGGCTCGTGGGCGCCCAGCGCGTTGCGCTCGAGATAGCCGGGCATCTGCGTCCAGTAGATGCCGCGCACGTATTCGCGCCAACCCAGAATCTGGCGGATGAAGCCTTCGGCGCTGGCCAGCGGCACCGCGCCTGCGCGCCACGCCGCTTCGGCGGCTTGCACCACCTCGCGCGGATTGAGCAGCTTGAGGTTGAGCGCTGCGGACAGGTGGGCATGCCACAGCCAGGGCTGCTGCGGCCACAGCGCGTCCTGCCAGCGGCCGAACTGCGACAGGCGCTCGCGGATGAACAAGTCAAGCGCCTGCAGCGCCTGCTGTCGCGTCACCGGCCAGGCGAAGTGGTCGAGACTGCCGGGGTGATCGGGAAAGCGCGCCTGCACCAGCGCGATGACTTCGCGGGTGATGGCGTCAGGGGCAAAACGGATCGGCTCGGGCACGACACCCGGGCCCGCCCCGGCAAAGGCCTCGCGGTTGTCGGCATCGAAATTCCACTGCCCGCCCGCCGGCTGGTCGCCGTCCATCAGCACGCCATGCTGCCGGCGCATGGCGCGGTAGAAATACTCCATGCGCAACTGCTTGCGCCCGCGCGCATGCGCGGCGAATTCGCGCACCGTGGCGTAGAAATGGCGGTCGTCGCGCAGGTCCAGCGCCAGGCCCTGTGCGGCGGCGGTGGCCTTGAGCGCCTGCAGCACGCGCCAGTCGCCGGGCGCGGTCATCAGCAGTTGCCCGGGCTGCAGGCGGTGCAGCGCGCGGCTGAGTTCGGCGGCCAGGCTGCCCGCGTTCTCGGCATCATCCAGCCGGGTGTGATGCACCATGCGGCCCGCGGCGCGCAGGTCGGCGGCGAAGTGGCGCATGGCGGCGAGGAACAGCGCGATGCGCGGCTTGCTCGACCAGACATGGGTGGATTCCTCCGCCACTTCCGCCATCCACACGGCGTCCTGCGCGGGGTCGAAGTCGTCGAAGGCAGCGGCGTGCAGATCGAGCTGGTCGCCCAGCACCACGACCAGCTTGCGCAGCGGCCGTGGCGGGCTAGCAGGCGTCATGCGCATCCCCGTTCAGCTTGCGTTTGCCCTTGTCCCGGCGGCAGGCCGCGGAGCAATAGCGCACCTCGCTCCAGTTTTTCGCCCAGGCGCGGCGCCAACTCATGGCACGGCCACAAACAGCGCAGGGCTTGCTCGGCAACGCGGCCTTGTTGCCCTTGTGGCCGGGATCGGCGCTCATTCGAACAGCTCCTGTTGCCGGGGCGCGGCGTCTGCCGCCGCGGCCTTGCGCTGGGCGGCGGTGCCGGCCTTGCCCCGCCCTTGCCCGCTGGGCGCCAGGCCGCTTTTGCGTGAGCCATGGCGCGCCTGCACGGCGTCGGCCTGGGCCCGCGCCTGCGGGCTGCGACGCAGGGCATCGACACGGCCTTTGGCCAGTTTCACCGCGCTGCGCTCGTCGACGATGGGCGGCGGGTAGGCTGGCGTGCCCCATTCCGGCACCCAGCGGCGGACGAACTCGCCTTGTGGGTCGTGGTCGGCCTGTTGCTTGGCAGGCGAATACACGCGCAGGGTGTTGATGCCGGTGGTGCCCGACTGCATCTGCATCTGGCTCCAGTGGATGCCGGGCTCGAAGTCGAGAAACTGCCGAGCCAGGTGCAGCCCCGGCTCGCGCCAATGCAACCACAGGTGATACGCGGCGAAGCTCACCAGCATGGCGCGCATGCGGAAGTTGAGCCAACCCGTGGCATGGAGGCTGCGCATGCAGGCGTCCACCATGGGAAAGCCGGTGCGGCCTTCGCGCCAGGCCTCGAAATGCTCACGGTTGAATTCGGCTTCGCGCAAACCGTCGTAAACGCGGGCGAAGTTGCGGGTTTCGATGGCCGGCTCGTCTTCGAGCTTTTGCATGAAGTGGCAGTGCCAGCGCAGCCGCCCGGCAAAGCCGCGCAAGTGGTACGCGAAGCTGCGCTCCTGCGGGTCAGCGCTTTGTTTGAGCGCGGCGATGCGCGCTTCGGTGGTCTGGTGCACCTGCCGCACGGACAAGGTGCCGAAAGCCAGATGCGCGCTCAGGCGCGAGCAGCCGGACTCGGCGCTCAAGGGGCTGGACAAGTCTTTGCGGTAGTGCGCGCCGCGCCCTTGCAAGAAGCTGTGCAGCGTGTCCAGCGCGGCATGCGCGCCGCCCGGCGGCGTGGGCCGCGACGTGGCCTGCAACGCCGGCCGCTGGCGCACCTGGGCATGCGGCCAGGCGCCGGCATCCAGCCCGCCATGCGCGCGAAACCCGGCGGGAGCCGGCAGCAAGGGCGCGTCCATGCGCCGCTGCCAGCGCGCAGCCCAGCCGGCACGGTTGCCCAGCCTTCGCACCACGCCGGTCTGCGGCCATTCCTGCCATTGCACCCCGTGCTGCCGGCACCACGCCGCCACGCGCAGGTCACGCGCATAGCTCCAGCCGGGGCCGGTTTCTTCATGGCTGAACAGATGGGTGAAGGCATAGCTGCGGCGCAGCGCGTCGAACACCTCGGGCAGGTCGCCGTAGCGAAGCAGCAGGGGCAGGCCGAGCGCGGCCAGCTCGGCGCGCAGCGCCGCGACGCTGGAGGCGGCGAAAGCCAGGTGCTGCGCATCGCATTCCGGGCTGTCCAGCCACTGCGGCTCGACCACGTACACCGCGGCCGCGGCATCGCAGGCGCTGGCGGCGTGCAGCGCGGCGTGATCGACCACGCGCAGGTCGCGCTTGAACCAGACGAGGGCGGAACTTGGCATGGCTGTGATCTTGCCAGCCCGGCGGTGATCGCGACGCCGGCCCACGCATTTCTCCGGCGCCGTCCGGGGGTTTGCGGGGGAATGGTCTGCGCCGATCGCCCGGGCCCTTGCAACCTCGATGCAGGCTCGCTGCCGACGCTGGTTCGATCCGCATCGATGCGCATGCCCGGCCGGCTCGGGCGTGTGCCCGGGCGCGCGGCGCGGGAGGGTATGGACATCGCGGCTGCAGCGACGCCGCGGGCAGGGCAAAATCGGCCTGTCGACCACAAACACGGAGATGACGATGGATCTGGGCTTGCAAGGCAAGATTGTCCTGGTGACCGGGGGCAGCAAGGGCATCGGCCTGGCATGCGCGCAGCGCTTTGCCGCCGAGGGCGCGCGCGTGGCCATCGCCTCGCGCGACGCCGCGCATCTGCAGCAGGCCGCCGCCACGCTGCGGGCCGAGGGCGTGGCGGTGCTCGCGGTGGTGGCCGATCTTTGCGACGCCACGCAGGCCGCACGCATGGCGCGGGAGGTGGAGGCCGGGCTCGGCCCCATCGACGTGCTGGTGAATTCGGCCGGCGCGGCCAGGCGCACGCCGCCGGCGGAACTCACGGCGGCGCACTGGCATGCGGCGATGGACGCGAAGTACTTCACCACCATCCACGCCATCGATGCGGTGCTGCCGGGCATGGCGCAGCGCGGCCGTGGCGTCATCGTCAACGTCGTCGGCATGGGCGGCAAGCTCGCCACCCCGGTGCACCTGGCTGGCGGCGCCGCCAACGCCGCGCTGATGCTGGCCAGCGCCGGCCTGGCGCAGGCCTTCGCCGCGCAGGGGGTGCGGGTGAACGCGGTCAACCCCGGCATCACCGCCACCGGGCGCATGCAGGAAGGCCTGGAGGCCGAGGCGCGACTGAGCGGCAAGCCTGTGGCCGAGTTGCTGGCGCAGCGCGAGCGCGCCTTGCCGCTGGGGCGCATCTGCACGCCCCAGGAGGTGGCCGACGTGGTGGTGTTCCTGGCCTCGGCGCGCGCCGGCTACGTCAGCGGCGCGGTGCTGTCGCTCGACGGCGCCGCCACGCCCATGGTGGTGTGAGCATGGCCGAAGCCACGGCCCTCGTCGCGCTGCGCGAGGAGGAGATGGAATTCAGCGCCATCCGCGCCCAGGGCGCCGGCGGGCAGAACGTGAACAAGGTGTCGAACGCGGTGCACCTGCGGTTTTGCATCCCCGATTCCTCGCTGCCCGAGGCGATCAAGCTGCGCTTGCTGGCGCTGAGCGACCAGCGCATCACCGAGGGCGGCGTGGTGGTGATCAAGGCCCAGACCAGTCGCAGCCTGGAGCAGAACCGCGCCGAGGCCATCGCCCGGCTGCAAGCCCTGGTGGACAGCGTGGCCACCCTGCCCAAGGCGCGCAAACCCACACGACCGACGCGCAGCTCGCAGCGCAAGCGGGTGGACACCAAGGTGGGGCGCGGCGAGGTCAAGCGGCTGCGCGCAAGGGTGTCAGAAGCAGGAAATTGACTTGCCTGGCCCTTCACCGGACTGGGCAGTCGTCGGTCTCCGAGCCACCCAGCTCAAGATGCGGGGCCACGCAGCCATGGGCAGGCCCTAGTCCTTGTGGCTAGATGTCCTGAAAAATCGTTTCCAGATCGGCGAAGTAACGCGCTCCTTCGAGCTTCAGGCTCTTCTCGATTGCCTCGAGGTGTTGCAGCATCAATGCCTCGGCCTTTGCGCTGTCTTTGGCTGCAATCGCGGCGACGATATTGGCGTGATCGGCTGCCCGGCAACTCGTCGCCGTAGGCGCGTCGTACAGAAAGATCGTCAGGCAGGTGAGAGAGGACAACTCTCGCATGCAGCGAATCAACGCCGTGTTCCCAGCCAGTTCGGCCAGCAGATTGTGAAACTCCCCGGAAAGACGAACGATGGCACGTTCGTCATGGAGGCGAAGGGCTTCGGCTTCCTTGCGCTGCTGCTCACGCAAACTCGCCAACATTTTGGAATCGAGTCGCGAAGCCAATCGGCGAATGATCCCCGGCTCGATGAGCCGCCTGGCCTCAAAGACGTCGCTGGCTTCCTCGACACTGGGTTTTGCGACAAAGGCGCCACGCTGCGGGATCAGATCAACGACTCTTTCGTTCGCCAGATGCGCGAGCACATCTCGAATGCGTGTGCGGCTGGCCCCAAAAATCGTCGCCAGGCGATCCTCACCCAGCTTTGTTCCGGGCGCCAACCGGTGCTCAAGAATGGCCGTGTAGATCTTTTCAGCGATCTCTTCGATTGTTTTTTCTTTGTCCGATTTTTTTGTACGCATGTCCAGCACGAGTTCCTTTGAGCCGCGAGGGCGATGTCACAGTCACTGTAAAAATTGTCACACGTCTTGGCTTGCAGTTGGTGCATGCCCGGTCCTGCGCCGCGGCCAATCCTTGAATCACGATTGTTGTCGACAAGTGATCGGTAGATTGTTCGCAATTTGGCACGAAACTTGCGGATATTTTCTGTCGGATGCACCACAACAGTCAACGCATCTCCAGTCAGTCGTTGACGATGCATCAGACTGCGATCAATCCGTCACAAAATATAAAAGTATTGTTGACATTTATTTTTATAAAAATGTTGACATCTTCGTTGACAGTCGTTTTATGATGGGTTGATGCAACACGCCGGCCCTGTCTTGTGGCGTTGACAGGTCGCTGGGGTGGCAGTCGGCACTCGCCTCAGGCGCCAGTTGGTGAGGGCCCGAGGTGGTTTCTCGTGATCGCACATCAAGGAACTTAGACCATGGAAACGCAGGTCGTAGCAAAGAGCACCAGTCTTCAAGACGTGGCCCCGACAGGGGTGAGATGGAAAATTTTCTGGATGCTGCTGCTGTTGATTTCGATCAACTACATTGATCGCGCCTCGCTGTCCGTGGCCATGCCGCTGATCTCGAAAGAGTTCCATATCGGCCCCGCGATCGAAGGCTTGCTGCTGAGTTCCTTCTTCTGGACTTATGCCTTCATGCAAATTCCCGGAGGCATGTTGGCCGATCGTTACGGGCCACGCATCGTGATTGCGGGAGCCACTGCCGGTTGGGGGTTGTTCCAGGCCCTTGCTGCTGTCTCCATCGGCTGGGGCAGTCTTTTGTTGACCCGACTGGGGCTGGGCGTGGCAGAGGCCCCCATCTACCCCGCGGGCGGCAAACTCAACGGCATCTGGATGACGAGGAACGAGCGCGGACGGGGTGCAACACTGCTCGATGGCGGCGCGCCACTCGGCTCGGCCCTTGGAGGCATCTTGATATCGGGGCTGATTGCATTCCTCGGCTCCTGGCGCATGTCTTTTGTCATCGCCGGCGTCGGCACCATGGTGGTTGGATACTTTGCCTGGCGCTTCATCCGCAATCACCCGAGCGAGCACTCTGGTGTGAACGCGGCGGAAATCGCGCACATCGAAGCCAGCCATGCCAAAGAACGGGCAGGAGAACCGAAAGAGATCAGCGGCAAGCCGCTCGAGTTCTTCCGCTATCGCTCGGTTTGGGGCATGTTCTTTGGCTGGTTGTGTTTCAACTCATTGTTTTACGGCCTACTCACATGGATGCCAACTTACCTGTCTAAAGTGCATGGTTTGAATATTCAGCAGATTGGCGGCGCGGTATTCATCATGTTCTTCTCCGGCTTCATCGGCGAGTTGGTAGGCGGCTGGCTGGCAGATTGGTGGAAGGCGTCAGGTGCTCCTGAAAGCAAGGTTCTTCGCATCCTGTTTGGTTTTGCATCCATTATTGCCACGATCGCCATTTATAGCGTGGCTGAGGTCAAGAGCCCGGTTGTGATTGTCGCGTTGCTTTCGACCACCCTCTTTTTTCTGCGTTGGTGCGGCCTGTACTGGTGCATCCCCTCGATTCTCGGGACGCGTGATCGAGTGGGTTTTCTTGGTGGCGTGATGAATCTCGGTGGCAATGTGGCGGGTATTGGTGTGCCCATTGCCGTGGGGCTGATCGTGCAAGCCACGGGCTCTTATTACCTTGCCCTCATGCTGTTTACAGGAGCAGGCATAGGCCTTTTTATATGCTCGACTCTGCTGATCGATTACAGCAAGAAAATTCCTGTGTAACAACTGCACCTTGCCCGGCTGTCGACTTCAGGATGGCAATCAAGGTTTGCCATCCAACATGACGCCCTAAGTAACAGGGAAGATCGTCATCAGCACGGACGGCACTGGGCATGCGGCAAAGCCAGATCATCTTGCGTCAGATCGGACGACTTGGCACGATGGCGATCGCGCAAAATTCCAGCCCGATGAACAATGCAATCATGGTCCATCACAGCCCTGCGATGTTAAATCGAAAACGCATCGGCGTATTAACACCTTCATCCAATACGGCGCTGGAGCCCTTGACCAGTGCCATGGTGAGTCAGCTTGGAAATGTCTCTGCACATTTTTCACGATTTGGCGTGACAGAAATTTCGCTGCAAGAGGTATCTTCACGCCAATTCAACAGTGACAAAATCTTGGCTGCTGCGCAGCTTCTCGCAGATGCGCGCGTTGACGTCATTTGCTGGAGCGGCACATCCGCCAGTTGGCTCGGATTCGAGAAGGACGACGCGCTCTGTGCGCGGATCAACGAAGTCACAGGACGACCAGCAACCACATCGGTCTTGGCGTTGAATGAGGCCATGGCTTTAAACCACATCAACAGATTCGGATTGATTACACCTTATATTCAGGAAGTCCATGATCGCATCATCAAAAATTACCGAAACAACGGAATGACCTGCGTGGCGGATCGGCATTTGAACATTCAGGACAACTTCTCATTCGCCGAGATTGAGCCCGATCAATTGGCGAATCTGATCCGTGAAGTGGCGCGTGACAAGCCACAAGCCATCGTCACGATGTGCACGAATTTACGGGCAGCACAACTGGTGCATGACTTGGAGCGGGAAATCGGCATTCCGATCTATGACTCGGTTTCGGCAGTCGTTTGGAAGGCGCTTCGGTTGATTCAAATCGAACCACAGCGCGTTTGCGGCTGGGGGAAACTATTTAGCGAGAACTTATGATTCGTGAACCATTCGATGTCGTTGTACGTCATGCCTTGGTTGCGACTGCGTGCGATACCTTCCACGCGGATATCGGCATTCACAAGGGTCGTATCGTCCAACTGGGTTCAGATTTACCAGCTGGGCATAGGGAGATTGACGCGCAAGGCCGTGTGGTGACTCCTGGCGGGGTCGACGCGCATTGCCATCTTGACCAGCCCATGCAAGCCCCGGCATGCATGGCTGATAACTTCGAGAGCGGAACACGGTCTGCCGCCTGCGGTGGCACAACCACCGTGATCCCATTCGCCGCGCAGATGAAGGGGCAATCGTTGCGAGCGGCGGTTGAGGATTACCACCAGCGCGCTGAAGGGCAAGCCCATGTGGATTACGCATTTCACCTGATCGTGAGTGACCCGACCCCTCAAGTTCTGGAGAATGAATTACCGGAACTCATCGGCAAGGGTTATACGTCGTTCAAAATCTACATGACATACGACGATCTCAAGTTGAATGACGGCCAGATCCTCGACCTCCTGGAACTTGCCAAACGGCATGATGCGATGGCCATGGTCCATGCGGAGAATGCCGATTGCATCGAGTGGTTGACCCGACGTCTCGAGGCCAGCGGCAGAACCGCGCCTCGCTATCACGCGCATGCACGCCCCATGCTCGTCGAGCGGGAGGCGACACATCGCGCGATTGCGCTATCGGAGCTGGTCGATGTGCCCATCCTCATCGTCCATGTCTCCGGGCGAGATGCCGTCGAGCAGATCCGAAATGCACGTGCCCTGGGCATGAAGATTTTTGCCGAGACCTGCCCGCAGTACCTTTTCCTGACCGCCGATGACCTCGGTATCGACGACAGCTACCAGGGCGCGCGATGCGTTTGCAGCCCTCCGCCACGTGACAAATCGAACCAGAAAGTGATTTGGGATGGTCTCGCGGACGGTTTGTTCACCGTGTTTTCGTCGGACCATGCGCCATTCCGCTTCAACGCGCCCGAGGGTAAGAAGCCCGGTGGCGGCGAGGTGGCCTTTCGCCACATTCCGAATGGCATCCCCGGTCTGGAGACGCGAATGCCACTGCTGTACTCGGAGGGAGTGCTGGGCGGCAAGATCACGCTCAACCGCTTTGTTGAACTCACCGCAACCAATCCTGCCAAAGCCTATGGCATACACCCGCGCAAAGGAAGCATCGCCATCGGGAGCGATGCCGATCTTGTCATTTGGGAAGAACGAGAAATTTCCTTGACCAACGCATCCCTGCATCATGCCGTTGATTACACGCCTTATGAAGGCATGACCCTGAGGGCTTGGCCTCGCATCACGTTGGTCAATGGGGAAATCATCTGGGATGGCGAACGCTTCCACCCACGCCAAGGTCGAGGCCGGTTCTTGCATTGCGCCCGGCCTTCACTCCTGCCGCCTGCCCTGCAGTCGTTGCCCCGGACATAGCCATGCGCGTCTTGCTCATCAACCCCAATATCTCGCAGAGCGTTTCCGAACTCATCCGGAGCGAGGCCACGCGTGCGGCATCGGTCGATACACAGATTGACGTCGTGACCGCGCAAGTTGGCGTGGCGTACATCGAGACTCGCTTCGAAGCCGTGATTGGCGCTTATGCGGCAGCCTGTCTTGCCGCCGAACACGAGGCGGATTGCGACGCCCTCATCATTGCGGCTTTTGGTGATCCGGGCGTCAGAGGCATTCGGGAAGCGGTCGATATTCCAGTGGTCGGGTTGACGGAGGCGGCGCTCATGAGCGCCTGCCTGCTGGGCAGCCGCTTTTCAATTGTCGCAATCTCCCGGCGCATCACCGCCTGGTACCGCGAGTGTGTGCATGCCTATGGCTTGAGCGACCGCTTGGCGAGCATCCGTCACCTCGACCAGCCTTTGCGCGACGTCGGATCTGTGCAGGACGACCACGCCGAGCAACTACGTATTCTGTGCAATCAGGCGGTCCGCGAAGACGGCGCCGATGTCATCGTGCTCGCTGGTGCGCCGCTAGCTGGGCTTGCGCGATCCATACGCAACGAAATTCCTGTTCCGGTGGTCGACGGCGTATCCAGTGCCGTTCAGCACGCTGAAACCCTGATTGCGCTGTCACCTGGTCGTGCCACACGCGGCAGTTATGCCAGACCACCACAAAAGCCGAACAAGGGCCTGCCTGCGGCATTGCAAGCCCTACTCAAGCGCGATACGTAGCACAGCGATGTGGCCCTCATGGTCATGCTCGTGAACCGCGTTCATGGCTCAAGCGTGCGCTGGAGTTGAGCATGTGTGATCTGCGGCGAAATCGCGGCGCACACCGCGGTTCAAGGTGCGGAAAGTTCGCCCCAGTGGGTATCTTGCTCGTCGGTGCGGAATTTCATATCTCCGCGCAGGTGATTGGCTGGCTGGGGCATGAGATCATGGTGGTGTGCAGAATGGTGAGGCACCCAGGAACGGCGCTGCGCCGGCGCGCGCAAATCCGCTGCCCCAGGGCACGGCGTCAGGCGGCGCGGCGCAGCGGCATGTGCGCGACGAAGAAGCGCTCGTTCACGGCGGCCTCCACGGCGCTGATGTCGGCCTGGCGTGCGGCGCCGAACGCGAACATGCCGGTGGCGCCCGCCTCCGGTTCAAGGTACGAGACACCGGCCAGGGCTTTGCCGAGTTGGCGCATGACGGGTTCGCACATGTCGATCTGCAGCGCCGCCAGGTTGGTCTGGGCCTCGCCCAGGCAAAAGCTGGCCGAACGCGGGAAGTCGGGCCGGCGCAGCAGCATCTCGGTCACGCCCTCCCGATTGGGTTCGCCATGCAGGCGGCGCAGCGGCATGAGGGCCGAGGCGGCCTCCAGCAGGGCGACACGGTGAAAGCCGGCGTGCGGGCTGTCGGGGCCGTCGCGCACCAGCGAGAACTCGGGGTCGGCCTGCGTTGTCCACAGCCGCACGGCACTGTCGGCGCGTTCGAGAAAGTTGCCCAGGCGCAGGAAATGCCAGGCCTCGTTGCGCATCATGTTGGCGATGGTGACGCCGCGGAAGGCGTCGGTGAAGGCCATGATGT
>JAJXUC010000020.1 GCA_021783435.1 Pseudomonadota bacterium | reverse complement strand
GCCGACCGAAACCTTCGCGCCAGGGTGATGAGACTTTGACTTGGGGGCGCTTGCGAAAGGTGGAGGCCACCTCGGCTGCGTTTTCCATCATGAGATCCCAGGGATTGGATTCCTTGGATGCCTGCGGTTTGCTGGCCAGAACATCGATATCGGAGTCCACGGATTTGCGCGTAGTAGTCGTTTTTGCCACGGCTCGCCCTCTAACGGAACTTAGGTCATCAACACAATGATGAAAGCCCATCGATCAGACCATGACCTTTCATCAGCACACGCAATTGTAACCCAAAACGTCGCGAAGGCGCAACACAAATGTTCTGCATAGCCTTCGACCCAGCATCTCTCCGCAGCGCCTCAAACGCCGCCCGATAGCCTTTGCACGACGACGTCACGCGTGAACAACGCCAACACGGCATCCACAGAAGGCGTGTGCAAACGTCCTGTCACAAGCAGGCGCAAAGGCATGGCCAACTGCGGCATCTTGATCTGGTGCGCAGCCACAACCTGCTTGATCTCGGCACCAATGGCCGATGCCTCCCAGACCTGCAAGGCCATCAGGCGCTTGCGCAAGTCCTCCAAAGCTCCCTTGGCACTCGCTGTGAGATGCTGGGCCAGAAGATCGGATGCAGGTTGGGGCGGCGCATAGAACATGCCGCATAACTCGGCCACCTCGACCAGGGTATGGGCACGCTCCCGCAACAGCGCCACCGCAGCCGGCAGATCGACACCCTGTTCCTGCAAACCCAACCGATGCAGAAAAGGCCGCACCAGCCGCGCCAGTTCATGAGGATCCAGGGCGCGCAGGTAGTGCGCATTCACCCACTTGAGTTTTTCACCGTCGAACTGCGCGGCTGAACGACCCAGGTGCTCCAGATCGAACCACTGGATGAATTGCTCGCGCGAGAAGATTTCGGCATCGCCGTGCGACCAGCCAAGACGCGCCAGGTAATTCACCATCGCATCGGGCAAATAACCTTCATCGCGGTATTGCAGCACGCTCTTCGCGCCGTTGCGCTTGGACAGCTTCTCGCCCTGCTCGTTGAGCACCGTGGGCAGGTGCGCATAGACCGGAGGTTCGTGACCCAGGGCGCGGAAGATGTGAATCTGCCGCGGCGTGTTGTTGACGTGGTCGTCACCCCGAATCACATGGGTGATGCCCATGTCGATGTCGTCGACGACCACGCAGAAGTTGTAGGTCGGCGTGCCGTCGGGCCTCGCAATGACAAGGTCGTCAAGCTCCTCGTTGGAGAAATCGATCCGTCCCTTGACCTGATCGTCCCATCCCACGCTGCCAGACGCTGGCGTGCGAAAACGGATGACAGGTTGCACCCCGACCGGAACGGCGGGCAGCGCCTTGCCCGGCTCCGGGCGCCAAGTGCCGTCGTAGCGCGGTTTCAGGCCGGCTGCCATCTGGCGCTCGCGCAAGGCATCGAGTTCCTCGGTGCGCATATAGCAAGGATAGGCGAGCCCGGCGTCGCGCAGTCGGCCAAGCACTTCGCGATAGCGATCCATGCGCTGCATCTGGTAAAACGGGCCTGCGTCGTAATGCAGGCCCATCCAGGCCATGCTGTCGAGGATGACCTGGACCGCCTCCTGGGTGGAGCGCTCGGTGTCGGTATCCTCGATGCGCAGGATCAAGCTGCCGCCATGATGGCGCGCGAAGGCCCAGGGATACAGCGCCGAACGGATGTTGCCGAGGTGGATGAAGCCTGTGGGACTGGGTGCGAAGCGGGTACGGACGGGAAGCTTGGGTGCGCTCATGCGTATGAAGACATTGAATGGCCCATCGGGTTCAGGCCAGGCTCTCGAGACCCCGTGCCAGATCGGCCTGGATATCGGCCGGATGCTCGAGTCCAACCGCGATGCGGATCAGCCCCTGCGTAATGCCTGCTGCCTGGCGCTGCTGGTCGCTCAGACGGCCGTGTGTGGTGCTGGCCGGATGGGTGATGGTGGTCTTGGTGTCGCCCAGATTGGCGGTGATGGAGCATAGCCGGGTCTGGTCGATGACGTGGAAGGCGCGCGCCCTGGCCTGCTCCGGATTTGCGGCCTTCACATCGAACGAAAGCACGGCACCTCCCTGACCCGATTGCTGCGCCATGGCTAGCGCGTGCTGGGGATGCGAAACCAGCCCGGGGTAATGCACGCGACTCACTTCCGGTCTAGCTTGCAGCCAGTGTGCGAGTTCCATCGCGCGCGCACTGTGCGCCTGCATGCGCAGCCCCAATGTTTCCATGCCTTTGAGGACGACCCAGGCGTTGAAAGGCGAGAGACTGATGCCGGCGCTGCGCTGCATGGGCAACAGCTTGCCCTCGACAATGTCGCGGCTAGCGCACACGGCACCAGCGATCACGCGGCCCTGGCCGTCGAGGTATTTGGTACCCGAATGCACGATGATGTCGGCGCCGAATTCGATCGGGCGCTGCAATGCAGGCGAGCAGAAGCAGTTGTCGACCACCAGCAAGGCGCCTGCTTCGTGCGCAAGATCGGCCAGTGCGCGGATATCGCAAACCTCCGTCAACGGGTTGGTCGGCGTCTCGGCGAACAGCAGTTTGGTGGTGCCGGGGCGGATGGCCGCCCTCCACGCCGGGACATCGGTCTGCGACACAAAACTGCTCTGGACGCCGAATTTGCCAAACTCGCTCGCGATGAGCTTGATCGTGGCACCGAACACCGACTGCGAGCACACCACGTGGTCGCCCGCCTTGAGCAGTCCCAGCATCAAGAGAAGGATGGCACCCATGCCGCTAGCCGTGCCGATGGCATCCTCGGTGCCTTCGAGCGCAGCCAGGCGCTGCTCCATGCTGGCAACGGTGGGATTGGAAAAGCGCGAATAGATGAAGCCGTCTTCTTCGCCCGCGAAGCGCGCCACCGCCGTGGCGGCGTCCGGCTGCACGAAGCTGCTGGTCAGAAACAGGGCTTCGCTGTGCTCGCCATACGCCGAACGAGGCAGGGCCTCGCGCACAGCGCGCGTGTCGAGATGCAAAGCGCTGCGGCCGGGCGCAGAGTCGTCCTGCTTCATGGCTGGGTCTCCTCCTGCACGGGGCTTTGCAGATTCAGGCAGCTGCTTGCGACGTCGTCCCGCCCGGCTCCGAGGCCGGACTTGAGCGCCGCATCGACATCGCCTGTGATGTAGCACCCATCGAAACATGAAGCCTCGAAGGCGCCGATATCGGGCCGCTCGCGGCGCACGGCGCGCTTCATGGCTTCCAGGTCCTGGTAGATCAGCGCATCGGCGCCGATGATCTGGCGTATCTCCTCGACATCGCGTCCATGCGCAACCAACTCACCGTTCGTGGGCATGTCGATGCCATAAACGTTGGGGTAGCGCACTGGAGGCGCCGCCGAGGCCAGGTAGACCTTGCGCGCCCCCGCCTCGCGTGCCATCTGCACGATTTCGCGCGAAGTCGTGCCGCGCACGATGGAATCGTCCACCAGCAAGACATTGCGGCCGGCGAATTCCTGGCTGATGGCGTTGAGCTTTTGCCGCACCGATTTTTTACGCACCGCCTGTCCAGGCATGATGAACGTGCGCCCGACATAACGGTTCTTCACGAAACCTTCGCGGTAGGGACGCCCCAGCTTCCATGCCAGCTGCATGGCCGACGGTCGACTGGATTCTGGCACCGGAATGACCACATCGATCTCGGTCGGCGGCATGGTCGAGATCACGCGCTGCGCCAGTGTTTCACCCATGTTCAGACGGGCCTGGTAAACCGAGATGCCGTCGAGCACCGAATCGGGACGCGCAAGGTAGACGAACTCGAAAATGCAAGGATTCAGCGTTGGATTCTCGGCGCACTGTTCACTGAACATGCGTCCCTCGAGGTCGACGAAGATGGCTTCCCCGGGCGCGATGTCGCGTTCCAGTTTGTAGCCATTGCCCTCGAGCGCCACCGACTCGCTCGCCACCATGATGTCGCCCTCGTCGTCCTGTGTGCCGAAGCACAGCGGGCGAATGCCGTAGGGATCGCGGAACGCCAGCAGGCCATGACCGGCGATCAGCGCAACCACGGCATAGGAACCGCGCACGCGGCGATGCACCGCACGCACGGCTTTGAACAAATCGCCCGGCTTGAGAGGCAAGCCGTGTGAAGCGAGGTCGAGTTCGTGCGCGAGTACATTGAGCAGCACCTCGGAATCGGAGCCCGTGTTGATGTGGCGATGGTCGTTGTTCTTGAGTTCCTCGCGCAGCGCGTCCGCATTCGTCAGGTTGCCGTTGTGCGCCAGCGCCAAGCCGAAGGGCGCATTGACGTAGAACGGCTGGGCCTCCTCCTCGCTGTCGGCACTACCAGCCGTGGGGTAGCGCACCTGGCCCAGGCCGTAGCACCCGGGCAGCGCGCGCATGTTGCGCGTGCGGAATACATCGCGCACCATGCCACGCGCTTTTTGCATGTAAAGCTTGCCGCCCTGACCGGTGATGATGCCGGCCGCATCCTGCCCCCGATGCTGCAACAGCAGCAGCGCGTCGTAAATCAATTGATTCACGGGCTGCTGCGAGACGATGCCGACGACTCCACACATGATGCGAATGCTCCTGGACTGAAACGCTGAATGAATCGGGACTTACTGTTGCGGCAGAACGCGCGCCGCCGCCGCGGGAAGCAGGGGTTCGACCGCTGCCGCGGCCGCAGCAGCCGGCGGGATGAACAGCGAGGTCCGCCAGATCGCACTATGCGGCAATCCGGTATAGCCTGCAGCCAGTACGGTCAACATCAGCAGCGCCAGGCCCCGGGCCAGGCCAAACAGTGCACCAAGGCTGCGGTCCAACACGCCAAGCCCGGTCGAGCGCAGCAGCAAACGCATCACCGTGGCGAGCAGGCCCGCCGCCAGCAGGACCAGGATGAAACACGCCACCCAGGCAACCCCGTCGCGCAAGGCGCCCGCCGCGATCGCCTGCAAATAATGTTCGGCCAGCCAAGGCGAAAACTGGTGCGCCAGGATGAACGCCGCCAACCAACCGCCAAGACTGATGAACTCATAAGCCGCGCCACGCAGCACGCCCACCAGTGCCGATAGGCAAAGGCCGGCGAGAATGAACCAGTCGATGGCGTTCACAGCGTCAGCACGACGGCATTCAAGCCCAGCGCCCTGATGCGCGCCAGCGCCTTGTCGGCTTGTTCTCTGCTGGAAAATGGGCCCACTCGCACGCGGATGCGCTTGCCCGCGTCGGTATCCACAACCTGGGTATAGGTCTTGAATCCCGCATGCTCGATTTTCTGGCGCACCTCATGCGCGGACTTGGTATCGGCGAAGGCGCCCGCCTGAATGACATAACGCGCCGAGCTGGATAATGAACCGGACTTCGCCAGCGCCGCCTCTGCCTGGGACGTGCTGATCTGGTCAGGCTGCTTACCCTCCAGCGCGGCCAGGGCCTGGCGGGCGCTGGCAATTTGATGTTGCGACGGCTGCGGCTTGCTGTGCGCGGCTGGCGCCGTGGCCTTCGCGGTACCTTGCATGGTTTCTGCCGGTTGAGACGGCGGGGGCGCGATTGCTGCGGCCTGCGCCGGAACCTGCTCTGCCGGAGTGGCCGCGGGCTTCGGCTGCGCAGCAACGGGAGCCTGTTGGCCGGTCGCGGCAGACGCTGGGTATGAACTGGAGGTTACGCCTTGCGGCGTGCTGGCTGCTTTCGGGCTCGACTCAGCCACGGCCGCCGCTGCCTTCGCTTGCGCCGCGGGGATGCTTGCGGCAGGTGCAGGCAGGATGCCGGGCTGGTTCTGCGAAGGAATGACCAGCGTCATGTTCGATGCCACTGGCTTGGGCTGTGTCTCGAAAATCAGCGGAAACACCACGACCCCGGTCAACACCAGGGCCACCGCCCCGATCAGACGGCGCCGGGCGCGCACGCGTAACGCCTCTTCGCTTTGCGCCTGCGTGTCGGCCAATCCGGTCGTGGCTGCTCGCGAGGCGTCCTTACCGCGCTTTCCAGGAAGTTTCATGGGATTGGATGCGTCGAGTGGAGGCCGCGCATGCGCGGCACACCTTCCGCCATCACGCCGCCGACCGTGTAGAACGAGCCGAAAACCACAATTCTATCGGCCGGCTCGGCCGCGGCTACCGCCGCGGCAAAAGCGTTTTGCGGGTCGGCGTAGAGGCCCTGTACCCGACTGGTCGTCGACAGCAGAGGCCGCAATGCGGTCTCGATGTCGGACGCACTGGCGGCACGTGGCGTGGGGAGATCGCAGAGATACCAGCGGTCGACGAGCGGGCCGATGCGCGCCAACATCTGCGCCACATCCTTATCCGCCATGGCGCCGAACACGGCATGCGTGCATGGTGCAAAGCCCATGGCATCCAGATTCTCGGCCAGAACCGCCACCGCATGCGGGTTGTGCGCCACGTCCAGCACCACCACGGGCTGGCCTGGCAGAACCTGGAAACGACCGGGCAATTCCGCGCGCGCCAAGCCCTGCCGCACGTCCTGCGCACTTGTCGGAAGTCGGTCTCGGAGCGCCTCCAGCGCAGCCAAAGCGGCACAGGCATTGAGCAGTTGATTGGCGCCGCGCATCCTGGGATAGGCCAGCCCCGGACGCTTGTGATAAGGCCCCAGATAGTTCCATTGCTGCTGACCCGAGGCGCTGAAGCTGAACTCTGCGCCGATACGCCACGGCTTGGCGCCAAGTTCGCGCGCATGACGCAGCACGCTTTCGGGCGGTGCCGGATCCGCAACGATGACCGGGCGCCCGGCGCGCATGATGCCAGCCTTTTCATGGCCGATGGCCTCTCGGTCCGCGCCGAGAAACTGGGTGTGATCCAGCGCGATGCTGGTGATGACGGCGCAATCGGCATCGACCACATTCACCGCATCCAGCCGCCCCCCCATGCCCACCTCCAGCACCACGGCATCGAGTTTGGACTGGCTCAGCAGGCGCATGATGGCCAGTGTGGTGAACTCGAAGTATGTGAGTTCCACCGCCGGCTGCACGCTGTGGCGCGCCAGCTCCACCGCACGGAAGTGCTCCAGCAGGGCTTCCGCTTCGACCATCTTTCCCTGAATGCGGCAACGCTCCTCGAAACGCACCAGGTGCGGCGAGCCGTACACCCCTACGCGGTAGCCTGCGGCGAGCAGGATGTGTTCGATGAACGCGCAGGTCGATCCCTTGCCGTTGGTGCCGGCCACGGTGAACACCGGGCAGTCAAACCGCAGTTGGAGCGAGGCCCTGACGTTCTCGACGCGGTCCAGCCCCAGGTGGATGGCTTGGGCGTGCAGACGCTCCGCATGCGCAAGCCAATCCTGCAGGCCCCAATCCTGCATCGCCTGCGCTGCCAGGGGCATGGGCAGCGGCCGCTCGGCCCGATCAGCCGGAGACGGCATCGGCGGGCTGTCGCTGCAGCAGTGCCAGCATGTGGGCAAGTTCGGTGCGCAACTCGCGGCGGTCGACAATGCGGTCGACCCCCCCCTTTTGCAGCAGGAACTCGGTGCGCTGGAAGCCCTCGGGCAGCTTCTCGCGCACGGTGTTCTCGATCACACGCGGCCCGGCGAAGCCGATGAGGGCCTTGGGCTCGGCCAACACGACATCACCAATGAAGGCAAAACTGGCCGACACGCCGCCCATGGTCGGATCGGTGAGGATGCTGATGTAGGGAATGCGCGCCGCGGCCAGGCGCGCCAGGGCTGCGTTGGTCTTGGCCATTTGCATCAGGCTGAGCAGCCCTTCCTGCATGCGTGCGCCGCCGGTGGCGGTGAAGCATAGGAAAGGCACCTTCTGCTCCAGCGCGGTTTCGACGCCACGCACGAAACGCTCGCCCACCACCGAGCCCATCGATCCGCCCATGAATTCGAACTCGAAACAGGCCACGACCACCGGAATGCTCTGGATGGCGCCGCCCATGACAACGAGCGCGTCGGTCTCCTGGGTGTTCTCCAGAGCTTCCTTCAAGCGCTCGGCATACTTGCGGCTGTCCTTGAACTTGAGCGGGTCGACCGGAAGCACCTCCTGGCCGATTTCGTACCGCCCCTCGCCATCGAGCAAAGCGTCCAGGCGCATGCGCGAACCGATACGCATATGGTGCGCGCACTTGGGGCAGACGTATTGGTTTTGTTCGAGGTCGGTCTTGTAGAGCACGGTCTCGCAAGACGGGCATTTGACCCACAGGCCCTCGGGGATCTGGCGCCGGGAGCCGGATTCCGATTGTTGAATCTTGGGTGGAAGCAGCTTTTCAAGCCAACTCATGGCGTTCTCCTCAAGTGCTGGCCAGCACGGCTGGCGCGTTGGCATGGGCGTCGATGGCCCGACGGATTTCGCGGACAAACTCGCCGGCATCCTGGATAGCGGCCTGTACAGGCTTGTTTTCCATCAACTCGATGATGCGCGAGCCAATCACCACCGCATCCGCGCAGGCCGCGACGGCGGCGGCTCCCGCCGCGTCACGGATGCCGAACCCCACGCCGAGCGGCACCCGAACATGGTGGCGCAATTCCTGCAGTCTGCTACAGACCGCCTGTGCGTCGAGGTTTCCCGCCCCGGTCACGCCCTTGAGCGACACATAGTAGACGTAGCCGCTGGCAAGTGCGTCGACTTGTTGCATCCTCGCCTCGGTGGAGGTGGGGGCGAGCAGGAAAATCGGATCCATGCCGGCGGCGCGAAGCCGTTTGGCGAAGTCGCCGGCTTCCTCGGGCGGGTAATCGACCACCAGCACGCCGTCAACCCCGGCCGCCTGCGCCGCGGGAACGAAGTTCTCGACGCCAAAACGCTCGACCGGATTGGCATAGCCCATCAACACCAGCGGCGTGTCGGCATCCTGTTGGCGAAACTCGCGCGCCCAGGCGAGAACCTGGGCGAGATTGACCCCGCGCGCGAGTGAGCGCTCGCTGGCACGCTGAATCACGGGGCCGTCGGCCATCGGGTCGGAGAAAGGCACGCCGAGTTCGAGCACATCGGCGCCGGCCTGAACCAAGGCATGCATCAGCGGCACGGTCGCAGCGAGGTCGGGATCGCCCGCGGTGATATAGGGAATGAGGGCTTTGCGCCCGCTGCGCGCGAGGCGCTCGAAGGTGGTCGCGATACGGCTCATCGTGCGGCTCCCTGGCGGCAGGACGGACGGCAGAAGAACTGCGCGCCGGTGAGGTCGGCGATATTGCCAATGTCTTTATCGCCACGTCCGGACAGATTCACCAGCAGCACCTTGTCGCGCCCCATCTCGGGCGCCATCTTCATGGCCTGCGCCAGCGCGTGGCTGGACTCCAGCGCCGGGATGATGCCCTCGGTGCGGCACAACCTGTGGAAAGCCGCCAGAGCCTCGTCGTCGGTCACCGCGACGTACTCGGCGCGGCCGATGTCCTTGAGCCAGGCATGCTCGGGGCCGACGCCGGGGTAGTCGAGCCCGGCCGACACCGAATGGGTTTCGATGATCTGCCCGCCCGCGTCCTGCAGCAAGTAGGTCCGGTTGCCGTGCAACACCCCCGGAGAACCCGCTGACAGGGACGCGGCATGCCGCCCGGTGGCGAGGCCCTCGCCGCCGGCTTCCACACCGATCAGACGCACGTTCTCGTGCGGGATATAGGGATAGAAAATACCCATCGCATTGCTGCCCCCGCCGACGCAGGCCAGCACGGCATCGGGCTGGCGGCCGATCATCTCGGGCATCTGCACAAGGCATTCGTCGCCGATCACGCGCTGAAAGTCACGCACCATCATGGGGTAGGGATGCGGCCCGGCGACGGTGCCGATGATGTAGAACGTGTTCTCGACGTTCGTCACCCAGTCGCGCAGGGCTTCGTTGAGCGCGTCCTTCAAGGTCTTGCTGCCGGACTCCACCGGCACGACCTTGGCGCCGAGCAGATGCATGCGATAGACATTGGGCGACTGGCGCTTCACGTCCTCCGAGCCCATATAGACGACGCACTCCATGCCATAGCGCGCGGCCACCGTGGCCGAAGCCACGCCGTGCTGGCCGGCACCGGTTTCGGCGATCACGCGCGGTTTGCCCATGCGCCGGGCCAGCATGGCCTGCCCGATGGTGTTGTTGATCTTGTGCGCGCCGGTGTGGTTGAGGTCTTCGCGTTTGAGAAAAATCTGCGCGCCGCCCAGTTCGCCGCTCAGACGCGCGGCATGGTAGATGGGGCTTGGGCGGCCGACGAAGTGCTTGAGTTCGCTTCGGAATTCGGCCATGAACTCAGGATCGTGACGGTAGTGCTCGTAAGCGGCCTTGAGTTCATCCAGCGCCTTGAACAGGGTCTCGGCGACAAAACTTCCGCCATAGGGACCGAAATGGCCGCTGGCGTCGGGATAGGCATAGTTGAGCATGATGGAATTCGGGTGCAGATTCGCGCGATTCGCGCCGGAAAGCCGCCAAGGCAGTCAGCCCCGTGCGGCGGCATCCGCATCGCGCACGGCAGCAACGAAGCTGCGAATGGCCGATGCGTCTTTCACGCCCTTGGCCAGTTCGACGCCCGATGAGACGTCAACAGCCCAGGGCCTGACCTGCGCAATGGCCCGCCCCACATTTGACGCATGCAACCCACCAGACAAAACGATGGGAAAGTTGGCGTTTTTTGGAATCAGTGACCAATCGAAGACCTCGCCGCCGCCGCCATAGGCCTCGACATAGGCGTCGAGCAACAAGGCTTGGGCATCCGCGTACCGGGCCTTGAAGTCTAGCAAATCCAGCCCCGGTCTCATGCGGGCGGCGCGCAGATAGGGATATGCGGCCAGCGCGCACGCCGCGGGCGTCTCATCGCCGTGGAATTGCAGCATGGCCGGCCGAACGGCGTCGATCACGCCGTGCACCTGCTCCTGCGTGGCATTGACGAACAAGGCGACCGCGCTGACAAAGGGCGGCAGCGCTCTGACGATACTGGCCGCCTGGGACAAGGTCACGCAACGCGGACTCTTCGGATAGAACACCAGGCCGATGGCGTCGGCTCCGGCTTCCGCGGCGGCCAGAGCATCCTCGATGCGGGTGATGCCGCAGATCTTGATGCGCGTACGGTGGATGGAATCGGAAGGGAACGTCACGAAGTCAGGCCAGAAGCACCGGCAGCGCCCGCGCCGGTTCGGGCAGACCGAATTCAACCGGGTAATGGGGGCCGAGAAAATATAAACCGTCGGGCATGAAAGTTGGCGCCGCCAGGCTGCGTGAGCGCACCATCATGACATTCTGCAGCCATTCGGTGTTTTGCGCGCCGCTTCCGACGGCGATCAGGCAACCCATGATGTTGCGAACCATGTGATGCAGGAAGGCATTCGCGTGGAAATCGAAGATCCAGGTGTTTCCCTGGCAACTGATCTCGATATCGTGCAGGGTCTTGACCGGCGAGCGCGCCTGGCACTGGCTTGCGCGAAAGGCCGAGAAGTCATGGCGGCCGATCAGGATCCGCGAGGCGGCTCGCATGCGCGCCAAGTCGAGCCTGGCATGCGTCCAGCCCACCAGCGATTCAAGCACCGCGGGTCGTACCGCAGACGCCAGCAGGACATAGCGGTAGCGCCGCGACATTGCGCTTTTCTGGGCGTGGAAACTCTCGGGCACGGCATGCGCCCAGAGCACGGCAATATCGGGAGGCAGGAAGGTGTTGACGCCGCGCACCCAGGAAAACGGGGCGCGCTCGACCGGGGAATCGAAATGCACCACCTGCTGCAGGGCATGGACCGCGGCATCGGTCCGCCCGGCACAGACCGTGCGCACGCCCTCGCCCACGAATCTGCGCAGGGCTGCCTCGAGATGGTCCTGCACCGCCTTCCGACTGGGCTGACTCTGCCACCCCAGATAAGCCGCGCCCCTGTAACTCAACCCAAGGGCGATACGCATGAGCCCGTGTTGTCAGGCAAGTTCGGACAGCATTTTTTCAGCGCGTTCCTTGGTGGCGCCATCGCTTTCGGCGATGATTTCCCCCAAGAGATTGCGCGCCATGTCCAAATCGCCCATGGCTCGGCATTCCTCGACCAGGGCCAAGCGTGTATCCAACCCTTGAGAAGCCGCTGGCTTCGCCTGCGGCTGCAACGCTGAGTGCGGTGCGGAAACCTCAGGCGCTGCGGGCGCCTGGACCGCAGTCGGCCCACCAGGGAGGTCCAGCGACAGGGCGCCCAGATCGAACTCCAGCGGTTGCGCGCTGGGTGGCTCCACCGGCTTCGAAGCGGAAGCGGCCTGCTGGGTCGACGACGGAGGAGGAAAACCGGACATGTCGAAGTTCAGGGCCGAGTCGGGCTGGTCCGATCCGGCACCCCCCAATGGGGTGGATGGGCGCGAACTCTTGGGCGCGGCCGCCTCGGGCGCAGAAAGATTCAGATTCAAATCCAGCCGAGAACCAGGCTCTTCGGACTTGGCCGCAGCCGAGGCCGTCATCAGCGAGGGCAGGCTGGTCAGCAGTTCCGTCGCCGGAACGGTTGCTGGCGAAACCATCAACGACGAGCCCGTGGGCGCAAAATCGGTTGCGGGCATGGTCGTCGGCGCGTTGATGGTGCTGGGAGGGACCGTGTTGTGATAGAGCGGGTTCACCGGATCGAGATTTCGGCCAAGATCCTGGGCCTTTTTCCAGTCATCTCCCACACCTTCAGTCAGCGCGAACAATTCGGCTGCCGTCATTTCGAAAGAGCGCACATCCTTGCGCTTGGCATAGATCTCCAACAGCTTCAGGCGGGCGGCGTTGCGATCGGGATGGTTCTTGAGGGACTCTTTGAGAATTTCCTCGGCCTGCAAATCTCGTCCATAGGCCAGATAGACATCGGCCTCGGCGACGGGATCGACATCTCCCGTATCGAGTTGGCTCGGCGAATAGGCCACAGAGGAACCCAGGGTGCTGTTGCGTGTATCCACCCGCTCTCCGCCGGTACCACCAAAGAAGCTGTCGGCCGCGCTCAGGCGGCTGTCGAAGACCGATGTATCGCGCGTCGGCTTGGAATGCTGGCGACGGCGCATGAATGCCAGGGCCGCCAGCAAGAGCACGATGGCGCCGGCAGCAGGCGCGAACAGAGGATTGGCCAGCAGACCGGACAGCCAACCCAGTCCGGGTGAAGCCGACGCAGCCGGCTTGTTGGTGACCAGCGTGGGTCTGACGGCCGGCGCCGGCTTCGAAGCCGGCGCCGCAGCGGGCAATGGGATCGCGGATGCTGCCGGCTTGGCCACGGAAGATTGCGCCGAAGGCGATGACGCGCCGACCGGGGCTGGCACAGTTGGTGTCCCAGCCATGGCGGGGCTGCTCGTCGCAGCGCGAACCGCAGCGCTGGCGCTTGCCGCAAGCTTGGACAACGCGGCGACGTTGGCCTTGGTTTCAGCCAACTGATGCGCCGTCGATTCGGCCTGCTTTTGTTTGGCGATCTCGCTGGCCTGTTCAGCCTGCTTTTGGGCCGCAGCGCCCACCGTCGCCTTGCTCAGCTTCAGTTGTGATTGGGCCCCGGATGCGCCGGGAGTCGGCTCCTGCACTTCGGCCTGAACCTTGCCAGTCGTCTTGCGTGCATTGGTTTGTTCTTGCGGCGCGGCCTGGCTCGTCATTTCGGCCAACCTGCGTCGATAGGCCTCGAAATCATGGCTCTGCACGACGACGATCTGATGCGCCTGGTTTTGCGATATGGCCTGCACCTCCTGTGCACCAGGAATGCGCAGGATGGCGCCCGAGCGCAGCAAGTTCATATTGCTGTCGATGAAGGCTCCACTGTTGGCGCGGTACAGGGCCGTGAGCATTTGATCCAACGATGCGCCTTCGACGCCGAACTGCTGGGCAATGCTGGAGAGCGTGTCCCCTTGATGCACGGTATAGGTGCTCGCGGCAGACGGCTGACTCGGCTGTGCCGCAGGCGTGGGAGGTGCGGGCGTAGGGGGTGCAGTCTGACGCTTGCTTTCTTGGCCCGCGGAAGGCGCTTGCTGGGCCAGCGGCGCCTGTTGCGCCGGAGCCTGCGGTGCGATCTGCGTTGCGGCTTGCGGCTCCTGGAAGGACGGCGGATCGAACAGGAGGGTGTAGTCCCGCGTCAACTCGCCATTGGCCCAATATGCGCGCAACAACACGTCCACGAAAGGTTCCTGCACCGGGCGTGAACTGGTCAAGCGCAGGTAAGGCGTGCCGTCGGGACGACGCTCCAGCGTGACCGTGAGATCGGGCAGGATGCTGCTGTAGCTGAGCTTGCGCGACTGAAAAGCCGAAGCTGGGGCGATACCCACCTTCAGCGACGAGGCTTCGTTGGGCGTGATCTGGGTGATGTCGATGTCAGCGTGAAGGGGCTGACCCAGCGCGGACTTGACGGTGGCGTGGCCCAGACCGAACGCATAGGCCTGGGACATCGCCCCAGGCAGTGCGGCCAGACACACCAAGCCGACGGCATGACGCCAATTGGCCACTTTGAACCCCCTGTCTTGAGCTTTGGTTTTGTTCACGGCACGCAGCAGATTGATGGTCGAAACAACATAACATCCGCTAGTTAGCCTGACAAGCTCGGCCAAATACTGAAGTTAGGCAACGCCGTGAACTGTCGCGTCCAGGCCATACATGGGGCGCATGCAGGGTTCGTGCCAGAACCCTGTCACGGGCAGGAGATGACTTCAGGCGAGAAGGCTTCAGGCGTCGAGCAAAATCCGCAGCATACGGCGCAGCGGTTCGGCCGCACCCCACAGGAGCTGGTCGCCCACCGTGAATGCGCCCAGATATTGGGGGCCCATCGCCAGCTTGCGCAGGCGGCCGACGGGGATGGTGAGGGTCCCCGTGACAGCGACCGGTGTCAAGTCGCGGATGCTGGCTTCGCGCGTGTTGGGCACGACCTTCACCCAGGCGTTGTCGGCGGCGATCATGGCCTCGATCTCGGCCAGCGGGACATCCCGCGTGAGTTTGAGGCTGAGCGCCTGGCTGTGGCAGCGCATCGCGCCGATGCGCACGCACAGGCCGTCGACCGGAATGGCCGGAGCGGACGGGCCGCCGCGCCCCAGAATCTTGTTGGTTTCCGCGCCGGCCTTCCATTCCTCGCGCGAGACGCCACCGCCCAGGTCCTTGTCGATCCAGGGGATCAGACTGCCTCCCAGCGGCACCTCGAAGTTGCGGGTTTCATCAGCCGTCAACGCCCGCTGCTTGCCGATCACGCCGCGGTCGATGTCCAGAATGGCCGAGGCGGGATCGTCAAGAAGCGCGCCGACCTCGGCATGAAGGGTGCCGAACTGCGTGAGCAACTCGCGCATGTGCTGGGCGCCGCCGCCGGATGCCGCCTGGTAGGTCATGCTGGTCATCCACTCCACCAGGCCGGCCTTGAACAAAGCGCCCACGCCCATCAGCATGCAGCTGACGGTGCAATTGCCGCCGATCCAGTTCCGTCCACCCTTGTCGATCGCCGCGTCGATCACCGGCCGATTGACCGGATCGAGGATGATGACGCAGTCGTCGCGCATGCGCAGGGAGGAGGCGGCGTCGATCCAGTGGCCGGCCCAACCGGTGGCGCGCAGCGTGTCGAACACGGCGGTGGTGTAGTCGCCACCCTGGGCGGTGACGATGATGTCGCAGGAGCGCAGCGCGTCGATGTCGTGCGCGTCGAGCAGCGGGTTGCTCGACTTCGCCCATCCGGGAGCCTGACCGCCCGCGTTGCTGGTCGAGAAGAACACCGGGTCGATGTGATCGAAATCGCCCTCTTCGCGCATGCGCTGCATCAGCACGGAACCCACCATGCCGCGCCACCCCACAAGCCCCACTCGTCTGTTTGCCATCTGATCCGTCTCGTCTTGAATTGTTTTCGCCCGCAGCTCTCAACCCAGCGCGGCAACCACGGCGTCACCCATCTGCGCACAGCCGACCTGGCGCGTTCCCGGCTCGGCGATGTCGGCCGTGCGCAGGCCCTGGCGCAACACGGCCTGCACCGCCTGCTCGATGCGCACAGCCATCCCGGGTTGCCCCAGCGAATAGCGCAGCATCATCGCCGCGCTGAGGATGGTGGCCAGCGGATTGGCAATGCCCTTGCCCGCGATATCGGGGGCCGAACCGTGCGAAGGCTCATAAAGCCCCTGGCTGTTCGCGTTCAGCGAAGCCGACGGCAGCATCCCGATGCTGCCCGTGAGCATGGCAGCCTCGTCGCTCAGGATGTCGCCGAACATGTTCCCGGTGACGATGACGTCGAACTTCTTGGGCGCGCGCACCAGTTGCATGGCCGCGTTGTCCACATACATATGCTCGAGTTCAACATCGGGATACTGCGCGTGAATCTCCGTCACCACGTCCTTCCAGAACTGGAAGGTTTCCAGCACGTTGGCCTTGTCGACGCTGGTGACCTTGCCGACATGTCCCGCCGCCTTGCGGGTGCGTGCCGCCTGGAATGCGACATGGGCGATGCGTTCGATTTCCGGGCGGCTGTAGCGCATGGTGTCGAAAGCCTCGGGCTGGCCGGCGAAGGCGCCGTCGGGCGCGCTGCGACGCCCGCGCGGCTGACCGAAATAGATGTCGCCGGTGAGTTCGCGCACGATCAGGATGTCCAGTCCTACCACGACCTCGGGCTTGAGGCTGGAGGCGCTGGCGAGTTCGGCGTACAGCACGGCGGGGCGCAGATTGGCGAACAAGCCCAGGTTCTTGCGCAAACCCAGGATGGCCTGTTCGGGGCGCAGTGCGCGCTCCAAGGCGTCGTAGCGCGGGTCGCCCACCGCGCCGAACAACACCGCATCGGCCTGCTTGGCCAGGGTCAGCGTGGTCTCGGGCAAGGGGTGGCCGTGCCTGGCGTATGCCATGCCGCCGACATCGGCGAACTCGAGTTCGAACCGCACCTGGTGCGACTCCAGCCGGCGCAGCACCTTCACGGCCTCGGCCATGATCTCGGGACCGATGCCGTCACCCGGCAGAACAGCGATTTTCATGAATGATGGAAGGTTGGGGGTTCAGAGGATGCGGTGCGCCAGCCACGGCATGCGTGCAAGGCGCTCGGCTTCGAAGGCGCGAATCTTGTCCGACTTCTGCAGGGTCAGGCCGATTTCGTCGAGGCCTCCCACCAGGCAATCCTTGCGGAAAGCGGTGATCTCGAACGGCAGTTCGGTGCCGTCGGGCTTGATCACGCGCTGCCGCGGCAAGTCGACCGTGAGCTGATAGCCGACGAAGGCATAGACCTCGTCGAACAGCTTGGACACTTCGGACTCGGGCAGCACGATGGGCAGCAGGCCGGTCTTGAAGCTGTTGTTGAAAAAAATATCGGCGAAGCTGGGTGCGATGACGGCACGGACGCCGTATTGCTCGATGGCCCAAGGCGCGTGCTCGCGCGAGGACCCGCAACCGAAATTCTTGCGTGCCAGCATGATGCTGGCGCCCTGGTAGCGCGGCTGATTGAGCACGAAATCCGGGTTGGGTTTGCGCGTGGCAGGATCCTGCCCCGGCTCGCCGTGGTCGAGATAGCGCCACTCGTCAAACAGATTCGGCCCGAAGCCCGAGCGCCGAATGGACTTGAGAAACTGCTTGGGAATGATGGCGTCCGTATCGACGTTTTCGCGGTCGATGGGGACCACCAGGCCCTGGTGAACGGTGAAAGCTTGCATGAAGAGCTCGAAAGTGTGAACGGGGATTTGCGTTGCGCGGCGCCAGACCTCAAAGACTGCGAACGTCGACGAAATGCCCTGCGACTGCGGCAGCGGCGGCCATAGCCGGGCTCACGAGGTGCGTTCGCCCGCCCTGCCCTTGCCGCCCCTCGAAATTGCGGTTGGAGGTCGATGCGCAGCGCTCGCCCGGCTCCAGGCGGTCGGCGTTCATCGCCAGGCACATGGAACAGCCCGGCTCGCGCCACTCGAAGCCGGCAGCCTTGAAAATCTTGTCCAGTCCCTCGCGCTCGGCCTGGGCCTTGACCAGCCCGGAGCCCGGGACCGCGAGCGCCAGCCTGATGTTGGGCGCCACGCGCTTGCCGGCCAGCACGCGGGCGGCGTCGCGCAGGTCCTCGATGCGGGAGTTGGTGCAGGAGCCGATGAACACCTTGTCGACAAAAATGTCGGCCAGCGGCTTGTTCGGCTCCAGGCCCATGTATTGCAACGCGCGCTCCATCGCGGCGCGGCGCACCGGATCCTTTTCCTTGTCCGGGTCGGGCACGCGCTCGTCGATGGCCGCGACCATTTCGGGCGAGGTCCCCCAGGTGACCTGCGGGCGGATGCGGCTGGCGTCGATGTCCACCACGGCGTCGAACACGGCGTCGGGATCCGAGTGCAGTGTGCGCCAGTAGGCGGCTGCCTGCTCCCACTCCACATCGGTCGGTGCAAACGGGCGGCCCTTGATATAGCGCAGCGTCGTCTCGTCCACCGCCACCAGGCCGGCGCGCGCGCCGGCCTCGATGGCCATATTGCAAAGGGTCATGCGCCCTTCCATGCTCAGCCCGCGAACCACGGGGCCGCCGAATTCGATGGTGTAGCCGGTGCCGCCTGCGGTGCCGATGGTGCCGATCACGGCCAGCGCGGCATCCTTGGCCGTGCAGCCAGGGGGAAGTTGGCCACCGATGCGCACGAGCATGTTCTTCATCTTGCGCGCCAGGAGCGTCTGCGTGGCCAGCACATGCTCGACCTCGCTGGTGCCGATGCCAAAGGCCAGGGCGCCGAAGGCGCCGTGGGTGCTGGTGTGGGAATCGCCGCATACCACGGTCATGCCAGGCAGGGTGGCGCCTTGCTCGGGTCCGATGACGTGGACGATGCCCTGGCGCCGGTCGTTCATCTTGAACTGGGTGATGCCATTGGCGTCGCAGTTCCTGTCCAGCGTGTCGACCTGCAGGCGCGACACCGGATCGGCAATGCCTGCCGAGCGGTCGGTGGTCGGCACGTTGTGGTCGGAAACGGCAAGATTGGCGCTGATGCGCCAGATCTTGCGATGCGCCAGATCGAGACCCTCGAAAGCCTGCGGACTGGTGACTTCATGCACCAGGTGGCGATCGATATAGAGCAGCGCGGTGCCGTCGGAATCGACGTCCACCATATGCTCATCCCAAAGCTTGTCGTAAAGGGTGCGTGCCATCAGTGTTCCAGGAGCAGAGGGCGCTTTGTGCCCGCTTCTTGTGCCGAACGGTCGATTTTAAGGTGAGCGGGGAGAAAAAACCCGGCCTCGGCCGGGTTACCGTACAACAATGCGAGGCCGCTCAGGCACGTTGGGCGATGGGCACGACGCTGCGCTGGACTGCGCCCGTGAAGAGCTGGCGCGGGCGGCCGATCTTGTACTCGGGATCGGAGATCATCTCGTTGAGCTGGGCGATCCAACCCACGGTGCGCGCCAGGGCGAAGATGGCGGTGAAGAGCGACACCGGCACGCCGATGGCCTTCTGCACGATCCCGGAATAGAAGTCGACGTTGGGATAGAGCTTGCGCTGGATGAAATAGTCGTCCTCGAGCGCGATCTTCTCCAGGGTCATGGCCAGCTTGAACAGCGGATCATCGTGCAGGCCGAGGGCGTCGAGCACCTCGTGGCAGGTTTCGCGCATCAGCTTGGCGCGCGGGTCATAGTTCTTGTAGACGCGGTGACCGAAGCCCATCAGACGCACCGAGGAATTCTTGTCCTTCACCTGGTTGATGAACTCGCCGATCTTGGCCACACCGCCCTGCGCCTGGATGTCGTAGAGCATGTTCAGGCTGGCTTCGTTGGCGCCGCCGTGGGCCGGCCCCCACAGACAGGCCACGCCGGCCGCGATGGCGGCGAACGGGTTGGTGCCGGATGAGGCGCACAGACGCACGGTCGAGGTCGACGCGTTCTGCTCGTGGTCGGCATGCAGGATGAGAATGCGGTCGAGCGCGCGCTCGATCACTGGGTTGGGTTCGTATTCGTCACAAGGCGTGGCCCACATCATGCGCATCAGATTGCCGGCATAGCTCAGCTTGTTCTGCGGATACATGAAGGGCTGGCCCATGTTGTACTTGTAGGCCATGGCCACCAGCGTGGGCATCTTGGCGATCAGGCGCACGGCCGAAATATCGCGCTGCTCGGCGTCGTGCAGATTGATCGAGTCCGGGTAGAACGCCGACATGGCCCCCACCAGTCCGGTGAGAACCGCCATTGGATGCGCATCGCGACGAAAGCCTCGAAGGAAGAACTGCATCTGCTCGTGCACCATGGTGTGCTGGGTGACGCGCGCGGTGAAAGCCTTCTTCTGCTCCGCGTTGGGCAGCTCACCGTAGAGAATCAGATAACAGGTCTCCATGTAATCGCAGTGCACCGCCAGTTGTTCGATGGGATAGCCTCGATAAAGCAGCTCACCTTTGTCGCCATCGATGTAGGTGATCGCCGAGCTGCACGACGCCGTGGACAGAAAACCCGGGTCGTAGGTGAACTTGCCGGTCTGCGCGTAGAGCTTGCGAATGTCGATGACGTCCGGCCCCAGGGAACCCTGGTGGATGGGCAACTCGATACTGGGCGATCCGTCGGAGAAGGACAGCGTGGCTTTGACGTCAGAGGGGGTCATGGTGCAGCTCCGGATGGGTGGAAAGGACATCGTCTCGGGGCTGCAAAAGCCCCTGGGCAGTGCATGGCGTGGGCAAAAACAAACAAGTTTTAAGCCGTCCTGAGCAGGTGCAGCACACGAATCCGATCAGCGTTGCAGGGGTCGGGCGGCAACACGGCCTGGCCGAGAACGAGTTCGAGCAGGGTGTTGTCATCGAGATCGAGCAGGGACTGCACGGCACGCCAGTCCCGTGCGTTCAACGATTGTGCATGGCGCTCGAAAAACCGGCCGAGGATCAGATCGTTCTCCAGCAGGCCACGACGCGCGCGCCAGCGCAGCCGGCGCAGCTCGGCGGCGTCGGGAACGCGTGCTCCAGGGCTGGCATCCTGCAGCATGACTCAGACCGCTCTGCGCAACATCAGATCCTTGATGTTGCCGATGGCCTTGGTCGGGTTGAGGCCCTTGGGGCAGACATCGACGCAGTTCATGATGGTGTGGCAGCGGAACAAGCGATAGGGATCTTCCAGATCGTCCAGGCGGGCATTGGTGGCCTCGTCGCGACTGTCGGCGATGAAGCGGTAGGCTTGCAGTAGGCCGGCCGGGCCGACGAATTTGTCCGGATTCCACCAGAAACTCGGGCAGGAAGTCGAGCAACTGGCGCAAAGAATGCACTCGTACAACCCGTCGAGCACTTCGCGCTGCTCGGGACTTTGCAGGCGCTCCTTCTCGGGTGGCGGCGTGTCGTTGATCAAGTAGGGCTTGATCGAGTGATATTGGTTGAAGAACTGCGTCATGTCGACGATCAGGTCGCGGATCACCGGCAGCCCCGGCAGTGGCTTGAGGACCACCGGCTCTTTCAAGCTGAGCAGGTTGGTGGTGCAGCTCAGGCCGTTCTTGCCGTTGATGTTCATGCCGTCGGAACCGCACACGCCCTCGCGGCACGAACGGCGAAACGCGACGGTCTCGTCCACGTCGGCCTTGATGCGCATGAGCGCGTCGAGCAGCATCTTGTCGTTGTGCTGCAGCTCGACCTCGTAGTCCTGCATGTAGGGTTTGGCGTCCTTGTCCGGGTCGTAGCGGTAGATGGAAAACTTCATCTTGCGGGTCATGGGGGTCTCCGGGGCGGCAATCAGAAGGTACGCGCCTTGGGTTTGAAGGTATCCACGGACAGCGGCTTCATCTGCACCGGGCGATAGGCGAGGCGGTTGTCCTCGCTGAACCACAGGCTGTGCTTGAGCCAGTTCACGTCGTCCCTGTCGGGATGGTCGCGATGCGAATGGGCGCCCCGGCTTTCCTGCCTGGCCTCGGCCGAGATGATGGTGGCGCGGGCCGTTTCGATCAGGTTTTCCACCTCCAGGGCCTCGACCCGTGCGGTGTTGAACACCGCCGATTTGTCCTTGAGGTGGATGCGCTGAACGCGCTGCTCGATTTGCGCGATGGCGTCCACCCCGGCGCGCAACAGCTCCGAAGTGCGGAACACGCCGCAATGCGTCTGCATGGCTGTGCGTATGGCGTTCGCCACGTCCTGGATGGATTCGCCCGACTTGGATGCTTCCAGTCGCGCCAGGCGAGCCAGCGCGAGATCCGCCGCATCGGCCGGCAGGGGCTTGTGGCTGCGCTTGAGCAGATCGCTCGAGGCGATATGCTTGCCTGCGGCGCGGCCGAACACCACCAGATCGAGCAGGGAGTTGGTCCCCAGGCGGTTCGCGCCATGCACGCTGACGCAGGAGCATTCGCCGATCGCGTACAAACCGCCAACCACCCGGTCGCCGCCGTCCGCGCCAACCGTCAGCACCTGGCTGTGGATGTTGGCCGGAATGCCGCCCATCTGGTAGTGGATGGTGGGCACCACGGGGATGGGCTCCTTGGTGCAATCGACGTTGGCGAACTTCTGGGCGATTTCGGCAATCGACGGCAGGCGCTTGTGGATGGTCTCGGCGCCGAGGTGGTCGAGCTTGAGCAACACATGGTCCTTGTGCGGACCGCAGCCACGCCCTTCCTTGATTTCCTGGTCCATCGAACGCGACACGAAATCGCGCGGCGCCAGATCCTTCAGGGTGGGCGCGTAGCGCTCCATGAAGCGTTCACCGTTGGCATTGAGCAAGATGCCGCCTTCGCCGCGCACACCTTCGGTGATGAGCACGCCCGCGCCCGCCACGCCGGTGGGGTGGAATTGCCAGAACTCCATGTCCTGCAGCGGAATGCCGGCGCGCGCGGCCATGCCCAGGCCGTCGCCGGTGTTGATGTAGGCATTCGTCGATGCGGCGAAAATCCGCCCCGCCCCGCCGGTCGCCAGCACGGTGGCCTTGGCTTCCAGGATGGTCACCTCGCCGGTTTCCATCTCCATCGCCACGACGCCGAGAACGTCGCCTTCGGCGTCGCGGATCAGGTCCAGCGCCATCCACTCGACGAAAAAGTGAGTACGCGCGGCCACGTTCTGCTGATACAGGGTGTGCAGCAGGGCGTGGCCGGTGCGGTCGGCCGCGGCGCATGCGCGCTGCACCGGTTTTTCACCCAGATTGGCGGTGTGCCCGCCGAACGGACGCTGGTAGATGGTGCCGTCGGGGTTTCGATCGAAAGGCATGCCCATGTGCTCGAGCTCGTACACGGCGCTCGGCGCCTCGCGACACATGAACTCGATGGCGTCCTGGTCGCCAAGGTAGTCGGACCCCTTGACCGTGTCGAACATATGCCAGTACCAGCTGTCCTCGCTCATATTGCCCAGCGAGGCGCTGATGCCCCCCTGCGCCGCAACCGTGTGCGAGCGTGTGGGAAAAACCTTGGACAACACCGCCACGTCCAGCCCATCGCGGGCGAGCTGCAGCGCGCAGCGCATGCCGGAACCACCGGCGCCCACGATGACCACGTCGAATTTGCGTTGATTGACTTGCACGGCTTACGCCCTCCACAGGACTTGCACGGCCCAGCCGGCGCAAGCCACAAGCCAGACGATGGTGAGCACCTGCAACGACAGGCGCACCCACACGGGCTTGATGTAATCCATCCAGATGTCGCGCATGCCCACCCACACGTGGTAGAGCAAGGCGACAACGGCGACAAAGCTCAGCAGCTTCATCCACTGCGCGGCGTACAAAGCCTGCCAGCGCGCATAGCTCAACGGCTCGGGCCAGACGAAATAGCCCAGCAGCACGAGAACATAGACGGCCAGCACAACGGCGGTGACGCGCTGGGCCAGCCAGTCGCGGAAACCGTAATGCGCCCCCACCACCAAGCGGTGTGCGCCAAAATTCGGTGCGCTCATTTCAGGCCCCCCAGAAAATGTGCGCAGCAAAAGCGAACGTGGCCGCCAGCGAGACCACGAACGTGGCCGCCGCCAAGACGCGGCCCTGTTCCTTGCTGACGATCTGGAAGACATCCATCATGAGGTGCCGCACCCCAGCCACCCAATGATGGGCCAGAGCCCAGAACATGCCCAGCAGCACCAGCTTGACAGGCCACCATCCCAGCACCTGCCCAAGCTGGGCATAGCTCTGCGGCGAGCGCAGGCTGGCGTCGAAGGCCCACAGGGCAAAGGGCAGAAGCAGGAACATCAAGGCCCCGCTGATTCGGTGCAAAATCGAAACGATGGCCGCGAGAGGCATGCGGTAGCGCACGATCTGGGCGATGTGGATATTGCGGTATTCGGGTCGTTTTCGTGTGTGAACGGTTTGCATCGTTGTTGGACCTCCACCTGATCGTGAAGCGAGTTTATTGCGTCACTATGGTCTGCATGTCGCTGTTTGTCGCCGGATTCAACTCAGTGCGTTGCGGTAGTAGTGATGCGCCGTGGAATACAGGCCGCGCCGCAATTCCACAGGCTGGTCGCCATAACTGAACGACAGGCGCTCGACCGACAGCAACGCTTGCCCCGCGCGCACTCCCAACAGCTCGGCCTCCTGCCCACCGGCGTTGACGGCGCGGATCTTCTCCTCGGCCCTGACCATGCGCGTGCCGAATTCCGATTCGAACAGGGCGTACAGGGGCCCCTGGTAGCGCTCCAGGCGCTCCGCGGTGAGCCCACGAAACGATGTGCTTTGCAGGTAGATGTCCTCGTACACCACCGGCTCGCCACCCATGCGCAGGATGCGCCGGATTTCGAACACCATGTCGCCGGGCTTGATGCTCAGAGCCCGCGCCACGTCGGCCGCCGCACGTATGCGGTGACATGCGAGGAACTGCCGCTCCATGCGCAGGGTCTGGCCGGGTTCGCCATCGGGCACCAGGCGCAGGAAACGGAACTTGACCTGTTCTTCGTGATGCGTGGAAACGAAGGTCCCGCGCCCCTGGCGCCGGATCAGCAGATTCTCGGCGGCCAACTCGTCGATGGCCTTGCGCACGGTGCCCTGGCTGACGCCAAATCGCACAGCCAGTTCAGCCTCGCTGGGGATAATCTCTCCCGGCTTCCACTCCCCGCTTTGCAAGCCGCGCGTGATCAGCGCCTTGATCTGCTGGTACAGCGGACTGAATACAGGCGCCGTGTTGCCGGCCGCCGATCCGACAGGCTGATTGGAAGAGTGAGACGGGCTGACCATGCGCTGCATTGCAGCACAGGCGCGGCAGCTTGTCTAGCCTGTCTTAATAGATGTCTTATATATGACATAGGTTCGTTGACGCCATGACGCTGCAGGCCTAAACTGCTTGATGCGCCGCATCATGACACGGTCTATGGTGTCGGCAGCCATGGAGCGCCGTCAACGCCCCATCACGAAAAACGAGTCCCCGACCTTCCATCCGCCCATCCAACGGAGTCCATCATGACCAAAGCCCCCATGCGTGTTGCCGTGACCGGCGCAGCCGGCCAGATCGGCTATGCCTTGTTGTTTCGCATCGCCTCCGGCGAGATGCTGGGCAAGGACCAGCCCGTCATCCTGCAACTGCTGGAAATCCCCGACGAGAAAGCCCAGAAGGCACTCAAGGGTGTGATGATGGAACTGGAGGACTGCGCCTTCCCGCTGCTGGCTGGCATGAGCGCGCACGGCGACCCGAACGCGGCGTTCAAGGACATCGACGCCGCCTTGCTCGTCGGCGCCCGCCCGCGCGGCCCCGGCATGGAACGGCGCGACCTGCTCTCGGCCAATGCGCAGATCTTCACCGCGCAGGGCAAGGCGCTGAATGCCGTGGCCAAGCGCGACGTGCGCGTGCTCGTCGTCGGCAATCCGGCCAACACCAACGCTTATATCGCGATGAAATCGGCCCCCGACCTGCCGAAGAAGAATTTCACCGCCATGCTGCGACTCGACCACAACCGCGGCCTGTCGCAAATCGCCGCCAAGCTCGGCAAACCCGTCGCCTCGATCGAGAAGTTCTGCGTCTGGGGCAACCACTCGCCCACCATGTATGCCGACTACCGCTTCGCCACCATCGACGGCAAGCCGGTGAAGGATCTGATCAACGACGACGACTGGAACCGCAACACCTTCCTGCCCACCGTGGGCAAGCGAGGCGCGGCCATCATCGAGGCGCGCGGCCTGAGCTCTGCGGCCTCCGCGGCCAACGCCGCCATCGACCATATGCACGACTGGTTTCTCGGCACCAACGGCCGCTGGGTGACGATGGGCATTCCGTCGGACGGCTCCTACGGCATCCCTGAGGACACCATGTTCGGCGTCCCGGTCACCTGCGATGCCGGCGCCTACAAACGCGTGGAAGGCCTGCCCATCGACGCGTTCTCGCAGAGCTGCATCGACAAGACTCTTGCCGAGATCATGGAAGAGCGAGACGGCGTGAAGCACCTGCTGTAAGCCCGGCTCGCCCCAGCCAGCACACACCGGAGGATGACACCGTGACCCCACTCACAGCCGGGCAGCGCTTCCGCGAAGCGCAGCGACAGGAGCGGCCGCTGCAGGTTGCCGGGGCCATCAATGCCCAGCACGCCCTGCTCGCCAAACGCGCCGGGTTTCGCGCCATCTACCTGTCGGGCGGCGGCGTGGCCGCCGGATCGCTGGGCATGCCTGACTTGGGCATCAACACCCTCGACGACGTGCTCACCGACGTGCGGCGCATCACCGACGTGTGCGACCTGCCGCTGCTGGTGGACGCGGACACGGGCCTGGGTCCGAGCGCCTTCAACATCGCCCGCACCGTCAAAAGCCTGATCAAGTTCGGCGCCGCGGCCATGCACATCGAGGATCAGGTCGGCGCCAAGCGCTGCGGCCACCGTCCCGGCAAGGAAATCGTGAGCACCGCCGAAATGGTGGACCGCATCAAGGCGGCGGTGGATGCCCGCACCGATGCCGGTTTCGTCGTCATGGCCCGCACCGATGCGCTGGCCGTCGAAGGGCTGGAAGCCGCCATCGAGCGCGCCGTGGCCTGCGTCGAGGCCGGCGCCGACATGATCTTCCCTGAAGCCATGACCGAACTGGCGATGTACCGGCGTTTCGCCGATGCGGTCAAGGTTCCCGTGCTGGCCAACATCACCGAGTTCGGCGCCACGCCCTTGTTCACGACGGATGAGTTGCAGTCCGCCGGCGTGGGCTTGGCGCTGTACCCCCTATCGGCCTTCCGCGCCATGAACAAAGCGGCCGAAACGGTCTACGGCGCCATCCGCAAGGAGGGCACGCAGAAAAACGTCATCAACACCATGCAGACGCGCGCCGAACTGTATGACGTCATCGGCTATCACGATTACGAACGCCGTCTGGACGCGCTGTTCGAGCAGGAAAGGGCCAAGTAAACCCGGCCGCACCAAACCGAGGAGACAAGCATGAGCGAAGCCCAAGCCACCACACCGCCCAAACAGAAGAAATCCGTCGCGCTCTCAGGCGTCGTCGCCGGCAACACCGCGCTATGCACGGTCGGCCGCACCGGCAACGACCTGCACTACCGAGGCTATGACATTCTCGACATGGCCGATGTATGCGAGTTCGAGGAAATCGCCCACCTGCTGGTGCATGGCAAGTTGCCCAACAAGGCCGAGTTGGCGGCGTACAAGGCCAAGCTCAAGGCGCTGCGCGGCGTTCCGGCCCAGGTGCGCGCAGTCCTGGAAAACCTGCCCGCCTCCAGCCACCCGATGGACGTCATGCGCACCGGCGTTTCGGCGCTGGGCTGCGTGCTGCCGGAGAAGGACGACCACAGCATTCCCGGCGCACGCGACATCGCCGACCGGCTCATGGCCTGCCTGGGTTCCATGCTGCTCTATTGGTACCACTACAGCCACAACGGAAGGCGCATCGAGGTCGAAACGGACGACGAATACATTGCCGGCCATTTCCTGCATCTGCTGCACGGCAAGCCGGCTCCGATGCATTGGGTGCGCGCGATGCACACCTCGCTGAACCTCTATGCCGAACACGAATTCAACGCCTCGACCTTCGCCGCGCGCGTGATTGCCGGCACAGGCAGCGATTTCTATTCCTGCATCGCCGGCGCCATCGGCGCCCTGCGCGGCCCCAAGCATGGCGGCGCCAACGAAGCGGCGTTTGACACCCAGAACCGCTATGACGATCCCGACGAGGCCGAGGCCGACATCGTGCGGCGCGTGGCAAACAAGGAAGTCATCATCGGCTTCGGCCATCCGGTCTACACCATCGCCGACCCACGCAACGAAGTGATCAAAAGCGTGGCCAGGCGGCTGAGCGAGAAGGCGCATGACATGCGGCGATTCAACATCGCCGAACGCCTCGAAGCGGTGATGCGGCGCGAAAAGAACATGTTTCCGAACCTGGATTGGTTCAGCGCCGTGAGCTACTCCCTGATGGGCGTACCCACGACGATGTTCACCCCGCTCTTCGTGATTTCGCGCACCAGCGGCTGGAGCGCGCACGTCATCGAGCAGCGTGTGGATAACAAAATTATCCGCCCAAGCGCGAATTACACTGGTCCTGACGACCTGTCATTCACGCCGCTGGAGCAGCGCCCCTAAGCCTGCGAATGTGGCGATTCCTGCGCTGAGGAGACCTGACCATGATGCCCCAAGCTTTGTCTGCAGCCCGCCCCATTCCGACGTTTTTCGGTGCCTTCATCGCCGCCACCCTGCTCTTGCCGGCCGCCTACGCCGCTCAATCGTTGTCTGGAAACAACGCCCAGCCATCCGCCGAGCAACGCGCCGCAGCGACCGCGGCAGCAGAACAGGCCGTCAATCCCGCCTACCAGATGAAATGGGGCCACATGCGCTGTGGTTCGCATCAAACGATGGACGTGAAGCGCGACGGCGCGAACGATCACACCATCCTCATCACCTGGAAAGGCAGGCGTTACCTGCTCACCCGCAAACCCACCACGACCGGCGCCTACCACTTCGACGATGCCAAGGCCGGCCTGGTGATGATCCAGATTCCCGCCAAGAGCATGTTGTTCGACAAGCGGGACATGACCCGCCTGGCCGACGACTGCAACCCCATCGTCGCCAGCAAGTAGTTCCCCTCTCCGACCGCTCCATGACTGCAGCCATCTCCAACGTTCGCCCCGCCCCCGACCCGATCCTTGCCGACATCGCCGACTACGTGCTCGGCCAGCGTCAGTTCCAGGGTCTTGCATTTGAAACCGCCAGGTTGTGCCTGATCGACACCCTGGGCTGTGGGTTGGAGGCGTTGGAGTATCCGGCCTGCACCAAGCTGCTCGGCCCGGTCGTGCTGGGAACGGTGGTGCCGAACGGCGCCAAGGTTCCCGGCACGCCTTACCAGCTCGACCCCGTGCAGGCGGCGTTCAACATCGGGGCGATGATCCGCTGGCTGGACTTCAACGACACTTGGCTGGCGGCCGAATGGGGTCACCCGAGCGACAACCTCGGCGGCATTCTGGCCGTGGCCGACTGGATCAGCCGCACCGCGGTGGCGACCGGCAAACCACCCCTGGTGATGCGCGACGTGCTCAATGCCATGATCCAGGCGCACGAGATTCAGGGAATCATCGCGCTGGAAAACGCGTTCAACAAGGTCGGGCTCGACCATGTGGTGCTGGTCAAGGTGGCCACCACGGCGGTCGTCGGGCGCTTGCTGGGCCTGTCGCGCGACGAGATCATCAACGCCGTGTCGCTCGCCTGGGTGGACGGGCAAAGCCTGCGCACCTACCGCCACGCCCCCAACACCGGCAGCCGCAAGAGCTGGGCCGCGGGCGACGCCACCAGCCGCGGCGTGCGTCTGGCGCTCATCGCCCGCACGGGTGAAATGGGCTACCCATCGGTGCTCTCGGCCAAGACCTGGGGGTTCTACGACGTCCTTTTCAAGGGCCAGCCGTTCAAGCTCCAGCGGCCGTTCGGCTCCTATGTGATGGAGAACGTGCTGTTCAAGATCAGCTACCCGGCCGAGTTCCATGCGCAGACCGCCGTGGAGGCGGCGATGCAGGTCCATGCTCAACTCGTCGCCATGGGCAGGACCGCCGCGGACATCGCCTCCATCAGCATCCGCACCCACGAGGCCTGTATCCGCATCATTGACAAGAAGGGCCCGCTGAGCAATCCGGCCGACCGGGACCACTGCATCCAGTACATGGTGGCGGTTCCGCTGCTGTTCGGACGCCTCACTGCCGCCGACTACGAAGACGCCGTGGCCGCCGATCCGCGCATCGACGCGCTGCGCGGCATCATCGCCTGTGCGGAAGATCCCCAGTTCAGCAAGGACTATCACGACCCGGACAAACGCTCCATCGCCAACGCGCTCACCGTCACGTTCAAGGATGGCAGCCGGCTGCCCGAAATCGTCGTCGAATATCCCATCGGTCACAGGCGCCGCCGCGAGGACGGCATCCCCCTGCTCGAAGCCAAGTTCCGCACCAACCTGGCGCGCCGCTTCGCGCCGCGGCAACAGGAACGCATCGCGCGCGCCTCGCTCAACCCCGCCACGCTCGCCGCAATGCCTGTGCACGAGTACGTCGACCTGTACTGCCAGGCTTGAATCCCGTCTGTCTTCTCCAGCAACAATCCTTCCCCGGAGTTCGCCATGGCCACCGCGACCAAGACCACAAAAACCGCCAAAGCCCCCAAACACGCCTTTGCCGGCACCCTCAAATCCTTCAAGACCGCCAGCGGCAAGGCTGGCAAGCTCTATTCCATTCCCGCCCTGGGCAAGGCATTGGGCGTTGACGCCTCGCGCCTGCCGGTGTCCATCCGCATCGTGCTGGAATCGGTGCTGCGCAACTGCGACGGCAAGCGCGTGACCGCCGAGCATGTGCAACAGCTCGCCAACTGGAAACCGAACGCCCGGCGCACCGACGAGATTCCCTTCGTCGTCGCACGCGTCGTGCTGCAGGACTTCACCGGCGTGCCCCTGCTGGCGGACCTCGCCGCGATGCGCAGCGTCGCCGCCGAGATGGGCAAGAGCCCGAAAGCCATCGAGCCGCTGGTGCCGGTGGACCTCGTCGTGGATCACTCGGTCATGATCGACCACTACGGCGACAAAAAGGCGCTGGACCTGAACATGAAGCTGGAATTTCAGCGCAACCGCGAGCGTTACCAGTTCATGAAATGGGGCATGCAGGCGTTCGACACCTTCGGCGTCGTGCCCCCCGGATTCGGCATCGTGCACCAGATCAACCTGGAATACCTGGCCCGCGGCGTGCACAAGGGCGCGGGTGACGTGTACTACCCCGACACCCTGGTCGGTACCGACAGCCACACCACGATGATCAACGGCGTCGGCGTGGTCGGCTGGGGCGTGGGCGGCATCGAGGCCGAGGCCGGCATGCTGGGCCAGCCGGTCTACTTCCTCACCCCCGACGTGGTGGGCGTGGAACTCAAGGGCGCACTGCGCGGCGGCGTCACCGCCACCGATCTGGTGCTCACCATCACGGAAATGCTGCGCAAGGCCAAGGTCGTGGGCAAGTTCGTCGAGTTTTTCGGCGCGGGCACCGCATCCCTGAGCGTGCCGGACCGTGCCACCATCGCCAACATGGCGCCCGAGTACGGCGCCACCATGGGCTTCTTCCCGGTCGACGACAAGACCCTGGACTACTTCAAGGGCACGGGCCGCAGCAAGCACGAGATCGAGGCCCTGGCCGCCTACTTCAAAGCGCAGAAGCTGTTCGGCGTGCCACGCGCGGGCCAGATCGACTACTCCACCACGCTCGCCCTCGACCTGTCCACCGTGGCGCCTTCGCTCGCCGGACCGAAGCGCCCGCAGGATCGCATCGAACTCGGCGCGGTGAAATCGAAGTACACCGAACTGTTCGCCGCGCCGATGGACCAGGGTGGCTTCAGCCAGCCGGCCGAACGCCTGGGCCAAATGGTCAGAACTTCCGAAGGTATCGACCTGCATGACGGCGACGTGCTGATCGCCGCCATCACCTCCTGCACCAACACATCCAACCCGAGTGTGCTGCTGGCCGCCGGCCTGCTGGCGAAAAAGGCCGTCGAGGCCGGGCTCAAGGTGAAGAAGCACATCAAGACCTCGCTGGCTCCAGGCTCGCGCGTGGTCACCGAATACCTGGAACGCGCCGGGCTTCTGCCCTATCTGGAAAAGCTGGGTTTCTACCTGGCCGGCTACGGTTGCACCACCTGTATCGGCAACGCCGGCCCGCTCGCCGGGGACATCGATGCGGCCATCACCGCCAACAACCTGGTATGCGCCGCAGTACTGTCAGGCAACCGCAACTTCGAAGCGCGCATCCACCCCAACATCAAGGCCAACTTCCTGGCCTCGCCGCCGCTGGTGGTGGCCTATGCCATCGCCGGCACGGTCACGCGCGACCTGATGACCGAGCCCCTCGGCACCGGCAAGGGCGGCAAGCCTGTGTACCTCGGGGACATCTGGCCGTCCACGGCCGAGGTCGACAAGCTGCTGAAGGTCGCTCTCGACCCCAAGGCCTACAAGGCCAACTACACCCAGGTTCAGGACAAACCCGGCAAGCTGTGGAACCAGATCGCGAAGTCGGCCGGGCAGGTCTACAACTGGCCCGACAGCACGTACATCGCCCAGCCGCCCTTCTTCGCCGGCTTCGGCATGACGCCGGCCACCGCCGCGTCCAGCGTGCAGGGCGCGCGGGCGCTGGCGCTGTTCGGCGACTCGATCACCACCGACCACATTTCCCCCGCCGGCTCGATCAAGGACAGCTCGCCCGCCGGCAAATGGTTGCTGGAGCATGGTGTGATCAAGGCCGACTTCAATTCCTACGGCTCGCGCCGCGGCAACCACGAGGTGATGATGCGCGGCACCTTCGCCAACGTGCGCATCAAGAACCTGATGATTCCGCCTCAGGCCGACGGCTCGCGCGAGGAAGGCGGGGTCACCCTGTTCCAGCCCTCGGGCGAGAAGATGTTCATCTTCGATGCCGCGATGCGCTACATCGCCGCTGGTACGCCCACCGTCATTCTCGCCGGCGAGGAATACGGCACCGGCTCCAGCCGCGACTGGGCGGCCAAGGGCACCCAACTGCTCGGCGTGAAGGCCGTGGTGGCGCGCAGCTTCGAGCGCATCCACCGCTCCAACCTCATCGGCATGGGCGTGCTGCCGCTGCAGTTCCTGGGCGACGACTCCTGGCAGAGCCTGGGCGTCACCGGCGGCGAGACCTTCGACGTGCTGCTGGGCGACACCATCAAGCCCCAGCAGGACGCAACGCTGGTGATCCACCGCGCAGGCCAGCCAGACCAGCGGGTGAAAGTGAAGCTGCGCATCGACACCCCGATCGAGGTCGACTACTACCACCACGGCGGCATCCTGCCCTACGTGCTGCGCCAGTTGCTGGCGGCTTGAGCCAAAGAGCCCCGCTTCCTCGCTGCGATCAGGGCTGAACCCGGGCCATGCCCGGGTTTTTCATCCCGCCTCCAGCACGCGCAGCAGCGAGCTGGTGTCGTCATGCCCCATTCCCATGGCCATGAGCCGGTCGAGCTGGGCCTGCACCACCCGCAGCGCCGGCAGCTGGAGTCCGGCGTGGCTGGCGGCCTCCGCGGCCAGCCCGAAGTCCTTGGCGTGCAGACGCGCCTGGATGCCGGCCGAAAAGTCGCGCCCGGCCATTTTCGGCCCCATGAGGTCAAGCATGCGGCTGCCGGCCATGCCAGCTGCGATCGCCTGCAGCACGCGCGGCAGATCGGCGCCCTCCGCGGCGGCGAAACGCATGGCCTCGGCGATGCCCTCGATATTGATCACCTGCACGATCTGGTTGCACAGCTTGGCCACCTGACCGCTGCCGGCCGGCCCGATATGCGTGATGGTGCTGCCCAGCAGCCGCAGCAATGGCAGCGCCTGCGCATAAACCTCGGTTTCGCCGCCCACCATGATCGACAGGCTGGCCTCGCGCGCCCCCTTCTCGCCGCCCGAAACCGGCGCGTCGAGGAAAGACAGGCCGCGTTCGGCCAGTTGCCGGGCAAAGTCCCTGGCTCCCGCTGGCGCGATGGTGCTGTGGTCGATGCAGACCGTCCCCGCTTCTGCGCCGTGGATGACGCCTTGCTCGCCGAGCAGAACTTGGCCAACGTCCGGGGTCGACGTGACATTGCTGAAGACGAACGCCGCACCCCGCGCGGCCTCCGCCGGGCTGTCGCACACGTGCATGCCGGAGGCCCGGGCGCGCTCCCGCTTGGCCGGATCGCGCGCGTAAACGCGCAGCGTGTATCCGGCGCGATGCAAATGCCCGCACATGGCCCCGCCCATGGCACCGAGCCCGATGAAGGCCAGGGTGCCGAGACGGTGGACGTTGGATGCGGCGCCGGGGCCGTGCGCCGCGTCGGGCGACTGCGGAGTGGTCATGGTCGAGTCCTTGCGTGAAACATGGCCCCCGATCGTAAGGGCCGCCGGCCGATGCTTCAGCCCGACTTGCCGCCATACTCCGGCCTGTCATTGCGCGTTGGCCTGAGCGCGCCTTGCGCCCGGTCATCAGGACGCTGCAAGCGCCATTGCTGCTTGCGCTGCGTCCACTCGGCAAGGCGTGCGTGAGCCTCCCGCGACGCCGCCTGCATCTGCTGCGGCGAAGCCTGCTGCGCGGCCAGTTCGACCCGGATGCCATTGGGATCGAAGAAATAGATCGACTTGAAGATGTGGTGGTCGATCACGCCCAGAACCTCCACGCCTTCGGCCTGCAGTCTGGCCTTGGCCGCCTCCAGCTCGACCACGCTGCCAACCTGGAGCGCGAGATGGTTGACCCAAGCCGGCGTGTTGGGCGAGGGTTGGCTGATGCCATCGTCGCCCAGGTCGAAAAAGGCGATGAAGGAGCCATCGGCCATGCGGAAGAAAATATGCGTGTAGGGGCAGAACTCGCCCGTGCTCGGCACATGATCACTCTGAATGATGTGATAGAGCGGCAGACCAAGCAGGTCCTCGTAGAAATGCCGGGTTTCCTCGGCATCGCGACAGCGCCACGCGAAGTGGTGAAGACCGAGAATGCGGCACGGCTGCGTGCCCGCGCTTGGCCGCGGCAGCGGGAAATCGGACCTATCCATCATGCGTCTCCATGGTGTCGGGGCGAACCTCGTCGCCTCATGGTTTCATTATGGGCCGAGCCTGGCGTGGTGCAAGACGAGGGCGAAAACACAGGGTCTGCCGGACGTGAATAGAACCCGCCTATGGTCCACATTGAGAAGCTGCATTAGACATCGTCACAGAGGGAGGCTAAATTAATCAGTTGCCGCGTGCAGCGGCAACAATCGTGTCCAGCTTCTGCACCCTAGGAGAAAACGATGACAGCACTCAAAGGCTCGAAAACCGAGCAAAACTTGAAAGACGCCTTCGCCGGCGAATCCATGGCCAACCGCCGCTATCTCTACTTCGCCGCCAAGGCTGACGTGGAAGGCCAGAACGACGTGGCGGCCCTGTTCCGCTCCACCGCCGAAGGCGAGACCGGCCACGCGCACGGCCACCTCGAATTCCTCGAAGCCGTGGGCGACCCCGCCACCGGCCTGCCCATCGGCCCGACCCGCAGCAACCTGAAGGCCGCCGTGGCCGGCGAGACCCACGAGTACACCGACATGTACCCCGGCATGGCCAAGACCGCGCGCGACGAGGGCTTCGAAGAAATCGCCGACTGGTTCTCCACCCTGGCCAAGGCCGAGCGCTCGCACGCCAACCGCTACCAGAAGGCGCTGGACGTGCTGGCCGACTA
>JAJXUC010000156.1 GCA_021783435.1 Pseudomonadota bacterium | reverse complement strand
CGGGCAGCCTGTGGGGTTCGATCATCTCGCGCGCGCGGTAATGCGCGTCGGCATGGATGTCGGCCGCGGTGTAGATGCGCCCGCTGGGCACCTCGGCCGCCTCCAGCACCTGCAGCACATGCTCCAGGTCGTGGGCGCCGGTCCACGCGCCGATGGCCTCGTCGAGCATCTCGGCCTGGCGCACGCGGCCCTCGTTGTGGGCCAATTGCGGGTCGTCGGCGAGGTCGGCGCGGCCGATCGCGTGCATCAAGCGGCGGTAGATGCTGTCGGCGTTGCCGGCGATGATCACGTAGCGACCGTCGCGGCACCGATAGGTGTTCGATGGCGCGATGCCCGGCAGCGTGGCGCCCGAGCGCTCGCGCACGAAGCCCTGGGCGGAATACTCCGGCACCAGGCTTTCCATGATGCCGAACACGGCCTCGTACAGCGCCACGTCGATGAACTGGCCGCTGCCGCCATTGGCCTTCAGGTGGTGCAGAGCCATCATCGCCCCGATCACCCCGTACAGCGAGGCCAGGGTATCGCCCAGGCTCACGCCGGTGCGAACCGGAGCGCGCCCCGGTTCGCCAATCAGGTAGCGCAGCCCGCCCATGGACTCGGCGATCGCGGCAAAGCCCGGGCGGTCCTTGTACGGACCGGTCTGGCCGTAACCGGACACGCGCACCATGATCAGCGACGGCTTGATGCGGTGCAGGTCCTCCCAGCCCAGCCCCCACTGCTCCAGGGTGCCGGGGCGGAAGTTCTCGATCACGATGTCGGCGGTGGCTGCCAGCTCGCGCACGATGCGCTGCCCGTCGGCGTGCTTGAGGTTGACCGTCACCGACTTCTTGTTGCGGCTTTGCGCGTACCACCACAACGACGTGCCCTGGTGCAGTTTGCGCCAGGACCGCAGCGGGTCGCCGAGCCCGGGCGACTCGATCTTGATCACCTCGGCACCGAACTGGGCCAGCAGCGCGGCGGCATAGGGCCCGGCAATCAGCGTGCCGAGTTCGACGACGCGGACCCCCGCCAGGGGCAGCGGCGCGTCAGGCCCCGCGGCAATGGCTTGTTCTTGCATGATGGAGACGTTCGGGAAAGGAGCGGCGTCGAACGACGATGCGCCGACGCACGCTTAACCAATGATTAACCGACGCGATGCGCTCAATCCGGCAGGCCGGTCGCGGCCGTCTCCGGCAGCATCCACGGCAGCACCAGGCCCAGCACGTACACCGAGCCCATGATCAGCGCGGCCTGGCTGATGCCGCCGAACGAGTGGATCAGCGTGCCGGCGATGATGGGAAACACCCAGGCGATGAGCCGCGCGGCGTTGAACACGACACTGATGGCCGTCGAGCGCACGGTCGAGGTGAACAGCTCGACCGGGTAGATAGCCATCCAGACATAGGCGCATCCCAGCGTGAAGAAGCCGTTGATCGGCGCAACGATCATCATCGCATCCACCGTGTGGGTGAGCTTGTAGGTGATCACCGTGGTGATCAGGCAGCCGACGAAGGTCAGGAACATGAACACGCGCCGGCCGATGGCGTCGGCGATGAAGCCGGCGATCATGTAGGCCACGATCGCCCCCACCGTGTAGGAGATGGACACGCGCGCGCCCCACACCGGCGCGCCGGCCAGGCCCTGCGCCTTGGCCAGACCGATGGTGTAGATGGGCAGCCAGCTCGAGATCGCCCACCAGCCCACGGTGGTGACGATCGACAGCAGTGTGGTGATGATGCTGCGCCGGCGCGCCACCGGGTCGCGGAACAACTGGGCCAGCGAGAACGGGCGCCGGGAGGCCTTGTCGCCATTGCGCGCGCTGGCCTCGGTGGGCCCCCAGCGGCGCTCGCGCACCGCGTCGCGCCACTTCTCGGATTCGTCGATGCCGCGACGCAGGTACAGCACGAACAGCGCCGGCAGGGCCCCGAGGATGAACATCAGGCGCCAGCTCTGCGCGCCGAGCGGATGCGTGGTCGACAGCACATACCACGCCACCGAGGCCAGCAGCGTGCCCCAGCCGAAGCCCGACTGCAGGAAGCCGGCGCCCTTGGCGCGCGCGTTTTGCGGCCAGGTCTCGGCGAGCAGCGAAATGCCCGTGCTCCACTCGCTGCCCAGCGCCAGGCCCGTGAGAAAGCGCAGCGCGCACAGCGTCACGAAGCTGTCGGCGAACGCGGTCAGGCCCGAGAACACCGCATAGAGGAACACCGACCACAGCATCATGCGCTTGCGCCCGATGTAGTCGGCCAGCACCCCGCCGACCAGCCCGCCCAGCCCCCAGCCCAGCAGCGTGATGCCGATCGCCGTGCCGGCATACACCGGGAACGACGCCAACTGCGCCGGCGCAAGCAGCGTGTGCAGCATGGGCACCAGCACCATGACCAGCGCGATCGCCTCGTAGCCATCGAACACCCAGCCGAGGAATCCCCCGGTGAGCACCCGCCAATGCATCGCCGTCAGCCCGGCGTTCCAGCGTGCCGGGGCCGCCTGCGCCGCCACCATCTCCTTCGCGTCCATTTCGTCTCCTCCTTGTGCTGTGAGCCAACTCCCGGCCATGCGTCGCCACGCCAACCGATGCGCTCCAGCTTAGGAGAAGAACCCCGTTGTCGATTCGAAAGTGGTTGACCTATCCTTAGCCTTTGGTTAACCAAACGATGGGGCACGCGATCAACCCGGCACGCTTCGACCTGACGACACTGCGACTGTTTGTCGCGGCGGTCGAGGCCGGCAGCCTGACGCTGGGCGCCGAGCACATGGCCATCAGCCTACCGGCAGCGAGCAAGCGGCTGTCCGAGCTGGAAAGCCATATCGGCAGCGTGCTGCTGGTGCGCAACAAGAAGGGCGTGACGCCGACCGCCCCGGGGCTGACTTTCCTGCGCTATGCGATCAGCATCGTCGCCGGCATCGAGCAGCTATCGGTGGCGATGGTCGACTATCACAGGGGAGCGGGCGGCCACCTGCGCCTTTGGGCCAACACCTCGGCATTCACCGGCTTCCTGCCCAACCTGCTGGCACGCTATTCGGCGGCCTACCCCTCGGTCATGCTCGATCTGGAGGACGCCCTCAGCGAGGAAGTGGTCCGCGCGGTGGCACGCGGCAATGCCGAGCTAGGCATCATTGGCAACAATACGCCCATCGGCGAGCTGCAGGCGCTGCCCTGCGACAGCGACGAGCTGATGCTCGTGCTGCCGGCGGCGCATCCGCTGACCAGCCGCGACGTGGTGCCGATCGACGAGGTGCTGCGCCACGACATCGTCGGCCTGAACCGCGCGACCTCGCTGATGCGCCAGGTCGCCGCCGCGGCCGATGCCAAGGGGCTGCAGCTCAAGATCCGCGTGCAGGTGCGCGGCTTCGACGAAGTCTGCCGCATGATCACGGCCGGCCTGGGCATCGGCATCCTGCCGACGGCCGGCGCGGAACCGCACGTGAAGTCGATGGGGCTGGTGCTGAAACGGCTCTCCGGCATGCCCACCCGCCGCCAATTGCTGCTGGTGATGCGCGACGAGTCCTCGCTATCGGCCCCCGCCAGCGCCTTGGTGCGCATGATTCGCGAGCGCGAGCGGCAGGCTTCGTAGGTTGGCAAAGCCACGCCGCCAACGGCCACTGGTGCGCATCAAGCCGGCCTGTCTGGGGCCTGTTGGGTGGTGCTTGCCCGCGGCACTCAAGCCTCGAGGTCGGCCCCGGCAAGATCCGCGGCCATCAGCCGAAACTGCTCCAGCGCCGCCTCGAGATCGTTCACGATGTCCACCGCAATCACCTCCGGTGCGGGCAGCTTGTCGCTGTCGGACAGCGAGTCGTCCTTGAGCCAGAAGATGTCCAGGCTGGCCTTGTCGCGGCTGACCAGTTCGTCGTAGTCGTAAGCGCGCCAACGGCCATCGGGAGTTTCGGCTGACCACGTCGCCTTGCGCTCGTGCCGGTTGGCCGGGTGGTAGCAGCGCACGAACTCGTCCAGATCCTCCCGCTTCAGCGGGTCGGTCTTGAGCGTGAAGTGTCTGTTGGTGCGCAGGTCGTAGATCCACAGCTTCCGGGTCCACGGGGTCTCGCTGGCCGGCTTCTTGTCGAAGAACAGCACGTTGGCCTTCACGCCCTGCGCGTAGAACAGACCGGTGGGCAGGCGCAGCAGGGTGTGCACGTCGCACTCGTGCAGCAGCTTGCGGCGGATGGTTTCGCCGGCGCCGCCTTCGAACAGCACGTTGTCGGGCAGCACCAGCGCGGCGCGGCCGTTCTGCTTGAGCAGGGTTTTGACATGCTGGACGAAGTTGAGCTGCTTGTTCGACGTGGTGGTCCAGAAGTCGCCGCGCTCGACGCTGTCGCGCTCCTTGCTGACCTTGCCCTCCTCGCCCACGATGGTGGTACTGCTCTTCTTGCCGAAGGGCGGATTGGTCAGCACCAGATCGAAGCGGTCGCCGGGGTCGGCGGCCAGCGAGTCGCGCACTTCGATGGGCTCGAAGTCCTGGCTGCCGATGCCGTGCAGCAGCATGTTCATGGCGCACAGCCGCGCGGTGGCCTGCACCAGCTCCCAGCCCTTGAAGCTTTCCTCCTTGAGCTTGGTCTTTTGCGGCTTGGTCAGGTTGGGATTGTGCTTCACCACATAGTCGTGCGCCGCCAGCAGAAAGCCGCCGGTGCCGCAGGCCGGGTCGCTCACGGTCTCGCCGGGCTTCGGGGCCATGACATCGACAATGGCCTGGATCAGCGGGCGCGGCGTGAAGTACTGGCCGGCGCCGGACTTGGTGTCCTGGGCGTTCTTCTCCAGCAGGCCTTCGTAGGCATCGCCCTTCACGTCGGCGCTCATCGACACCCATTGTTCCTTGTCGATGAGATCGACCACCAGCCGCCGCAGCTTGGCCGGGTCCTGGAACTTGTTCTGCGACTTGCTGAAGATCAGCCCGAGCAGGCCCTTCTGGTTGCCCAGTGCCTCAAGGGTATGGCGGTAGTGATCGAACAGCTCGTCGCCGTCTTTCTTGATGAGGCTAGTCCAACCGTAGGGCTCCGGCACCGGGTTCTTCTGGTTATACGGCGCCCGGGTGCGCTCGTCGGCCATCTTGAGGAACAGCAGATAAGTGAGCTGCTCGACGTAGTCGCCGTACGACATGCCGTCGTCGCGCAGGACGTTGCAGTAGTTCCAGAGTTTTTGGACGATGGTGGCGGTGTTCATGTCTTAGTTCATGCCCAATAGGGAAGATATTCCGCGAACTTCTTACCGCTGCCCTCGTCCTTGCGTTTAATACGGCCAGCGGCGACTGCATCCCCGATCAGATTGGTAATCTGGTTACGCTGCTTGTCATGCAATTTGAATCGTTCGCGTAGCGTCGTATTGGTCAAAGTCTGGCTGGAAAGGTATTGCAGTACGGCATGCTGGTAGCAGGCCTCGATGCGCTCTGCCTGGCCCATCTCCGCGAACTTGCGCGGCGCGTACAACGTAACTCGGAAAGCTTTTTCCATGGGCGTAAAGACTATGGGCGGCAAGCCAAACAATTCGACCGACTGCACGACCTTCTGGAAGCCGGTGCCGCGTTCCTCGCAAATCCGGTAACGTCTGAATGCAGAAGCCAGCGATTCGTTACGGGATTCCGGTGTTGTGCCGATCAAGCGATCCGGGCGTTTTCCTGGCAGAAGCGATCCCGGGTTTGTGAATTCGATTCGGTCATCGAATACCTCCACCATTGGGCCAGCCCCTGTGATGCTGAAATCTTGGTGGATCAACGCATTCGCAATTAATTCACGCAGAGCGATTTCCGGGTACACGCTGACCTCGGCGCGAAGCGACTGCTGGATGACCTCCGAGTGGGGAAGAATCCTTCTCAAATATGCGATTAATCCTTCAAACCCTACTGCATAGCCGCGTTGCCCAGCCAATTCGTCGATTGTTTCCACCTTGTTGGTGCCGCGATAACGAATGACACGTATGCGTTTGCGTTCCAAAGAAGGGAACTGCTCCAACTTGCGCGCCGCGGCCATGGCCCCAAAGTTCGTGATGTAGTAACCACGCCCGTCCAGCACCAGAATGCCCTCATCAACCAGCCAATGCGCCAGACCATCCATGTCATTCGGCATGGGCCGCTGCAATAGCTTGGCGACCGTATCCAGATCGAGCATCTCCACCACTGCCTCGATGGTGAGGAGACTGGATGCCCGCAACTCTTCCCATCTGGGTGCAGAACTATGAAGCATCAATGCGCCCACTTCGTGGCGTGAAGCCTTGCGCGTGGTTCCACCCGACCGCATCCAGGTTTCCTCGATGGATTTGCCGCGCCTGTGTACGGGCTTGTTTGTCTGTTCCGGAATGCGAACCAGCAGGATGGGCACACCGCGAAATTCGACGACCGCGTGGTCGATGGCCAAAGGCGGCTCCACCGCATCCCGCCCCAGATTCGCCAGGGTATTGGCGATCCCCGCAGCGGCCTTCTGGTCGATCGCCTCAAGATGCGCATCGGCATCCCCGACCCCAAAGACCAGGCAGCCTCCGTTGGGGTGGTTGGCGAACGCCATCAAATGCTCGGCTAGGCGATCCTTGCGCTCGGAGAGGCTGACCTTCCAGTCGATTTCGTTGCTTTCATGGGGTACCGGCGCCAAGCTTTCCTCCAGAGCGTGCAAAGCGCCGGATATCCAGTGTTTACTTGCCATGGTGATGGTAATTATTTGATTCAATTGGGTTTTTTTTGGTTTTCCGTTTTCGCGTGTGATAGCCGCGCCCAGTGGGCAGGCCTTTCCTCCGCGTCATGATGCGCTCCCTGAAAAGACACGGCTCAGAATGGACTGCCGCAGCCGCTCGGCGCGCTGGCGATTGGCGTCCACCTGGGCCTCGGTTTCACGCAGGAGGGAGAGGCGGCGGTCGATTTCGGCGGCGATGCGGTGTTGTTCGGCTTCTGGCGAAAGCGGGACAGCCAGCGCCTGCAGCTTCGTGCCATTTACATTTGCCTGCCCTACCTGCTGTGTTACGACGGACTTCACCCAGTTCCGACCGTATGCCGAGTTAATGAACGCGGCGAGAAAGTTTGGTTCGACGCCTTGAACGAGTCGAACGCGAATTAGATATGAGGCGAAGGAAAATTTCTGGAGCGAACCAACAAACACGGCAGTCTTGCCAACTAGTTCGGGGCTGTTTGTTCTGTTGAAAAGCAAATCACCAGTATTTAGTAACAACTTTGGAAATTCATCATGCTTGGTCGGCAAATACTTCAATTCATCAAACACCAATTCGCCTTCGACAATATTTCCCATACGCAGGACAGGAACTCCAGTTGTATCCTCGCGCGTCTTCGCAGACGACCCGTACTCAACCAAACTGGAAAGCTGTTCAACCGTCGCCCACACCCACCCTTCAGGTAATTCGGGCAGATCGGTGATGTCGGGTGCGGCGGGTTCTTTGTATTTGCCCTTGCCTTTCCACGGGCTGCGGCGGGTTTCGAGGATGCGTTGCAGGAGTTGGGCGCCGGTCTCGTAGCTGCGGCCTTCGCGGCGGGCGAGTTCGGCTTCGGTTTCGACGAGGCGGCCAGAGGCGGCGGCATTGAGGACGGCGGCTTTGTAGCGCTTGAGGTTGGCCTTGACGCGCTTGAGGTTGGCGACGGCTTCGTCGAGACGGGAGAATTGTTTTTCGATTTCCGCGACGATGCGTTTTTGTTGGTCGAGGGGTGCGACAGGGATCGTGCTCTGCTTCAGGTAGGTCGTCGATACGCGCTTCTGCCCAACGGCCCCGGTCATGTACCGCTCCGCCTCGCCACGAAATGCTTGGCTCGAAACGTAGTAGTAAATGTACTTGGCATCCATGCCCGGTTTGGGCCGGAGCACATGAAATTCGGTGGAACCGAATCCGTAGCCATTCACTAGCTTGGGTACGACGGCCATCTTGCCGTTTTCCATGCAGGGCGTGATCAGAAGTGGCCGCGCAAATCTGAACAGCGCGATAAGTGGAAACTCCGGGCGACAGGCTGGGCCGCGAAGGGCCTGGCGAGAAGGAGTTTTCGATGGTCAAGAAATCAGCGCGCCGTACGCGGCGCACCCATAGCCCGGCCTTCAAGGCACGGGTCGCGTTGGCAGCCCTGCGCGATGACAAAACGATGGCCGAACTGTGCAAGGAGTTCGAGCTGCATGCCAGCCAGGTCATTGAGTGGAAGCGGCAGCTGCTGCAAGGCGCCGCGGACGTCTTCGCCGGCGGCGGGCAGGCCACGGCCCCGGTGGACTTGGCGCCCCTGCATGCCAAGATCGGCCAGCTGGCCTTGGAGAATGATTTTTTAGAACGCGCGCTCACCAAAGCGGGATTGCTGAGCGCAAGGCCATGATCGACCGAGACCACGCACTGCCCATCACGCGCCAGGCGCATCTGCTGGGCATGAGCCGCGGCGCGGTGTACTACATGCCGCGGCCCACCAGCGCGGCCGATCTGGCGCTGATGCGCCGCATCGACGAGTTGCACCTGGAGTACCCCTTCATGGGCGCGCGACAGCTGCGCCGGCAACTGCAGCGCGAGGGCGTGCAGGTCGGCCGGCGCCACATCGGCACGCTCATGCTGCGCATGGGCATCGAGGCGCTGGCGCCGCAGCCCGGCACCAGCAAGCGTGCGCCGGGTCACAAGATCTACCCGTACCTGCTGCGCAAGCTGAGCATTGACCGTTCCAACCAGGTCTGGGCGCTGGACACGAGCTACATCCCGATGGCGCGCGGCTTCGTGTACCTGACGGCCGTGGTGGACGTGGCCAGCCGCCGGGTGCTGGCGCACAAGGTGGCCATCACGCTGGAGGCCTGCCATGCACGCGAGGTCATCGAGCTGGCCTTCGCGCGCTGGGGCACGCCAGACATTGTCAACACCGACCAGGGCAGCCAGTTCACGGCCACCGAGTTCACCGACGTGGTACTGGCGCAGGGTTGCCAGCTGAGCATGGACGGGCGCGGCGCCTGGCGCGACAACGTCTTCGTCGAGCGGCTGTGGCGCAGCGTGAAGTACGAGCGCGTGTACCTCAAGGCCTACGATAGCGTCAGCGCCGCGCGCGCCGACATTGCCGACTACATCA
>JAJXUC010000155.1 GCA_021783435.1 Pseudomonadota bacterium | reverse complement strand
GATTCGCCGAAGAGCATCGCCAGCGCGCTGGCGATGCTCTTCACCCCACAACGACCAACGAGGTGAATTAACCTTGCAACCCGGACTCCTGACTTAACGTTGGTACGGCACGAGGGGGCAGGTCACAATGTGGATCGCAGCTCATGGTGAACCAACGCTTGAGCTAACCTGCACTTTGCGGCGGGAAAATTTTGGGTTGGAATGAAATGGAAACCAAAATTGGACCGCCGCAAAGTGTCAGGTTGAGCGATGGGTTAGACATCACTCTTTGGGTCTTTTGCGGGCGGCTGTTCGAGCTTCGCCAAACTCTCGATTCGATCAAGGCGCCGTCTTCTCATTTGGGCGAGAACCTTTGACCCATAGTTAGACAGTGACCAATATTCGCCCTTGTCTGCAACAGGTTTCCTTCGAGTTGACGGCTCGACGCAATTCAATGCTGCCAAGTCAGCGAGAATCGAGCGAATCGTGTTTCGTGGGGTAGCCCAAGCTAGTCGAATTTCTGCGGACGGTATGGACAGGATGTTGGTCGCCGTGTACTGAGCGATTTCGGTTAAGGAAAGTTCGACCTGCATCTCCATAGCCAACGTTTCGAATATTTGGTAGAGGGTAACCTCTTTCGAGGGCTCCCAGTCCTTGCTCGTCTTCTTCCAGACCGAAATCTTGCGCTTATTGGCGCGCATAGTCTCAATTACCTTCTGAATCGCTATCGCTTCATCCGCGACTGTCTCGAACGACAGAAGTCGTGTTCTGAGGTCTGCATTCTCAGCGCTAAGTCGAACAATTTCTTTCGAAGTTGCAGCGTCTTGAATCTGGGACGCGCGAACCCAACCTTCTCGAGGATAGGCGTTAAAAGCCTTCATCAGAGCGATCGAGCAGCGGCCGTATAAGTCTTCGCCGTTCTTCCAAAAGCTGACCGGCTTTGACTTTATCTTCTCTTTGAAGCCTTTGAGCTTCTTGAGAGCCACTTTATCTGTCTCTGACTTATCTTTCGGCCATGAAACGGCCTCTTCGACTACGAAACCCAAGGCCGGAACCAGCTTCGAAACCGCGTAGTCATATTCCTTTTCGGTGTAGCTTGTTCCTGTGGCGTCGCACGAGCCATAACGGTGTGCAACGACTACAACGTAATAGTCTGATTGGTCTATTTGTTTCTTGATTAGGTTCCACTGCTCCTCATCGGCGGCGCTAAACATCTCCATGCCGACCGGAATATGTCCCATTTCTAGGATGGCCTTGATCACGAGATTTCGCTCGTCTTCGAGGTCACGAAACGTAGAGCTGACAAAGACTTGGTACTTGGAGGACATGGGGGGCCTGAGTGTGATGTCTAACGTAATGTAGATCGTCGGATAACTCCAGAGTCCGATGTTATCCGACAAAATAATCTCCGCGCCCTACCCGTGCGGCGAGAGGAGCGGTCGCCCGCAACCCACTTGACAACTGGCTTGCCGGCCATGTGTTGCTCATAAAAACTGTTATCCAAATCGTCATGAACTCGGTCGCCCATTCTTCCCAGTCGCAGCGCCTGCTGGATTAGCTGCTGGATTAGGTGAGCGAGGTGATGCAGTGCGGGCACTATAGCCTGCGCACCGAGGAGGCGTATCGGTATTGGGTGCGGTTTTTCGTGCGGTGGAGCAGCCGTGGCGGGTCGATACGGCACCCACGGGACATGGGCGCTGCCGAGGTGCAGCAGTTTCTGTCCATGCTGGCGAATGAGCGCCGAGTTTCGACGTCCACCCACATATGGATGGAACGGCGACCAGGCCGACGGTTTGCCGGGCGTGGAGGTGGCGGATGCGCTGGCGGTGAAAAATCAGAACCTGGGGTGCCGCTGGGGCTGGTTCTGGGTGTTTCCGGCGCCCAGGCTGTCGGTCGATCCGCGCTCGGGCATCGAGCGTCGGCATCACCTGTATGAGGACCGCCTGCAGCGCGCCATCAAGCTGGCCAGCGCGGCAGCGCACATCGTCAAGCCGGTCTCGGTGCATACGCTGCGCCATTCCTTCGCCACCCATCTGCTGCAATCCGGCACGGACATCCGCATCGTGCAGGAGCTTCTGGGGCACTCGGACGTGAGCACCACCATGATCTACACCCATGTGCTGAAGGTGGCTGCCGGCGGCACGGCCAGCCCGCTGGATCGCTTGCTCAAGGTGTCATGCGCGGCACAACTTGCCGGCAATGACGGGCACCTGTCCGTTCACACCGCAATCAGCTCCCGCACCCCATCCGCATCCATGTCTGCGCCCTTGCCCGCCTTCACCACTTCGCCGCGCGACATCACGCAATAGGTGTCGGCGAGCGACTTGGCGAAGTCGTAGTACTGCTCGACGAGCAGGATGGCCATGTCGCCGCGTGCGGCGAGCATGCGGATGACGCGCTCGATGTCTTTGATGATCGAGGGCTGGATGCCTTCGGTGGGCTCATCCAGGATGAGCAGCTTGGGGCCTGCGGCCAGCGTCCGGGCGATGGCGAGTTGCTGTTGCTGACCGCCGGAGAGGTCGCCACCACGGCGGTGCAGCATCTGCTTGAGCACCGGGAACAGCGCGAACAGTTCGTCGGGCACGGTGGCGGAGCCGGGGCGGTAGGCCAGGCCCATGCGCAGGTTTTCTTCCACGGTGAGGCGGGGGAAGATTTCGCGGCCCTGCGGCACATAGCCCAGACCCAGGCGGGCGCGGGCGTCGGGACGCAACTGGTCGATGCGCGCGCCGTCGAAGCTGATGCTGCCGCTCTTGATGCCCACCAGGCCCATGAGGGACTTGAGCAGCGTGGTCTTGCCCACGCCGTTGCGCCCCAGCAAGGTGAGCACCTGGCCTTTTTCGAGGCTGAGGCTGACGTTGCGCAGGATGTGGCTGCCGCCGTAATACTGGTTGACCGCGTCGATGTTGAGCATGGTGATTGAGGTACCGAGGTCAGGACTCCCGCCGGGCCGCCCCAAGGGAGGCCTGCGCCCCCTCGGGGGGCAGCGAACACCGTGAGCGTGGGGGCTGTTCCACTCACCGCCCCAGGTAAACCTCGACCACGCGCGCGTCGGCCTGCACCTGCTCCAGGCTGCCTTCGGCCAGCACGCTGCCCTCGTGCAGCACCGTGACCTTGTGGGCGATCTTGCGCACGAACTCCATGTCGTGCTCCACCACCATCAGCGTGTGCTTACCGGCGAGAGACAGGAACAACTCGGCGGTGCGGTCGGTCTCGGCATCGGTCATGCCGGCCACGGGTTCGTCCAGCAGCAACAACTGCGGCTCGAGCATGAGCAGCATGCCGATTTCCAGCCACTGCTTCTGGCCATGCGACAAGTCGCCGGCACGGCGCGCGGCCTGGTCGTGCAGACCGATTTGCGTGAGCACCTCCTCCACCCGCTCACGCTGCGCGCTGCTCAGGCGAAAACGCCAGGTGCTGCGGGCGCGCTTGTCGGCTTTGAGTGCAAGCTCCAGGTTGTCCTGCACGCTCATGTCCTCGAACACGGTGGGCTTCTGGAATTTGCGGCCGATACCGGCCTCCACCACCTCGGCCTCGCGCAGCTTGAGCAGGTCGATGGTCTGGCCGAAGAACGCCGTGCCGGAGTCGGCCCGGGTCTTGCCGGTGATGACGTCCATCATCGTCGTCTTGCCGGCGCCATTGGGGCCGATGATGCAGCGCAGCTCGCCAGTATCGATCGCCAGCGACAGCTTGTTTAGCGCGCGGAAACCGTCGAAGCTGACGCTGATGTCGTCGAGGTACAGCGCCACGCCATGGCTCATATCCACCCCCGGCTGGCGCAAGTGGCCGTAGCCGCCCTCCTGAACGCTGCCGCCCAGTTCGGGATTCGGTTGCTGGAAGACGATGTCGCGCCAATCGAGTTCAGCCACGGCGCTGCCTCCATTGCCTGACCAGGCCGACGACACCGTAGGGCGCGTACAACGTGACGACGATGAACAGCCCGCCGAGCAGATAGAGCCAGGCTTCGGGAATGGCCACGGTCAGCCAGCTCTTGGCGGCATTCACCAGCACCGCGCCGATGATGGGGCCGATGAGCGTGCCGCGCCCGCCGATGGCCGTCCAGATCGCGATTTCGATGGAGTTGGCGGTGGACATTTCGCTCGGGTTGATGATGCCGACCTGCGGCGCGTACAGGGCGCCGGCCAGGCCGCACATCATCGCGGCGATGGTCCACACGCCGAGCTTGAACCACAGCGGGTTGTAGCCGCAGAACATGACGCGGCTCTCGGCATCGCGGATGGCGGTGAGCACGCGACCGAACTTGCTGCGCACCAGCCAGCGGGCGAAGACGAAGCAGCCGGCCAGTGCCACGCAGGTGGCGACGAACAGCGCCATGGTCATGCCCGCGGTGCCCATGGGAAACCCCAGCAGCACCTTGAAGTCGGTGAGGCCGTTGTTGCCGCCGAAGCCGGTTTCATTGCGGAAGAACAGCAGCATGGCGGCATAGGTGAGCGCCTGGGTGATGATGGAGAAATACACCCCTCTGATGCGCGAGCGGAAGGCGAAGAAACCGAAGATGAAGGCCAGCAGGCCGGGCATGAACAACGCCAGGAACAGCGCATAGGCAAAGTGCTCGGTGCCCGCCCAGTACCAGGGGAAGCGGGTCCACTGCATGAACTGCATGAAGTCGGGCAGATTGCCGCTGGCAGCCGTCATGGCCTGGTTGAGGTACATGCCCATGGCATAGCCGCCGAGGGCGAAGAACAACCCTTGCCCCAGCGACAGGATGCCGGCGTAGCCCCACACCAGATCCATCGCCAGCGCGACGATGGCGTAGCAAAGAATCTTGCCGGCCAGGCCCACCCAGTATTGCGACAGGTGCAGGCTGCTGCCTTGCGGCACGGCCAGCGCCAACAGCGGCGCGACCACGCAAGCCAGCAGCAAGAAGACGGTGAGCGCGGTCCAACCCCAGGCCGGCAGGAAGTTCGTGGCCGGCTGCAACTGCACCCGCGGCGGCGAGGGCTGGAGGGGCGGGGGGGCGGCGGCGCCTGAATCGTTGGTGATGGCGGACATCGCTCAGCTCTCCACGCTGCGGCCTTTGAGGGCGAACATGCCCTGGGGGCGTTTCTGGATGAAGAGGATGATGGCCACCAGCACGGCAATTTTCGCCAGCACCGCGCCCGCAACGCCTTCGAGCAGGGTGTTGGCCACGCCCAGCGTGAGGGCTGCCGTGACTGTGCCGGTGAGCTGGCCGACGCCGCCGAGCACCACCACCATGAAACAGTCGACGATGTAGCCCTGCCCCATCTCGGGGCTGACGTTGCCGATCTGGCTGAGCGCGCAGCCCGCCAATCCCGCAATGCCGGCACCCAGGCCGAAGGCCAGCATGTCGACACGTGGCGTGCGCACGCCCATGCACGAGGCCATCGGCCGGTTCTGCGTCACGGCGCGCACGAACAGGCCCAGGCGGGTGCGCGCGATGAGCAGCCACATGGCCAGCAGCACGAAAGCGGTGAAGGCGATGATGACCATGCGGTTGTAGGGCAGGATGAGATTGGCCATGACGTGCAGGCCACCCGACATCCACGGCGGGTTGTCCACCTGCACGTTCTGCGGCCCGAACATGGTGCGCACGATCTGGATCAGCACCAGGCTGATGCCCCAGGTGGCCAGCAGCGTTTCCAGCGGCCGGCCATACAGTTTGCGGATGATGGCGCGTTCCACCAGCATGCCGATGCCGCCGGCGACGATGAAGGAGAACGGCACCGCCGCCGCCAGCGCATAGCTCTGCAGGCCTGGCCAGTCGCGCTGGAACCAGCCCTGCATCACATAGGTGGAGTAGGCCCCGATCATGATGAACTCGCCCTGCGCCATGTTGATCACGCCCATCAGCCCATAGGTCACGGCCAGGCCGAGCGCGGCCAGCAGCAGGATGCTGCCCAGGCTGATGCCGGAGAACAGCGTGCCCAGGCGCTCGCCCCAGGCCAGACGCTCGTCGATGGCGGCGAGGCTGGACCGGATTTGCTCGCGCACGGCGGCATCGGGCTCGACGAGCTGGCCATCCTTCTTGTCCAGCCGCGACAGCAGCAGGCTGCGCACCGCCGGGTAGTTGCTGGCGGCAAGATCCTGCGCCGCGCTCAGGCGTTCGGCGGCGTTCTTGCTCGTCAGGAGAATGGCGGCATGCAGCAGTTGCAGCCGCTCCAGGATGTCGGGATCTTTCTCGGTCTTGAGGGCCTGCTCCACCAGGCCGCGATCCACCGATGTCGGGTCGTCCTGCAGTTGCTGCACGGCCTTCAGGCGCAAGGCGCGGTCGCCGGAAAACAAGTCCAGCGCGGCGCGGGCCGATTGCAGTTCCTTGCGCACATAGTTGTTGTTGATCACCGCTTGCGCGTTGGCGCTGGGCGTGACTTTCTGACCGGTGGCGAGGTCGATCCAGTCATGGCCCTGCTGCACCTGCACCATGCTGCCGTCGACCTGCACCGCGTTGTTCAGCAGCTTGTGCAGAAAGTCTGCAAGCTGCGCATCGGGGTGCTCCACGGCCTGGTGCAGCGCGGCGATGCGGGCGTCGGTATCGCCGCTGGAAATCGCCATGGCCTCCTGCGGCGTGAGCGCATGCGCCAGCGGCAGCAGGCCGAGCAGCAGCAGGCCGAGCAGCAGCAGGCCGAGCAGCAGCGGTCCAAAGGCGGCGCGCAGCCATGCGCAAGGTCGGTGCCGAAGGAAATGCTGGAAGATCATGGCGCGGATACGTGACTCAACACCGGTGACTCAACACCGGTTGGTGTGCTGGCTCCCCACCCCAACCCTCCCCACGGCGTGGGGGAGGTCGGGAGGGGGGAGTTTTTCCTTTGCCGATGCTCAGGCGTTCTTCGGCTTGGGGATGTACGGGCTCCAGGACTCCCCCGGGACCAGGCCCTTGGACTTCCACACCACGTCGAACTGGCCGTCTTCGCGAATCTGGCCGATGAACACCGGCTTGCTCAGGTACTGGTTCTTCAGCACCTCGACGGTGTAGCCGTCCGGCGCGGCGAACTTCTGGCCGATGAGCGCCTTGCGCACGGCGTCGGTCTTGGTGGACTTGGCCTTCTCCACCGCCTGCTTCCACATGTGGAGGCCGATGTAGGAGGCCTCCATCGGGTCGTCGGTGACGGGGTAGTCCTTCAGGCCCTTGGTCTTGACCCAGCTCTGCCAGGACTTGACGAACTTGGCGTTGGTCGGGTTTTTCAGTGACTCGAAGTAGTTCCACGCCGTGAGCTGGCCCACCAGGGGCTTCAGGTCCATGCCGGCGATTTCCTGCTCGGCGATGGAAAAGCCCACCACCGGAATGTCGGTGGCCTTGATGCCCTGGTTACCGAGTTCCTTATAGAACGGCACGTTGGAGTCGCCGTTCACGGTGGAGATCACGCAGGTGGGCCCGGCGGAGGCGAACTTCTTGATGTCGGCGACGATGTTCTGGTAGTTGCTGAAACCGAAGGGCGTGTAGACCTCGGCGATGTCGGCATCCTTCACACCCTTGGAATGCAGGAAGCCGCGCAGGATGGCGTTGGTGGTGCGCGGGTACACATAATCGGTGCCCAGCAGGAAGAAGCGCTTGGCACCCCCGCCGTCCTTGCTCATCAGGTATTCGGTGGCGGGAATGGCCTGCTGGTTGGGCGCGGCACCCGTGTACACGACGTGCGGGTTCTCCTCCTGGCCTTCGAACTGCACCGGGTAGAACAGCAGGCCGTTGAGTTCGTCGAGCACCGGCAGCACCGACTTGCGCGACACCGACGTCCAGCAGCCGAAGATGGCGGCCACCTTGTCCTGCGAGATGAGTTGGCGCGCCTTCTCGGCGAACAGCGGCCAGTTGGACGCCGGGTCCACCACCACGGGTTCGATCATGTGGCCGTCCACACCCCCCTTGGCGTTGATTTCGGCGATGGTCATCAGGTCCACGTCCTTGAGCGCGGTCTCGGAGATGGCCATGGTGCCCGAGAGCGAATGCAGGATGCCGACCTTGATCGGCGCCTTCTTCGACGCGATGGCGGGGAAGGACAAACTGCTGGCTGCTGCGGCGGCGACGGTGGTGCCGACGGTTTTCAAAGCGGTACGACGATCCATGTTGAGACTCCCTCCGGTGGATGCGAAATGCAAGCACCACGTCAGCAAGTCCCGTGCCACGTCGGGATGACGCTTGTCCTGCGCGAGTCTCGCGGCTTGTGCGCGACCCCGCGCCGCACAGGCCAGCGCGCCGCCGCGGCCTGGCTGCAATTCGGTGCGCATGCACCAGCCCGCGTGCCTGCCGCGTGCACTGCTTTGGTGTCTGCGTCGGCGCATCCGGCACATGCCGGCCGTGAAACACCGTCAACGCATGGGTATGGTTTTTGCGCTGCTCTTGCTGCGCTGCCTTGAGCAGCGGATTCACCGGCGCAGGTCCGCCACAACGCCTGTGCACAGCGCTAAGCTGACCCCACACGCTGACCCAACGCACCCACCTAGAACCGCAAGCCCATGGACCTCACCCCTCGCGAAAAAGACAAGCTGCTGATCTTCACCGCGGGCCTGCTGGCGGAACGCCGCAAGGCGCGCGGGCTCAAGCTCAACGTGCCCGAGGCCATCGCCTACATCACCGCCGCGGTGATGGAAGGCGCGCGCGACGGCCGCACCGTGGCCGATCTCATGAGTTATGGCCGCACGCTGCTGAGCCGCGACGCGGTGATGGACGGCGTGGCCGAACTCATTCCCGACATCCAGGTGGAAGCCACATTCCCCGACGGCACCAAACTGGTGACCGTGCACCAGCCCATTGTCTGAAACGGAGCCGCGCATGATTCCCGGAGAACTCGTTTGCGCCGAGGACGAACTCGTCCTCAACCCTGGCCGCCCCACCCTCACCCTGGTGGTGGAGAACGCGGGCGACCGCCCGATTCAGGTCGGCTCCCATTACCACTTCGCCGAAACCAACCCCGCGCTGCGTTTCGACCGCGCGGCCGCGCGCGGCATGCGGCTGAACATCGCCTCCGGCACCGCCGTGCGTTTCGAGCCGGGCCAGCAACGCACCGTGGAGCTGGTGGCCTACGCCGGCGCCCGCGT
>JAJXUC010000154.1 GCA_021783435.1 Pseudomonadota bacterium | reverse complement strand
CGGCCCGATCAGCTCCCTGTTCGACTACGCGACGTATTTCACGATGTACTACGTCTTCGGTGCGAGGACGCCCGGCCAGGCCGCGCTGTTCCAGACCGGCTGGTTCGTCGAGTCGCTGCTGTCACAGACGCTGATCATCCACGTGATCCGCACCCGCCGACTGGCGTTCGTCGAGAGCCGCGCGAGCGTTCCGTTGATGCTGACGGGATTGGCCGCATGCGCGGTCGGCGTCTGGCTCCCGTACTCGCCGTTTCGGCAGGCGCTGGGATTTCGCCACCTGCCGTCCGGGTACTGGCCGCTGCTCGCCGCGATGCTCGCGGCGTACCTGGTGCTGACCCACCTGATGAAGACCTGGTTTCACCGCCGGTTCGGGCTCGATTGACGCGGCCGAAAATCGTCCGTCGGGGTCCGCGTTGGAGAGAACGCGGAGCCGGCGGGTCGGCAGGGTTGGCTCCCCGGGTCTGATTCGAACAGACGACCAACGGATTAACAGCCGTAGAGACTACTCATTGCGACTTGTTGACACTCAAAGTCGTGATCTATAACCCATGGAAATAAAAGGAAATTGAAGGAATCGGCCCTCAAAAACCTGTGTGGCAACGTGCGAATCGGAGTTACCTAGTGCACGAAATTTGCACGAAATTCTCCGGCGCGCGAACTGTCGGTGCCTGTCCGGAGCCCTCGTCGGGCACGGGCGATGTGGCAAGCGTGATTAGAGCCGTTATCGCAGGAGGCTCCAGGCATCCTTGAATTTAGTGGCCGCACGACGCAAGGTGGATCGCGGCACTACACGACGGCCTTTAGGCGACTTATACACGAAGGGCTCAAGGGAGTCGGAAGGTACTATCCACACCTCAGGCTGAGTTGTCGGATCTTGGATCCGACCGACGTAGCATACGAACACGAGAAAATGCCCGTCCTTGACCTTTTTGACGTTGTCCACGGGCCAGGAGGTTGTGCCCGCCAACCCCTTGACATCGATGGTAATGGCGCTTCCGGCCGACCTGATAACGGCGATATCCACGGATTTTTTGTTGCCGAGAGTTAACGTGGCATCGACTCCGAGGCGATGCAGGACCGACAGTACGTGAAACTCGGCCGCAAGGTTCGTATTGTACTGTGCGTCAGACATGAGGTGAGAGTCCTATTGTCGGTGCCAATGCGAACACACAAGTCGCCCCGGCGTGGCCGTTTGACTGTATGCCGGGCTTTCACTCATTGTTCACCGTCTCCCGGGTAATCTCAAAATTCCGTGCCACGATCGTCCTGGAGAGCAGCGGTCGCGGCACGCAGTCGGCGAACTTGATCGAATCGTGGAAGACCGCAAGTTCGTCGCCAGTCAGAGCGATGCGTTTAGGCAGCGTGGCGGCCAGGGACGCAATAGGCGCCTGCACGCTTAACGCATCGAAACGAACCTTTGCGGCGCCGGTCGACACCTGGCGAGCCAGAGTGCGGTTCGCTCGCGTCCCGGCGAACGTCCAAGTTTGTATCGGCGCGCCGTTGGCCCGTGAAATTACTAAGCTCGTTCCTGAGGACATGGGAATTTCCTCGGCTAGCGAACGCAGTGCGGCGCCCGCGCGCCTCGACAAAGTGACGGCGGGCGAGGCGCCGTTCGCGAGCACCGTGCGGATGCCATGACACACCTCGCGTCCCAGACTGCGTGCGCCTCCAATCCAGCGCGCTTTGCCACCACCAGCGGCCGGCTCTAGCCACACGATCCGCTTAGACCAGTCAATGTGGGTGACGCGCCAGCTTCTGCCAGCTAGCAAGAGCAGGCGTTCATCGGGGTGACCGGTCAATACGGTTGGGTCGATGTATCCGACTTCGGTGGCGCCGTGCCGGCCGGTCAGTAGTTGGGAGCCGCTGAAGGACGCCAGCAGATCACGGTAATGGCCGCGCGCGTAGCTGCTCTCAGTCTGCGGGCCAACCCGCACCACGCCCTCACTGCGATCGAGGAACCGCTGTCTCACCAGGTGCTCGACGAGTGCCTCAATATCGGCGATCGGAAGCTCAGGGAATGACCCGTGAAGGAGCTCGACCAATTCCCCGGTTGCGAGCTCGCCTCGCTCGAGGCTCAACACCAACGCCTGTTGCGCGACGATGTGCCATGGCTCCCCAGGCGGCATCGCTGCCTCGACCCATGCTTCGGACCATTTCTGCGTCACGCCAAGGGCCAGGAGGAAGGCGTTGTCGTTCGTGGCCAGGAAGAGGCAATTGCGACGACCACCGGTCCGCCGCCCCGTGCGGCCCATTCGCTGGAGAAACGATGAGACGCTCGATGGCGAGTCGATTTGGACCACGCGATCGAGATCGCCCACGTCGATGCCGAGCTCCAGCGTCGAGGTGGCGACGATTACGCAGTCCCGCTCCTCGGAGAACGCCGCCTCGGCCTGTCGCCGTTCGGACAAGCTGAGCGAGGCATGACTCACGAAGGTCCTGATCGCATGCAGCCGCAACATGCTGCTCAGTTGCTCCACGCTGCTGCGGGAGTCGCAAAACACGAGCCGCTTCTCACCGCGGTGCAGCCGCGCTATCACGGTTGCGGCGTCCTCGAGCGAGCCCACGTGGTCGATGGTCACGTCGGCGTCGGTGCTGACGCTCGCGCTGCCGACGACGCATCTGCTCCCGACGGGCGCTAACCAGGCCAGCAGCTCGCTCGGGTTGCTGACCGTCGCCGACAGGCCGATGCGCTGAAGCGGTCGCTCCAAATACTGGTCCAGCCGGTGGAGCACCGATCGCAGGTGCCAGCCGCGGTCGTCGCCGGCGAACGCGTGCAGCTCGTCGACGATCACCGCCTGCAGGTTGCCGAACCATGTAGGCCGATCGACTCGTGCAGAGATCAGCATGGCCTCGACCGACTCGGGAGTCGTGAGAAGGATGTCGGGCGCATCCTTGAGCGCCCGTTTTTTGCGCGACTGGGAGATGTCCCCGTGCCAGACCTCGACGCGGCGTCCCACGAGGCCGGCGTAATGCGAGAGCCTGGGCTCCAGGTTGTTCAGCAACGCCTTGATCGGGCAGACGTAGAGAACGCTCGTCCCGGGCCAGGCCTCGAGAAGCATCCTCGACAGGATCGGGATCGCCGCCGCCTCTGTCTTGCCGCCGGCGGTCGGCGCGAGTAGCAGGCAATGAGTTCCTGCGTGAATCGGCGCGATCGCCGCCAGTTGGGGCGGGCGCAGCGTGCTCCAACCCAACGTATTGACGACGTGGTACTGCAGGGAAGGGTGCAGTTGCTCGAATTCGCTCACAGCTCGATGTCGTCCACCGAAGTGGCGCTTGCGGCAGCGCGTTCGACTACCGACATCTCGCTCTCGGAGAGCGTCAGACTGTAGTGCCGGCGTGGATCGAAGTCTTCGTGCAGATCGACGCGATCTAGAATGTCGGCGACGAGTTTCTTCAGGAACAGCCGCGGCGCCACGCCGATCTTGCCGCCCAAGCCGCCGGCCACGGCACGGGCCAGCGTGTCGAGGTAGCCGTCGTCCACGACACTGCGCAGGCGCTGCTCGTGGGCGCGGCCTTCGGCGAAAATGTCTCGGACGCGTCGTCCCACGGCAAGCAGGGCCGTATGGTCGAAGGGTGCCAGGCGGATCTGGACCGCCCGGGCATTGTCGAAGCGACGGTCGGTGCCGAAGTCGACGTGCAGACGTTGGGCCAGCGGCGCCAGGCGCTGCACGCCCTGGGGGCCGTCGAAGAACGCCGGTGTCCCCGTGACGACCAGGTAGAGGCCGGGATACCGCCCCGCATCGATCTCATCGATCCATTGCCTGAGAGCGTTCAGGCCCTTCTCGCGCGTATCGGTGCGCATGCGCTGCAGCGTTTCCACCTCGTCCAGCACCATGACCAGACCGGAGTAACCGCTGTCGCGCAGGATGGTGAGCAGGCCCACCAGGAAGTTGGTGGCGCCGAAATGATCGAGGTCACCCTTGATGCCCGCTGCGCGCTTGACGCTGGCCGCCACGTTCGGCTGGCCCGCCAACCAGCTGATGAGACCGTCCGCCAACATGCCATCCCCGGCCGCCAAAGCGTGCCGGTAGGTGCGAAGTGCGGCAGAGAACGCAGGGGCCGTCTTGCTGATGGTGGCAATGCGCGCCTCCATCAACGCATCGGTGCGCGTCAGCAATTCCTTGGCGTCGTTGGGGTCGATCGACGCGTCGGCCAGAACATCCTGCTCCAGTGCATAGAACCAACCATCAACGACACCGCGGAAGGCGCCGCTGGCGGTATCTGCCGTTCCCAGGTGTTCGACGAGTCGGCGGTAGACCGTCTCCAGGCGGTGCAGTGGCGTTTCGGTCTCGTTGATCTGGACTTCCGTCGCCGCAAAGCCGCGGGCGCGCGCCCGCTCCTGCAGCCAACGTCCGAAGAAGGTCTTGCCGGTACCATATTCGCCGCGCACGGCCTTGAAACCGCCCCGGCCAGCGGCGACCGCTGCCAACTCCTCGTCAAGGGTGGGCGCGAATGATTCGATGCCCACGGCAAGCGCGTCCAGGCCGCTGCTCGGTACGGTGCCGCGACGCAGGGCACCGACGATGTCTTCCCGGCGTGCGGCACTTATCATCGTTGACCCCCTGGGCCACCGACGCGGAACTGCTGCTGCAACAGCGCGATGTTCAACTCGACTGTCCCAGCCGCCTCATCGATGACCAGCACCGGCGTTTGGTCCACGTTCAGAATTCGCCTAACCGCGCTCAGCATGCCGCCGAGGCGGACCTCCGGCAGCGAGAGCCGCTGCGCCAGCGCAGCGCGTGAGAGCTTGCCGCCACGTTCAGAGAGCGCGGTCAGAAGCGCCCGCATCTTTTCGTCTGGGAGTGCAACTCGCGCAGCTAGTTGCCTTTGTGACGCGTAGATGGGCCCGCCGAGCAAGACGGCGATCCAGTCCTGTGCCGCGGGCGCAGGTGTCGGTGGCAGCTCTGCGTCCGTGAACAACCCCGGCTGATCCGCTTGCGCGGTCGCCCTGCGACCAGCGATTCGAGTCGGTAATGCGACCGCGGTCTTGCTTTCGTTCGATTTCGGGATCGGCGGCAACTCCCACCACTCGGGCTGAGCAGGCGGTGCGGGCGTCCATCCAGGCAGGTTGAGCCCCAAGGGCACCAACACGCTCAGCGGCACCGTCACCTCCTGCGGTGACAGGCCACCGTGATAGCCGTTCTTACGCCCGCCGTATCGAGTGCTTTCTCCCCAGAGACACACGACCGCATTCGTGCCATCGCTCGTCACGACGCGGCCGCCGCTTACCGTCACCTCGTGCGGTGCACGGCTATCCGTACCCGGGCGCCAGCGATCGCTCTCGCTGCCGTTACTCAATTGGGTCGTGCTGTCTTCTAGCAGATGTCCATGGTCGGCGGTAATCACCACCACGCGTCTTGCTTCCCGGGCCTCACGCAGCAGCGGCAGCAGCAGCCGCAGGTCTTCGAGCGTCCAGCGCTGATGCAGCTGGTCGGGGCCACTCAAGTGATCGTCGACCGCGTTGTAGATCACGCCGATCACGCGTTGATGAGGGTCCGCGATTGCCGCGCGCACCTCGGTGGCCAGGTTGGTCGAGTCGGCAAGATCGGCCTTGTGGAACAACCGGGGCGGTGCTCCGGCGCGGCTGTGCGCCAGCAGCGCCGCATGCGAAGCGAATCCCGATCGCTCCTGCGCGGCGACTCCCAGCGTGAGCCGTCCACACAGCAGGCTGGTACGGCTCACCTCGGTGACGGTGGGCAATGCCGCTACGCCGACGAGAGGCCGCCCGAGGTCGGCTGACACCATCTCGGCCCATCCATGGCTTGCACAGCGCGCGAACAACTCCCGGAAGATGCTGATGCTCAACCCATCCATCACCAGCAGCAAGGTCGGATGGGCAGCAGCGATCGGCGCCACGACATGCTCGAGTACGGACTCGACCGGGACCAGCCGCCCGTAGGCACTCGGTTTGTTCGCGTTCCACTCGATCAACGCTTGGGCGAACGGCTTATCGAACTTGTTGCGGCGCGCGATGAGCGCCTCACGGCAGGCGCCGTAGGCTTGCGAGAGCTCTGGAATCTCGTCGCCACCGAGCAGACGGAAGCGTGCCCAGTCCACGAAGGCGCCTTCGTCGGCCTGCCAAGCGACGGCATTCGGCAGCGACGTCACTGATTGGGGTGCGGCCAGCATCCAACGCGCCAGACGGCGTGCCATTCCCACGCGCTCCGCGCGCGGTGGCTGGGCCGCCATCAACGTATGTCTGAGCACGCGGTCAGCCTGCAGCTCCACCTGGGCCAGGTTCGCCTCGCTGGGTTCGGCGACATGCGCCGATAGGGCGAGCGCAAAGTGGTGCATCCGCTGGTCCAGCGCCGCTGGAAGCAGATCGCTCAAATGCGCGAACTCGGCGACGCGCAGGTCCCGCAGCAAGGCATCTGCACGGTCTAGCGTGGCGCGCGCGGTCTCCAACCCGGCTGCCCGCACCACTTGCTCCGCGGCGCGCGCCCAGGCCCGGCCTTCCGGCACCCCGATGTGCTTGTCGTTGACGAACCGCTCGAGGCGGATGGCAGCCTGACCCAGCGCGGCCTGACCCTCGCCTTCCGGTGCGAACACCACTGCGCAAACCAGCCCGAGTGGCAACGCGTCGACCGTTCGACCGGCCTCGACGCAGCCCAGAACCATTTCCCCGGCGATGCCGGCCGTTTCAGAGAGCCAGCGTAATACATCCGCTCTGGCCGCTGGGGGCAGTTGATCCAGCGTGGCGTCGGCGCCGGCAGTCATAGACCATTCCAGCAGAGCGACGGTGTCCGGGCGAGCTGCCGTTATGTGTAAAAGGCGCTGCAGAACCTCCTGCCACGCCGTCTCCAGGCCGAGAAAGCCATTGGCTACGGGTGGGTAGGGGCCCTGTGCCACGCCGTCAATCAGATACTGCGGCATCCAGGCGAAGCGTCCCAGGCGGGCATCGGTCTCCTTGGCCTGGAACAGCTGACGGACGATGTCCCAGCCCTCGGGCTGAAAGACCCGTGCGCGCGCCAGGCGTGCCGCGATGTCCTCGGCGATCTCATGCGTCGCCAACGGTGTGAGGACCACCAGCCCCGCCGTTGCCGGGTCATGCTGCTCCACATCGCAGAGCGCCTCGCGGATGGCCAAGGGCGACTCGCACCACCGCAGCGCGAACTGCCGGCCGCGCTGGTTCAGCGTCTCGGGCCACGGCTGACGAGCTTTCGCCCGAATTGCCAAGGCCACGGTGGATGGATCGCTCGACAGCACCCGCTCGAGCTGCGCCGCGATCTGCGGAGTCGACAAGCTCATAGCTTGGTGCCCTTGCGCTCCAGCCGCCAACTGAGAATGAGTTCCAGATCGCGGTCGCGTGCAATGCGCGTCTTCAGGTCATCCAGCTCCGCCACTGCGGCGGCGCCGGTCAGATGAAGCGCCTGCTTCTCTTCCACCACCTCTGGGCCGTTGTAGCCCGGCGCGGGTGGCAAGACCGGGGGCAGTGGCGTGGCTGGAGCAGTCCCACCGGATGCGACCGGTGCAGGTGCGGGTGGGTGCGCGGGCGCAGCGGCCGCGAGCAACTGCATGGCGTCTCGTTCGAGCTCTGCCAGCCGCGACTTGAGCGGGACGACATGCTCGTCGGCGGTCAGCACCTCGGCGAGGCGAGTCATGATGCCGGCCGCCGCTTCGCGTCGATGGTCCCCGAGTTCGCGGACCACGTCGAACAATTGCCAGTTGCCGTTGGTGAGCGCGTCGGCGCACGCCTGCGCCTGGCCGAGGGTGCGGCTCACCGCCGCCTCCGAAGTATTCAGGGTCGCGCTCGTCAGCGATGTCACGACATCACCTTCTGCGGCCTGCGTGAGCGTTGTCAGCAGCGCCTGTGCCGATTCCGCCGATTGTTGACGGGCACCGGTGGCGCCCCCTGCATAGCGGTTCGACCGGTCACGCACCTGGGCAACCAACCGCCCCACGGCCTCGCGCTTGCCGCTGGCCGCTTGCTTCACGTCATCGACCAGGCGGCCGACATTGGCGGCATTGAGCGTCTGCGCGAGCGTCAGGCCGAAGAGGCTGGAGGCCCGTTGCAGCGCCGTCTGCCAGTCGGCGGCGTTGGGCAGGGTCTGTTCCTTCAACTCCAGGTCGTCGGACAGGCTGTCGATGGCGGGTTCGACCGGCCCGCCGCGCAGCGTGAAGCGGCGGTTGGTGGACGCGGCGTACGCCAGGATGATCAGGTTCTGCAGTTCGATCGGCAGTCCCATCGGCACTGGGGTGTCGATCCAGCGGCGCAACTTGGCCACCGTGATCGGGCCGCCGCCGTCGCGCGCGTGGCACTGTCCGAATCGCGACTGCCAATGCGGCTCGATCAGCAGGTGGGTTTCGCCCATCTGGCCGAGTTGGCAGGGGTTCACTACGGCGCGCACCAGCTTGCGTGTCGAGCTGTCTTGCACCAGCCCGCGCTGGCCGGGCGATTCGATGGCCTTCTGCACTTCGGGCCAAACCTTCTTGATGACGCTGGTCTTGATCTCGGTGTCGAACTCGGGATGTGCCGGGTATTGATGGGCAAACAACTGACCCAGCAGGCTCTCGAAGGCGCTGCGAAAGTCGGCGCCCACGGGAGGGCGCGGCGACAGTGTCGGGTCCAGTGACCGGAACTGCTGGTCTGCCGAAAGCGGGTTGCTCACCGCGTCTCGCGGCTCGGTGCTGATCCCGTACGCCACCTCGAGCTGTGACCGGAGCTTGATCCGCAACTGATCGAGCTGATTCCTGGCCAGTGCCTTGGCCTGCACACGGTCGACGAACGAAAGATGCGCAGCGTAGTTGTCGAAGCGGTCGCCTTGCAGGATGTAATCGAGCATTACCAGGCGGCCGAGGTCAGCCAGCGCCTTGTTGCTGAGGAAGGAGGGAAGCCACACGAGCGTTTTTGTATCGCCGCCGTGGTACTCGCCGAGGCGCGCCAGATCATCCGCCGGGCCAAATTTCGCGTCATCGAACGGAAAATCAATCACCACCGACCAGGCGCCCGACCGGCCACGCAGGCGGTCGTCGGTCATCTCGCGGACGTTCTCGTACAGCACCTCCACCTCGCGCCGGGTGCCGCGCCAGACGAACTCGTAGGTCGTGAACAGCCCGCCGGCGTCCTGAATGCCTATTTGCTCGAACAGGGTCTCGCGGATCTTCTTGCGCCGATTGCC
>JAJXUC010000153.1 GCA_021783435.1 Pseudomonadota bacterium | reverse complement strand
CGCTGAACCTCGCAGCTTTCTCAGACTGTCACAACACCGTCTTAACCTGACCCGACTCACGCCCTGGAGCCCTGCCCATGAACGCCACCATCACCGCACTGACCGCCCGTGAAATTCTCGATTCGCGCGGCAACCCCACCGTCGAAGTCGATTGCACCCTGGCCAGCGGCATCAAGGCGCGCGCTGCCGTGCCTTCGGGCGCGTCCACCGGCTCGCGCGAGGCGGTGGAACTGCGTGACGGCGACGCCAGGCGCTTTGGCGGCAAGGGCGTGCTCAAGGCCGTTGGCCATGTCAACGACGTGCTTGCGCCGCAACTCCTCGGCCGCAACGCCCGCGAGCAGGCGGCGATCGACGCCGCCATGATGGCGCTGGACGGCACCGACAACAAGGCCAAGCTCGGCGCCAACGCCCTGTTGGGCGTTTCACTGGCGGTTGCCCGCGCCGCTGCCGCCGCCTGCGACCTGCCGCTCTATCAGTACCTCGGCGGCCCGGGCGCTACGCGTCTGCCGGTGCCGCACATGAACATTCTCAACGGCGGAGTGCATGCGCATTGGCAGGGCGCCGATTTTCAGGAATTCATGATCGCGCCGCTGGGCGCAACCAGCGTGCGCGAGGCGGTGCGCTGGGGCTCGGAGGTCTATCACGCGCTGCAGTCGATTCTGCAAGCCAAGGGGCTGTCGGTCGGCGTGGGCGATGAAGGCGGTTTTGCCCCGCAGGTTCAGTCCAACGAACAACCGTTGGAGCTCATCGCACAGGCCATCGAAAAGGCTGGATTGCGGCCCGGCGCCGACGTAGCGATTGCCATCGACCCGGCGTCCAGTGAATTCTTCGAAGACGGCCGGTATTACAACCTGCGTACCGAAAAGCGTCGCCTGGAGGCACCGGAAATGGTCGAGTATTACGCCCGGCTCGTGAAGGTCCACCCCATCGTTCTGCTCGAAGACGGCATGGCCGAAGACGACTGGGCCGGATGGAAGGCGCTCAACCACGCGCTGGGCGACACTACCGAACTGGTCGGCGACGATATTTTCTGCACCAACCCGGCCATCATCGCCCGCGGCATCGCAGAGAACATCGCCAACTCGGTGCTCATCAAGCTCAACCAGATCGGTACGCTCACCGAAACCATCGCTGCCAACCGTCTGGCGCGCGATCACGGCTGGGGCGCTTTTGTTTCGCATCGCTCAGGCGAGACCGTGGACAGTTTCATTGCGGATCTCACCGTGGCGCTCGATACCGGCCATCTCAAGACCGGCGCCCCCGCGCGCGGCGAGCGAGTGGAAAAATACAACCAGCTCATGCGTATCGAGCAAGAGCTGGGCAGTGCGGCCCATTACGCCGGCCGCGGCGCCTATGTGCGCGCGCCGCGCGTTTGAAGACTGCGTGTACCCGGCGTCGCACAACACCCCGCCCGGCGGGGCGTTGTGCTTTTCGGCGCTGCGGTATTCCGCCATGGCAGACAATCTGGCCGTTTTTCGAGCGATCTGATCGCGTCCCTCTTCGGTCTGCAGGCTAGGCCCTTGTAGGCATCCGATCACGAAACCCAGATCATGGGAGTTCTGGCCGATCAAACTGAAGCTGGCACAGTACACCCGTTTGCCCAAGGGGGCAGGTCACCAGCAACTCCAGCTTTCATTCGCCTTCTTTCCCGAATTGATCGACATAGCGAAGTCAGGCGGTGGAGGGCTGCGCTTCTGCCGCCACCTTGCAGAGATTCAGTCCCTGATGCCAATGGATGGCGCGCCGTTGTGCCCCGCTCAAATAGTCACACGCCAGTCGGTAGTGGCTGTAAACCAAACGGGCGCTTTGCCGAGGGCTCAGCCCGCACACTAGATAGGGACGATAAACCTTCTCGTAAAGGCGAGGAGGTGCCCGCAAGATGTCGCGCTGCACACCCGTCGACTGCATGAACCTCTTCACTTCAGCCAAATTCCTGCCATATAGCAGGGCACGCACGCGCCACTTTGTACGGCGCAGCTGCATGGATACGCTAGTACCGCGATGGATGTGGTGCTTGATCGAGCAAACCACGCATCCGACTCCACCACTGTGCTAAGGGATGACTAGCATCCCGCTCTGGGTATTCGACTTCTCGCAAATGGGGAATCATGCCGCTGCACTGTTTCAGTGTTTGATCGGACCTCGACGACCTCAACGCCCAATTTCGCCAGAAATGCCAGGCCGCGCTCAACCTGAACAGCGCTTAAATCGGTGGCGTCAATGGCCTTTTCAGCACGCTGCATCGCCTGGGCGCGTTGTCTGCAGCCACGTTTCGTGACATAGATGAAACCGGGTTCTTTGCAGCAGCCAAGGAGTCGGCCTGCCGCGCCGACCGAAATGAACCATTCGATGGCGCCATTACCCTGAGTTTTGAAGATCCTCGACGGATGCTGGACGTTCTCGATGAAGGCTACCGGGTGATGACCGCCCACACAGCGCGCGAGGTCGAAGCGATGGCGTAGTCCAAATCCCTTGAGGCAGATGGGGTTGATGCAGCGGGTAAGGGGTGATTCATCGCCGCATAGGCGATTGAGAAAAATTGCCCTGCACTGCACCGTGAGCGTGCAGGGCATACCTCTTGCTCCCCGTGTTGAGGCCAGGTGCCGACGGAAGGGGGTTTGGTTTTCGCCCAGTCATGTAGCAGCAATTCGCCCAAGACGGTACCGGGGGACGGACCGAAGATTCCAACAAGGTTGGAATCGCCGTTGCCTCCATCGAGCCGCCGCAGAGAGCCGAGCGCTGTGACTCCAAGCCCCCTACGCGCTGCGAAGCTGCCCCTCCGGGAGGGGGGCGCCCGGCTTCGGGCGGCCGTGCTCCCGGCTCATCGCGCAGCCTTCCAGCGTCGCGCGATGGCATCGACGTCCAGAGGCGCGTTGGTGTCGACCGTGATGCAGACAAGATCTTCGTCCGGGCTCAGTGCATCGTGGTCGCGGAGTTGCCGTTCGAGCACGGCGAGATCGGCTTCCGAGGCATCGTCGCGGCGGGTGCTGCGAGCCTGCACGCGCTGGCGCAGCACGGTGGGGTCGGCATGACAGTGCAGGATCGTGAACGGCACGCCTTTGCGGTCTGCCAGGCGGCAAAACGCGTCGCGCTCGCGCGCCCGCAGGAACGCGGCATCGACGATCACCGGGTAGCCGGCATCGAGCACGGCCGCGGCCGATTCACGCAGGCGCGCATAGGTGCGCCGTGTCGATGCCGGGGCATAGATGTCATGCGCCACCGGCGCAGACGCGTCGAGCGGGTGCAGGCCGAAAAGCCGCTTGCGCTCGACGTCCGAACGCAGGCGAATCGCTCCCGCAACCTCCAGCAGTCGCTGCGCCACATGGCTTTTGCCCGATCCCGACAGGCCGTGGGTGACGAGCAGGCGCGCATCACCCGCCGCGGCCAGCCGCCGCGCCGTGCCGACATAATCCGGCCCGGCGCTGGCCAGACCCTCGGCGCGGCGCAACCCCGTCACCAGCGCCCGCACCAGCGCCCGATAGACGGCGTAGTAGCGCAGCACAGCCACGCCGGCATGGTCGCCGGTGGCTTCGAGCCAGCGGTCGAGAAAGCGCCACGCCAGGTCGCTGCGTCCGTGCGCGGTCAGGTCCATGGTCAGGAAGGCGATGTCGCTCTGCACGTCGATCCAGCGCAGGCCGGGGTCGAACTCGACGCAGTCGAACGCCGTGACCTCATCGCCGAGGGTGACCAGGTTGTCCAGGTGCAGATCGCCATGGCCTTCGCGCACCCAGCCCCGGCACTTGCGGGCCACGAAGCGTGCTCGAAGACGCCGACCCTGCGCCGCGCACCAGTCGTGCAGGTCGGCCACCGTGCGGGCGCCGACCTGCGCTTGCAGCCCCCCCAGGACTTTCGACGTGGCGGCAAGAATCGCCGCCGGAGCGCCGTAGGGCGTCTCGCCTGTGGCTGCGGGCGCGGTGGCGTGAAATGCGGCCAGCCGCGCCGCCAGCCGATCAATGGCGGTGGTGGCGAGACTCCCGGCCGCCAGCCTTTCGCTCAAGAGCGCACCCGCGGGGAACTGCCTCATACGCAGCGCGTATTCGATGGGCTTGCCGTCGCCGCCCAGGCGTGGAGCCGTCGCACTGCCATAGATCGGCACTACGTCCAGGTAGACCGCGGGGGCGAGTCGGCGGTTCAGCCGCAGTTCTTCCTCGCAGCCATGGCGCCGCGCCTCGAGTGCACTGAAGTCGAGAAAACCGAGACGAACGGGTTTCTTGACTTTCCAGGCAAACTCGCCATCGAGCAGCACCCAGGAGATATGCGTCTCGACGCGCCGTACCGGTCGGCCGGTGGCTGTCTGCAACATTTGCTGCAGGCCGTCGATCAGCGCGGCGGCTGGGCTAGGCGGCACGGGCATGGTGCGTTGATTCGCCTTGTCTGCCAAGCGACCCGCGCTGGGCCTGCGGCTCGGCGGCCCAAGCGCGATCCAAACCATCGGTCTTGCCCCGCATGACCATGCCGCGCGCCCAGCAGCCGACGAGCCGCTGGCTGGTGCAAACATGGCCCAGCATCGGAAGGGGGTTGTGCTGACTCATTGCGGCTCTCGGCATGGGAAACGTCAATCCATTATCGACGCGCAACGGCGCTTCGCGACTGGATCGACTGCAATGTCATCATGGTCTGGCATGCTGCACGCCTATTGGGCAAAACAGCACAAGCCATTCGACATGACCTCGACCGATCAAGCCTCCTTGGGCCAGGGATTGAGCAGCGCTGAGGCGGCCGCCCGGCTCAATCAGTTCGGGCCGAACCAGATCCGGCCGAAGCGGCAGCGCCTGGTCATTCTGGAATTCCTGGCGCGTTTGCGCAACCCGCTCGTCCTGATTCTGCTGGCGGCCAGCGGCATTTCCGCGGTGACCGGCGATGCCACCGGGGCCTGTGTCATCGGACTCATCGTGCTGGCGAGCGTGACGCTCGATTTTTTCCAGGAACATCGCGCCGGACAGGCGGCGCAGCGTCTCGCCGCACAGGTCGAGGTCGTCGCCACCGTGCTGCGTGACGGCACGCCGTGCGAGGTTGCGCTGAGCCGGCTGGTTCCCGGAGATGTCGTCCTTCTTTCTGCGGGCAGACTGGTGCCGGCGGACGGCATGGCGCTGGAGGCCGATGACTTCTTCGTCAACCAGGCCCAACTCACCGGCGAGCCCTATCCGGTGGAAAAGCGCCTGGGCCCGACTCTCGAAGCACACACCTGGGACGCCGATGCGCCCAACGCCGTGTTCATGGGCAGTTCCGTGGTGAGCGGCTCGGCGCACGTGCTCATCCTGCGCACCGGGCCGCTGACCGCACTGGGACAGATTGCCACGTCCCTGGAAAAACAGCCGCCGGCAACCGCGTTCGAGCGGGGCACGCGCCAGTTCGGCCTGCTGATCATGCGCCTGACCTTTGGAATGGTGTTGTTCGTGCTGCTGGTCAACATCGCCCTGCATCGTCCGCTGCTGGAATCCTTCCTGTTCGCCGTGGCCCTGGCGGTGGGACTCACCCCCGAACTCCTGCCCATGATCGTGTCGGTGACGCTGGCGCGCGGTGCTTTGCGCATGGCGGACAAGAAGGTGATCGTCAAGCGCCTGTCGGCTATGCAGGACATGGGGTCGATGGACGTGCTGTGCACCGACAAGACCGGCACCCTGACCGAGGCGAAAATCCGCCTGGAGCGCCACATCGATGCGCAGAGCCGCGACAGCGCGCACGTGCTGGAACTGGCCTATCTCAACAGCCATTTCGAGAGCGGCCTGAAAAGCCCGCTCGACGACGCCATCCTGCAGCACGACGAGATCGACGCCTCCGGCTGGAACAAGCTCGACGAAGTGCCGTTCGATTTCGAACGGCGGCGCGTTTCCGTCCTGGTGGAAAGACAGGGCAGACGTCTTCTGGTGGTGAAAGGCGCGCCGGAAGACATTCTCGGCCTGTGCACCCGATATGAGCAGGAAGACGGCTCTGCAGCGCCGCTTGACGGAGCAGCCCGCGCGTGCATCACCGCGCTTTTCGACAGCCTGGGCGAGGAGGGATTGCGCGTGCTGGCCATCGCCTGGCGCGACATGCCGCCTGACCATCCGCATGCGGTGGTCACGGACGAGTCGGCGCTCATCTTCGCAGGTTTTGCGGCGTTTCTCGATCCGCCAAAGGCGAGCGCCGGGGAGGCGCTGGCCGCGATGGCGGCCAGCGGCGTCGCCGTGAAAATCGTCACCGGCGACAACGAACGGGTCACGCGCCATATCTGTATGCAATTGGGCGTGCCGATCCACGGCGTGCTGACCGGCAAGGAGATCGCGGCCATGAATGACGACGCGCTGCGCGCGCGTGTGGCCGACGTCAATCTCTTCTGCCGCGCCAATCCGGCGCAGAAAAACCGCATCCTGCTGGCATTGAAGGCGCGCGGCCACGTCGTCGGCTATTTGGGCGATGGCATCAACGATGCGCCCTCGCTGCATACGGCCGATATCGGGATCTCGGTGGACAGTGCGGTAGACGTGGCCAAGCAGGCCGCTGCCATGATCCTGCTGGAAAACGACCTCGGCGTCTTGCATGCCGGCATTCTCGAAGGTCGTCGCACCTTCGGCAATGTGATGAAGTACATCATGATGGCCACTAGCTCCAACTTCGGCAATATGTTCAGCATGGCTGCAGCGGCGCTCATCCTGCCTTTCCTTCCCATGCTGCCGCTGCAGATTCTGCTCAACAACCTGCTCTACGACTTTTCAGAACTGCCGCTGCCGCTGGACAACGTGGATGAAGAGGATCTGGTGCGCCCGCGGCGCTGGGACATGACCTTCATCCGCAACTTCATGCTGACCATTGGCCCCATCAGCTCGCTGTTCGACTTGCTGACTTTTTACTTGCTGATGACATTGCTCAAGGCCGACGAGACCCTGTTCCATACCGGCTGGTTCGTCGAGTCCATCGCCACCCAGGTGCTGGTGATCTTCGTCATCCGCACCCGCCGCAATCCGCTGCGCAGCCATCCGCACCCCTGGCTCACTTGGCTGTCGCTCGGCGTGGTCGCATTGGCGATGCTGCTTCCGTTCTCGCCGGTCGCCAGCGGCCTGGGATTCGTGCCGCTGCCGCTGGAGTTCTTCGGCCTTCTGGCCGTGTTGCTCGCGGTCTATCTGTCTCTGGTGGAATTGGGCAAGCGCTGGTTCTACAAAAGATATGCCGCACCCGCGGAAAATTAGTCTGCGGAGCGGCATTAGAGGCGTCGAACTGCCGCTCTGCGGCAGTCTATCGACTCGTAATCCCAACGCAGTTCGCGCACATTAGTGTGCGTTCGCCTGACGCGTCAGTACTTCGAGGCGGGCGATGACGACGGCCAAGCCGTCGGATGCGGGGAGGGTCTGCGACGGATTCGCCGCGAACTGTGCGTCCGACTGGGCCTGCCGCACCTTGGCAGCCTGAACGAGTGAGTCCCAGTCGGTCCGTGGGTCGTAGTCATCGCGGCTGGACTGCGCTTCAATTGCTTGGATTTCGGCCCAAGTTTTGCCGATCAGGTTCGTGTTGTCTTGTTGCATGGGGTTCAGGATTCGTTCTTTCGTATCAGCATCGCATGAAAAGTTTGTACTGCAACCCTTCAACTCCGCCAACCCCGTCCGGGCTTCGCCGAGGGCAGGACACTTTGGAATCTGTGAGACTGGGTCGCGGAATCCGCGGTGCGACCCACAGTCTCATTGGGAGGGCGGCCAACACCCGCGTCAACGATCTGGACGCAGCAGGCCATATCAGCTTGACGATGGATCCCCACGGCGGCGTCTTTGTTCCTTAACCAGTCGTGAGTGGTGCCGCCGATGCACTGCTTGCCGGGTGGTGCGCCCTCAATCCTCAGGGTTCTGCGTCAGTTCGATCCGGAAAAGCGAACACGACTGGACTGTTTGCAACTGGAGCCGCACCACGACAGGACCGCTTGAACGTCTAATCGGGCTGCGCGCCCATGCATCGTCCAACCCCGAAATCAAGATGATCCTCCTCTTGCGGCCGCATCAAACAGTAACGAAGGAACTGGGCAAGCAAGTCGAGCACGCGATCCGTGTGATGGTCTTCAACCGACTGTGCGACGCAGAGTGCGTATTTCGGCGAACGTGACCGACGATTTCGGTCGAACGTGACCGGTCATGCAGCATGAGGTGTTGCGCGCTCACAGTTTAGGTTGGTCGGTCACGATTAGTCGGCTTTTTCCTCCATTTTTGGCGGTTTCGGAGCCTGGCGCAACGAGTCGCCGGTCAGGGTGAAGCGGTGGTGCTGCTGCATGAAACGGTCGAGGATAGCGTCGGCGATGGTGACGTCACCGATCCAGGCATGCCAGTGCTCGATGGGCAATTGGCTGTGTTGACGCCGACCGAAAATTGACCCACCTACAGTGATAGTGCCGATCCAAATTTGACCCGGGTGTTCAACCTACCCTGCCTTTTTTTTGAGCAGGGGAGAAGGAGTGATCACCATGGCCATGATTGGCAAAGTCAAGCGGATGTATTTTCGCGAGAAGAAGTCTGTTCGGGAGATCGTGCGGCTGACGAGTTTGTCGCGCACCACGGTGCGCAAGTGGCTCAAGACGCCGGTGCTGGAGGAGCCCAGATACCGGCGCAGCGATGAGGCGGGCAAGCTCACTGGGAATTGAGTGGGAATGCGTTCCCACAAACGGGCGTTTTTGGCACAAAAAAGCCACACGGCGTGTGGTGTGGGCCTGTTCTATAAGTTCCTGTTTTTCTTTTGTTTTCTTGGTGCGCCCGGCTGGAATCGAACCAGCGGCCCTTGGCTTCGGAGGCCAATACTCTATCCACTGAGCTACGGGCGCAGGCGGAAGGTGCGTTGTGACTTCCGTGCAACGCAACATCTTAACCTGATCGGGGGCTGTCGCGGCCGTAATGTCAGGAGGGCTTCTGCTTTGGCTGCCCGCAGATTTGACTTGAATTTGACTTGAGGTTCGGTCGACAGGGGGCGACGGTATGTCGCATTACAGAATGTTTCTGAATATGATGCGAATCAAATTCAGGATCTCTGGCGGGCGGTGTTGGGGTTGACCCCGTCGAGGGATCGTGTGCAACGCATATCATGTCGTCTGCAATTTTTCAGATTTCCACTTTTTACACTCGACCGCTATGAGCGCACCGCACTCGAATTCCCATTCCGCTTCTTCCAGTTCCGAC
>JAJXUC010000152.1 GCA_021783435.1 Pseudomonadota bacterium | reverse complement strand
CGGCGCGGCAAAGCCTGCGCAAAACCCGCACAATCATGCCAAGCGCCCGCGCCAAAACGCCGTGTGCCACGGCCGTACCCATGTTTTCACCGACTTTCCATCCCCATGTCCAGTCCATTGTTCTCATCCTTCCAGCTCGGCCAGCTTGCGCTGGCCAACCGCATTGTCGTCAGCCCCATGTGTCAGTACAGCGCCGAGGAGGGCAATGCCACGGCCTGGCATCGCGTGCATCTCGGGCAACTGGCGCAAAGCGGGGCGGGACTGCTGATCATCGAGGCCACCGCCGTCGAGGCCATCGGGCGCATCACGCCGGGCTGCCTCGGCCTGTATTCGGACGCCAACGAGCGGGCGCTGGCCGCGGTGCTGGAGGATGTGCGCGGTTTCGGCGACATCGCCATCGGCATCCAGCTTGGCCATGCCGGACGCAAGGCGTCGAGCGCGCGGCCCTGGGACGGTGGGCAATTGCTGCCTCCGGAACAGGGTGGGTGGCAAACCGTGGCGCCTTCGGCGCTGCCGCATGGGGCGCACGAGGCGGCTCCGCAGCAGCTCGATGCCGCCGGCCTCGCGCGCATCCGGGACGCCTTCGTCGCGAGTGCGCGCCGCGCCGCGCGCCTGGGCTTGCAGGCGGTGGAACTGCACTGCGCCCACGGCTACCTGCTGCACGAGTTCCTGTCGCCCCTGGCCAACCAGCGCACGGATGCCTATGGCGGCAGCCTGGAGAACCGCATGCGCTTTGCGCTGGACGTGTTCGACGCCGTGCGCGCCGCGTTGCCCACGCACATCCCGCTGGGGGTGCGGGTGTCGGCCACCGACTGGGTGGACGGCGGCTGGGACCTGGAGCAGACGCTGACCTTCGCCGCTGCGCTCAAGACGCGCGGCTGCGCCTGGATCGACGTCTCGTCGGGCGGCGTGTCGCCGCAGCAGCAAATCCCCATCGGCCCCGGCTACCAGGTGCCGCTGGCCCGTGCGGTGCGCCAGGCCACGGGATTGCCCACCATGGCCGTCGGTCTGATCACCGAGCCGCGCCAGGCCGAGGCCATCGTGCAGGACGGCAGCGCCGACCTCGTGGCGCTGGCTCGCGCCCTGCTGTGGAATCCGCGCTGGCCCTGGCACGCCGCGGCGGCGTTGCAGGCGACGGTGACCGTGCCGCCGCAGTATTGGCGCAGCGAGCCGCGCGAGGCGCGCGGGGTGTTCGCCCACGCCCATCTCGGCCAGCGCTGAGCCGGCCGCCGCGGCGCGGTCACACGGGGAATGCCGGGTTCGAGGCCAGCAGGCTGCGCATCGCCTCGAACGGGATGGGTTTGCTGAACAGGTAGCCCTGTCCCTCCTCGCAGCGGTGGCGCGCGAGGAATGCCTGGTGCTCGGCCGTCTCGACGCCTTCCGCGATCACCAGCAGATTCAGGCTGTGCGACAGCGCGATGACGGCCTGGATGATGGCGGCGTCGTCCGGATCCGTCGTGCAGTGGGCCACGAAGGACTGGTCGATCTTGAGCCGGTCGATGGGGAATTTCTTCAGGTAGGCCAGGCTCGAGTAGCCGGTGCCGAAGTCGTCCAGCGAGAGTTCGACCCCCATGCCGCTGATCCGCTGCAGGATGCCGAGCACCGCGTCCGGGTCGTGCATCACCATGCTTTCGGTGACTTCGAGTTCCAGGCAGCCGGGCGCCAGGCCGGTGGATTCCAGCGCCTTCCTCACATCTTCACTGAGACGGCCGTCCATGAGCTGCCGGGCCGACAGGTTCACCGCCACGCGCACCGGCGCCAGGCCTTCGCGCTGCAGCTGCCTGTTGTGCCGGCAGGCTGTTTCAAGCACCCATTTCCCGATCGGAACGATCAAGCCGTTTTCCTCCGCGAGGGGAATGAACTGCAGGGGCGGGATGAGGCCCAGCGCCGGATGGCGCCAGCGGATGAGCGCTTCCATGCCCGTGATCCTGCCCAGGCGCAGGTCGATCTGCGGCTGGTAGTGCAGCTCGAACTCGGCGTTGTCCAGCGCATGCCAAAGATCGTTCTCCATCGACAGGCGCGCGACGCCCTGCGCATTCATGTCCTGCGCATAGAACTGGAAGCTGTTGCGCCCCTGCGCCTTGGCCCTGTACATGGCGGCCTCGGCATTGGCCACCAAATGCTCGGTTTGGGTTCCGTCGCGCGGGAACATCGCCATGCCGATGCTGCAGGTCACGGTGAGCTGCCTGCCGCGCAGCTCCAGCGGTTTCGCGATCTCGGACTGGATGCGTTGCACAAGCTGGTAGTTCTTGCTCTGGGTGTCGCTCTCGGCCAGCAGCAGCACGAACTCGTCGCCGCCGAGCCGCGCCACGGTGTCGCCGGGCCCGATGCAGGCCTGTATCCGCTGTCCGATCAACCCAAGCAGCTTGTCGCCGGCGCCATGGCCAAGACCGTCGTTGACGCGTTTGAAGTTGTCCACGTCGATGAAGGCGATCGTGAAGGCGAGCGCATGCCGCTGGGCATGCAGGACGGTCTGCCGCATGCGTTCCTGCAGCAAGTTGCGGTTGGCCAGGCCGGTCAGCGTGTCGTAGTTGGCCCGGTGCTCAAGCTCGTCCTGGTAGCGCCGGATTTGCGTGATGTCGTGCATGATCCCGACGTAATGGGTGACGTTCCCGTGGTGGGGGTCGTGCACTGGGGCGATGTGCAGCTCGTTGAGGAACAGGCTGCCATCCTTGCGGTAGTTGCGCAGCACGGCCGTCGCGGCGCGCCGGTCGCGGATCGCGGCGCGGATCTTGTCGAGTTCCGGCTGCGCGTTATCGCCAGCCTGGAGAAAGCGGCAGTTCTGTCCAAGGACTTCGTCGCGCGCGTAGCCCGTGACGCGTTCGAAGGCCTCGTTGACGTCGATCAGCGGCGCGTGGTCTTGCGTGATGTCAACGATCAGGATCGGATCGGCGCTGACCTGGACGGCTCGGGTGCGCAGGTTCAGCGCCTCCTCGGCCTGGATGCGCGGGGTCAAGTCGAACGCCACGCCGCCGACATACTCGGCCCTTCCCTGGTGATCCATGATGGGAAATTTCGTGATCTCCCAATAGGCGTCGCCACCCCCCTCTTTGGGAAAGGCTTGCACGTCCACGACCACCTGCCGGCTTTCGAGCACCAGCCGGTCGACCCGGTCGAGCTGGTCGGCCACTGGCGGCGGAAGCAGCGCATGCGCCGTCATGCCGGTGATGTTGCGCTGCCCGGTGTTGAGGACCAGCGCGATCCCCTGGTTGGTGAAGACGTAGCGGCCCTGGCGATCCTTCATCAGCGCCGCTCCGGGCAGATGCTCCATGAAGGTCTGGAACAGGCGGTTGCTTTCCCGGAATTCCTGCTCGGCACGCTGGCGCGCCTGTTTTTCCGCGGATCGTTCCAGGGCGCCGCGGACGGCGGCGGGCAGGCGTTTGAGGTTGTCCTTGATCACATAGTCCATCGCCCCCGATTTCAGGGACTCGATGGCCGTTTCCTCGCCGATCGCCCCGGAGACGAAGATGAAGGGAAGGTCGGGCTGCGCCTCGCGGCAGATGCTCAGGGCGCGCAGGCCGTCGAACTGCGGCATGGAGTAGTCGCAGAGCACAAGGTCGGGGGCGAAGTCCTCCAGCGCCTCGCGCAGCGCGGCTTCCGTCTCCACGCGCCGGACCGACAACGCGAATCCCGCGCGCCGCAGCTCGTAGGCGACGAGTTCCGCGTCCGTCGTGGCGTCCTCGATGTGCAGCAGGCGCAGTGCAGGCATTTTGGCTCCTCGCGCGTGCCTCAGTCGCAGCCCGGAAGCCGGTTGACGATGGCCCAGTAGAAGCCCACCTTGGAGACTTCCTCGACGAATTTGTCGAACTCGACGGGCTTGACGATATAGCTGTTGACGCCGAACTGGTAGCTTTGGATCATGTCCTGCTCCTCGGCGCTGGACGTCAGCATGACCACCGGGATCGACCGTGTGCGCTCGGTCTGCTTGAGGCGGCGCAGCACCTCGATGCCGTCGACCTTCGGCATCTTCAGGTCCAGCAGGATGAGCTTGGGCTCCCCGGCGGGCCGTTCGGCATAGGCGCCGCTGCGGAACACGTAATCCAGCGCCTCCTCGCCATCCTTCACCCAGGTGATGCGGTTGATGACGCCCACCTTCTTCAAGGCGCGCAGGGTCATTTCGGCGTCGGTCGCCGTGTCCTCCGCCAGCAGAACCTCGATGGGCTGCACGGGGTTCATGGCTCCTCCTTTCGGTTCATGGCTCCTCCTTTCTCTTGGGCAGGCTGAACGTGAAGGTGCTTCCGGCGCCTGGCTGGCTCTGCGCCCAGACCCGGCCGCCGTGGCGGACCACGACGCGCTGCACGATGGCCAGGCCGACGCCGGTGCCGGGGAATTCGTCGGCTCCGTGCAGGCGCTGGAAGACGCGGAAGAGCTTGCCGTAATACTGCATATCGAAACCCACGCCGTTGTCGCGGACTTGATAGAACGTTTCCGCGCCTTCTTGCGACCCGCTGATCTCCACCAGCGGGTCGGCCTGGCGGCTGCTGTACTTGATGGCATTCGAGACGAGGTTGGCCAGAACCTGGCGAATCATGGCCGCATCGCCCCAGGCCGCCGGCAGGGGTTCCCGGCGCAGGCGCGGCGCAGTGTCTCGGGTTCCGCCACGCGCCGCCGCGCACGCCTGCGCCCACACCTCGTCGACCAGGGCATCCATGTCGATCGCCGCCGCTTCGACCGGTTTGCGCCCCAGGCGGGAGAAAGCCAGCAGGTCGTCGATCAGCTGCCCCATTTTCCTGCTGTTGTCGCGGATGACCTGCAGGATGCGCCGTCCTTCGTCGTCGAGCCGGTTCGCGTAGTCCTCCTCCATCATGCGGGAGAATCCATCGATCGCCCGCAAGGGGGAACGCAGATCGTGCGACACCGAGTAGCTGAAGCTCTCGAGTTCCTTGTTGGTTACTTCCAACTCCGCGGCGCGCTGGTCGAGTTGCGCATTGAGTTGGCGAATGCGCAACTCGGCCTGCTTGCGGTCCGTGATGTCGTACAGGCTGGTGCGGCTTGTCACATAGCGACCTTGCGCGTCGCGGACCACGGTGGCGTTGAGCGCGCCGCACAGAATGCTGCCGTCTTTGCGCACATACTCGAATTCGACGTCCTTCAGCCAGCCTTGTTCCAAACCGAGTGGGAACATGATCTGGCGGTAGCGCTCGGCGCTTTCCGGCGTCATCAGGTCCGGGTGGCGCATCTTGCCGACGATTTCGTCGCGCGTATAGCCCAGCCAGGCCAGCTCGGTGTCGTTGATCCGCGTGATGACGCCCTGCGCGTCGACCGAGTGATAGGCGCAGGGGGCGTTGTTGTAGAGGTCGGCCAGCTCCAGCGCCGTTTTCTCGGCTTGTTCCTGCGCCGCGCGGCGCTTCTGGATCTCGCGGTGCAGGGCCCAGAAGGCGGCGAGCAGCAGCGCAATAGCCGCCAGGCTGCCCAGCACGACCCACAGTTTTGTGCGGTGGGAGTCGGTGTCCTCCGCCGCGGTCCGCCGACGCAGGATCTGCTCTTCGTCGGCCGTCAGACGGCCGACGACGGCGCGGATTTCGTCCATGACCCGTTTGCCCTGCAGCGCGATGGCCACGACCTTGGCGTTGCGGTCGTGGTCGATTTGCGGCTCCAGGGCGATGCCCTCCCGCAGGATCGCCAGTTGGCGCGCGGTCAACTGGCCGAGGGCCGCAACGGCCTGTTGTTGGTCGGCGTTGTCGCGTGTAAGCGCCTTGAGCGTTTGAAGCTGCGCAGGCAGGACGCGAACGGCTTGTTCGTAGGGTTCGAGAAACTGCTTGTCGCGGGTGAGGAGATAGCCGCGGGAGCCGGTTTCCGCGTCCTTCAGCTCCGACAGCAACAAGTTGGTCTGGTTGATGACGACGTGGGAATGCTGCACCAGATCCGCGCGTGCTGCAAAGCGTTCGACGCTGCGATAGGCAATGGAGGCACTGGCAATCATCAGAATGAGTGCCGCAGCGAGTCCATACACGGTGAGCGTCTCCCGCTCCAATCGGTGCATTTCACCCTCCCCAAGGTCAGTCGATGTGTTTTCTCAACGCTTTCGTTCGATGGGGTCAAGCCTCCTCGCGCCGCTGATCCTGGCAACCATGGGTAAACCTAGGGCCGGCAGACCTATCGCGTCGCAGCGCGACGAATTTCCCGCACAGCCGCAGTTCCCAGATATTTATCTAAATATTTGTATAAGTGAGTATGGCAGGCGCTATTGTTTGGAGCAATGGATTTCGGGCTGCAGGAAAGTAACAAAACGAATCGATGATCTCGATTCATGTGATTTTTCACCCATTGACTTGGGACGCCATGCGAGGGCGATCCGCCAGCGTTTCACGGGGCTTGGAGAGCCCGTCGCATGCCGCGCACGGCCGGCAGTCGGGTGCGGGGCGTGGGTGGCCGCGACGTGTCAGAATGCCGCCTGCAGCATGGGGTCTCGGGAACTCCGGTTTCCGCCCGCGTTGCCCAATACCACGCGATAAGGAGTCAAGCCATGAACCGTCAGGCCAGCAAGCTCGCCGCATCCGCCCGGGTAGGCGCCGGGATCTTCGCGCTCTCGATCCTGATGATGTCGCCCGTGCAAGCGGCCGACAGCAGCAGCCTTTCCAAGGACGCCAGTCAGGTGGGGTCTGCCGTGGGGTCTACCGCCCGCAAAGTTGGCCAGGAGGGGAAAAAAGTTGGCCTGGCCGTCGGGCATGAGGGCAAGAAGGTCGGCCTGGAGGTCGGCCACGCCGCGAAGAAGGGTGGCGAGGCGTTCTGGCACGCCGTCAAAGGCGGGAAGCAGTGAGGTCAGGGGGCCGGGCCGGGCCGCGCCGTCCTTCAGTCAAGCGTGAACAGGCCCTAACCCCTAACCTAATCCAGGAACTCGCAGTGGGCCTGGACATAGTCGGCCAGGTCGAGCGAATGCTGGCGAACCAGTTTTTCCGCCAGTTCGGTGTCGCGCTTCTCCAGCGCCTCGATGATGCGCAGATGGTCGGCAATGGAGCGCGAGGCGCGGTCGCTCTGTGAAATGGTCATGCGCCGGATGGCGCGAACATGGATGAAGATGTTCTTGATCGTTTCCATGATGACCTGCGACTTGGACAACTGCACGATGGCCTGGTGAAAGGCGATGTTGGCGTCCGAATATTCCTGGATGTGCTCGGCCGGCGTCGTGTCGCGGAAGTTGTCGAACATATGCCGCAGGGCCCGGATCTCCTCGTCGCTGGCCTGGGTCGTGGCCAGGCGGGCCGCCATGCTCTCGAGCGCGGCCCACATCTGGATCATCTCGACGATCTCGCGCTTGGTCTTGCGCACGATGTAGATGCCGCGGCGCGGCACCATGCGCAGGAAACCCTCTTGTTCGAGCAGGGTCATGGCCTCGCGGATCGGGGTGCGGCTCACCCCCAGCGCTTCGCTCAGGACGCGCTCATCGAGGCGGATTTCCTCGCGCGACTGGTAGATGTCGGCGTCGGCAATGGCCTGGCGCAGCATGGCATAGGCCTGGTCGCGCAGACTGGCCACCGCGTTGATCGGCTGCAACGACAAGGTCAGCGCGCTGGCGCGTGTTTCAGAGGGGGAGACGATGGGCATTCATGGTCCCGTACTGTGCTTACAAACGCTTCGGCCAGCCGCCTGTGTGGCGCCACCGCTGGGTGCGGGAGCACCTTTGGGCGACGCATCGGCCCGCAGAGGCAGGCTGTCTGCAATCAAAAAAGTCGCGGCGCAACCTGCTGCGATCAACGCGATGGCGTAGATGAACAACGTTGAAATATCCATGAAAACTCCTGATCTGCGCGATGCAAAGCTTGGCTGAGGAGTTCTCATTTTACGCTGCACTGCAACAAATTTCAATGTATCCTTGATACAGTATACAAAAAACAACGAGCCTTGGCGAGACTCGGTTTCCTGTTGAATCCCAGGCTTGCAAGCGCGCGTCTGGCCGCCCCGGAGTTTTGCCGCCGCGTTGAGGAGATGCGTGTTCGGTGCGGCCCGCAGCCGCGATGTGGAACGGGTCTCAGCCCTGGCGGGCGGTTTTTTCTCGCAGCCTGACGAGTGCGAGCACGGCATCGGCCAGTGGGGTCGGCTGGCCGACCCGTTGTCCCAGTTCCTGGATCACGCCAAGCAGCGGATCGATTTCCATCGGCCGGCGCTGCTCCAGATCCTGCAGCATGGATGTCTTGTGGCCGGCAATGGCGCCCGCGCCATCGAGGCGCCGCTCGATGCCGACCCGAAAGCGCACGCCGAGCCGCTCAGCAATAATTTGCGCCTCCTGCATCATCCCCCGTGCCAGCGACCGCACCGCGGGATCGGCGGTGATGACATCCAGGGTCGCATGCGTGAGGGCGCTGATCGGGTTGAGGCATAGATTGCCCCATAGCTTGAGCCAGATCTCGTCGCGAATGTCAGCGCGGATCGGCGCCTCGAACCCCGCCGCGGTCATGGCCTCGTGCAGGCGCTGGATGCGCGCGGTGGTTTGCCCGCTTGGTTCGCCAAGCGGAAATTTCTTGCCGTAGGCGTGTTCCACCACGCCGGGGGCCACGATGTCGGCCGCCGGGTACAACACGCAGCCAATGCCTCGCTCCGGGCCAAGCACGCGCCACTGCAGGCCGCCCGGATCCACGCTGTTCAGGATGGTGCCGGCGTAGTCTCCACCATGGTCGTGGAAATACCAGTAGGGCAGGCCGTTCACGCCGGTGATCACGGCCGTGTCCGCGTGCAGCAGCGGACGCATGGATTCGACCGCGCCGGGCACGGAATGCGCCTTCAGGGTGATGAAGACATAGTCCTGTGGCCCCAGCTCCGCGGGATTCGACGTGCATGGAACGCGGACCGTATGTTCCGCGCCGTCGATCCGCAGGCGCAAGCCGTGCGTCTGCATGGCCTGCAGATGAGGTCCCCTGGCGACGAAGCTCACATCCACGCCGGCGCGGGCGAGTTGTCCGCCGATGAGGCCGCCGATGGCTCCAGCACCAAAAATGCAGATTTTCATGTTTGATCCCTCACGTCGAATGGCATCACGCGGCGCCCCGGCGAAACATCCGGCCGCACCGAAATTTTCTTGGCCATCAGGCCAGGGCGAAGACCGTGCCCAATTTTTTCTGGATGAGTTTGCCCATTTCGGAGGGGTTGCGGGTGACGGTGAAGCCGCAGGCGTGCATGATTTCGAGCTTGGCCTCGGCGGTGTCGGCGCCGCCGGCGATGAGGGCGCCGGCA
>JAJXUC010000151.1 GCA_021783435.1 Pseudomonadota bacterium | reverse complement strand
AATCCACCATGCCGGATGGTTGAAACGCGCCACGTCTTGCTGCAGCACCTGGGCCAGCAAGCGATCCCGGTTGGCCTGAAGGCGCCGCAGCAGCGCGTTCACGAGCCCGCGTGCGTGGCGCGTTCCGGGGCGCAGTGCGCAAGCCTGCACGGCTTCGTTGACCAAGGTGTGGTCGGCATAGGGATGCGGCTCCGATGGGCTGCTCAGCAGCGCCATGGCGACGAGGACCAGATGTTCCAGTTCGGCCGGCTTGATGCGCTTGGGGTGCAGCGCCTCCAGCAGCGCGCGAGCCCGACCAAGGCCGCGAAGCGACTCAAAACTCAGCGCCTGCGCCGCGCCACGTTGGTCCGGTGTCCAGGTCTGTGCAAGCGCCAAGCGCGGCAAGGCCGAAGCCAGCGACTGGCCCTGTACAACACAGCCGAGCAGATCGGCTGCAGCGCGGAGATCGCGATGCAGTGGCCGACGCTTCGGCGTGGAGCCGCCGGGATCGCTGGGTTGGGTCCCAGCAGAGGAGCCGGGCGTTCGTGCAGTTGGAGTCTTCACGCGGCGCGATGATGCACCGCGTCATGATGCCGCGTCAACCCGGGTCGCATGATCGCTTGGGCAGATTGCGCATCCCTTAGGGGCATAAATAGGCGTAACCGTCGCGGTATTGCAGATTGGCCGCCTCGGCAACGCCCGAGGGCACGATGGTGGCGTCGATGATCACCTTGTCCTTGGAGATGCCGCGATTGGTCAACGTGTTGTTGCAAACACGAAACGAAACGCCCTTGCTGGCCAGATCTCCGATATTGCCCGCGTACTCGGCGCCTTTCGCATCCTTCGCGCCACTGAGCATGAAATCGATGCCCGCGCCGTTGCCGACGACCACGATCTTGGCCGTGGGGTCCGCCGAGAGGTGGTTGCGCACATTGCCCAAAGCACGCGAGGCCTGTGCGTCTCCCTGCGTGATGTGATAGACCACCTTCACCGGCCCTTCCTTCTCGGCCCTGCCTGCGGCATGGGCTGTGGTCGTGAAGGCTGCCGCGCCCGCGGCTGCCGAAGCCAGCAGAACCTTGCGGCGGGGGGATTGAATGGAAGTCATGCAATGTCTCCTCGTGTTGGTGTGCGCATCGGGCCAGCATGTGCGGGAACCCGGCATGCCATGGCGACCTCGACTGGCTGCTGCGATTGATGATGCGTGAGTTCGCCCGCAAACGCAACCGGGTGTAACACGCATGCTCCGCCGCTGGAAGGAAAGACCGGCACACGTCGCCGCAGGCCTTCCTCATGCCTTGGCACTGCGCGCCGCGCCGATCAAGCAGATCGCTCAGGGCTTGATGTAGTACCAGCCCTCGGACTGCAGCTTGACCAGCTCATACACACCAGCCGGCACGATGGTGGCTTCGAGGATCAGCCTGTCCTTCGGAATGTTGAGGAATGTCAGCGTGTTGTTGCAGGCCTTGAACTGCACACCTTGATTGGCCAGATTGCCGATCATGCCCTCAAAAAGCGCCCCCTGAGGAGTCTTTGCACCGTTGAGCAGGAACCCGATGGCATTACCGTAGCCGACGACGATGAACCGCATCTTCGGGTCAAGTTCGAGGACGTTCTGCACGTTGATCAGCCCCTCATAGGCCTGCTCCAGACTGTCGCTGATTTGCATGACCACCTTCCACGGCTCGCTGGAGATGGGCTTGGCGGGCACGGGCCCCTGGCTTTGTGCCTGAGCCCGTGTGGTGACACCCAGACCTGCCAGCCCTGCTCCGAGGAGTTTGATGCGATCACGCGGGTTCATGCTGTGTACTCCAGGTGGACAAATGCAACAAGCCAGAGGTGACTTGCCCGGCGCTATGCGGACGCGTCCTCGCGCACCATATGGACGCTGAGTCGGTGCAGGCCCAGGCGCTGCCGACGGGCCAGCGCCCGGTAGGGCCAATACCCGATGAGCGTGGCGAACATCAGTGCCAGGGCATTGAACAGAACAGCGCCGAGAAACAGCCCCAGGACCTGCCCTGGCGCGAGCTCGCGCCAGTAAATCCCCACGGCAATGGCCGAGTTGACAACGCCTACACCCATGCCGATCGCCGCCATGATGCGCAGCAACGTGGGAAGTGTGAGGATGCCAGTGATGTGTTGGAGAGTCATGGGTCGATCGATGGCGGTGGGTATGGCGGCTCAACTGCGAATTTCGCCCTCACCCAGGACCATCCATTTCTGGCTTGTCAGCCCCTCCAGGCCTACCGGGCCGCGGGCATGGAACTTGTCGGTGGAGATGCCGATCTCGGCACCGAGTCCGAATTCAAAGCCATCGGAAAAGCGCGTGGAGGCGTTGACCATGACGGTTGCTGAGTCCACCTCCCGCAAGAAGCGCATCGCGTGCGCATGGTTGGTCGTGAGAATGGTATCGGTGTGCTGCGATCCGTAGCGATTGATGTGGGCAATGGCCTCGTCCACGTCCCGCACGATCTTGACGGAGATGATGGGCGCAAGATACTCGGTGCTCCAATCTTCCTCGGTGGCGTCGCGCAGCAGCGCGGCCGCGCCGGGCACGGCCTGGAGCAAAGCACGGCTTTGCGGGCAACAACGCATCTCCACGCCCTTGTGTGCGAACACGGCGCCGATGCGCGGCAGGAACGCCGCGGCCGTCGCACCCGCCACCAGGAGCGACTCTGCCGCATTGCAGGGACTGTAGCGCTGGGTCTTGGCGTTGTCGGTGACCGTCACGGCCATCTCGAGCTCGACTTCGGCGTCGACATAGACATGGCAGTTCCCGTCCAGATGTTTAATCACCGGAACACGTGCCTCGGCACTGATGCGCTCGATCAGACTCTTGCCGCCGCGCGGAATGATCACATCGACATACTGTGGCATGGTGATCAGCGCCCCCACCGCAGCGCGATCCGTGGTGGACACGAGTTGCACGGCGTCCGGCGGCAGATCGGCCTCCACCAGCGCCAGCGCAACGAGCGCAGCCAAGGCACGGTTGCTATGGATGGCCTCCGATCCCCCGCGCAGGATGACGGCATTGCCCGATTTGATGGCCAGCGACGCTGCCTCGATCGTCACGTTGGGGCGACTCTCGTAAATCATGCCAAAGACTCCGAGCGGCACGCGCATCCGACCCACGGTGATGCCACTGGGGCGTCGTCGCAAATCGGTCATCTCGCCAATGGGGTCGGGCAATGCGGCCACCTGCTCGCAGCTCTGCGCCATCTGCGCAATCACCTTGTCCGACAGCATCAATCGGTCAACGAATGCTGGGTCCAGTCCCGCGGCCCGCGCCGCTTCCACGTCGTGAGCGTTGGCCGCGCGCAAGTCAGCGGCCTGCGCACGGATCAGCCCCGCCAGAGCCTGCAGCGCGGCATTCTTCGCAGCGGTACTTGCGCGCGCCATACCGCGCGAGGCGGCGCGAGCTCGGACGCCGAGATCGATGACCAAGGCGTGTGTGGAATCGGTGGCAAGCGACATGGCAGTATTTCGAGAGAGTCCGCCATTGTCGCAAACTGCAGCCCGTTTCGGTGCCGTGGCGCGCGCGTGCCGGCACGTGAAGCGTCTGGACCCATCGCAAAACTAGCCCGCGGGCTCAACACGATCCGCCATACCGCCTTGCCGCGCCGGCCTCCGCGCCCTTGTGTTCGCTAGCCATTGCGCACCATCAGCCGGCGCGACAGGTCACAATTTGCAACGCGCAGGGCAAACCCTTCTGGTGCGCAAGATGAAGCGCTCGCGAGTTGCCTGAACAGCCAAGGAGGTTCGGGCACCCCTGCCGGCCTGCGGCCGCGCAGGGGCAAACCCTGTGCTCCGCGTTCAGGCCGCGATCGCCTCCACCGCTTTGCCAAGCACTTTGGCGACCGGGGTGTAGGGAAGATTCAAAGCCTGTGCCACTGCAGGGTGCGTGATGCGCCCGGCCTGCACGTTCAACCCATGGCCCAGATGCGCATCGTCGGCGCATGCCTGTTTCCAGCCCTTGTTTGCCAACGCCAGGGTAAACGGAAGGGTGGCGTTGTTCAGGGCATAGGTGGACGTGCGTGCAACGGCACCCGGCATATTGGCGACGCAGTAGTGCACGATGCCATCCACCACGTAAGTGGGCTCGTCGTGGGTGGTGGCATGCGAGGTGCTGAAGCATCCTCCCTGGTCAATGGCGACATCCACAATCACTGCGCCAGGGCGCATGCGGGCGAGCTGCTCGCGACGGATGAGCTTGGGCGCAGCCGCGCCTGGCACCAACACCGCGCCCACGATCAGATCGGCCTGGGTGACGGCCATATCCAGCGCGTGAAGGGTGGAGTATTGGGTGTTGACGCGCCCATCGAAGAGTTCGTCGAGCTGGCGCAGACGCGGCAACGATTTGTCGAATACGGTAACGCGCGCACCCAGCCCGACGGCCATGCGCGCCGCATGGGTGCCCACGGTGCCCCCGCCAATGACCACAACATCGCCCGGTGCCACGCCAGGCACGCCACCCAGCAGGACGCCACGCCCGCCGCTTGCCTTTTGCAGCGCGACTGCACCAACTTGGATGGCCATGCGCCCGGCCACCTCACTCATCGGCGCCAGCAGCGGCAGACCACCGTGGGCATCGGTGACGGTTTCATAGGCTATCGCAGTGCAGCCGCTTTGCAGCAACAAGCCCGCCTGGTCCGGGTCCGGAGCCAGGTGCAGATAAGTGAAAAGCACCTGATCCTGGCGCAGCATGCGGCATTCATCGGGCTGCGGCTCCTTCACCTTGACGATCATCTCAGCCTGGGCGAAAACACTCGCCGCGTCGGGTGCGATTTGCGCGCCTGCGGCTTGGTACGCCGCATCGTCTGCGCCGATGCCGGCTCCTGCACCCGTCTGTACCAGGACCCGATGGCCGTGGTGCGTGAGTTCACGCACGGCGTCGGGTGTTAGACCGACGCGGTATTCGTGCACCTTGATTTCCTTGGGAACGCCGACATGCATGAGATTGCTCCTGTTGATCACTCGTTATGCGCCGCTGTCTTCGCATGGCGCCACGGTAGAAGTATCGGCCTGATCGCGCGCAACGCGGTTGCAAGATCGGTACGAACTTTCCCGACGTTGCGCACGATTTGATTGATCAAGTGGAAAAATCTGGCTTCTAATTGCGCATGGGTCCATTTTTGCGCGCGAATGATTGAACTCGACCACCATGACCGAGCCATCCTCGGCATCCTGCAAACGGACGCGAGCGTGGCCAACGCCACGCTCGCGGACCGGGTTGGGCTGTCTGCCTCGGCCTGCCTGCGCCGTGTGCAGCGCCTTGAGCGCGATGGGGTGATCGCGCGCGTGGTTGCGCTGCTCGACGCCCGCGCGATCGGCCGGGCCACCACGGTATTCATTGAAGTGACACTGGATAGTCAGCGCGAGGAAGTCCTGGGTGCGTTTGAACGCGCCGCCGCTGGCTGCCCCGACATCCTTGAATGCCACCTCATGGCTGGAGATTTCGACTACCTGCTGCGCATTGCGGTCAATGGCCCGCAGGAGTACGAGCGCCTGCACAAGCAGGAACTCTCGCGCCTGCCCCACGTGGTGCGCATCAAGAGCAGCTTTGCGCTGCGCACCGTGGTCAAGCGCACGGACTATCCACTTTGAGCGCCGCGGCGCACGCGCCGCTCAGTGCGTGAGGCGGCGCATGATGTGCACGTAGTAGCCAATGCGCGCCGCACTTTGCTCCAACCCGGCGCGGCTGTGCTCCACCATGAACAGCTCCTCCACCGCACCCCCACGCGCGTGGACGCGCCCGCTCAAGCGATATGTCGAGCGCGCCGGCAATTGCTCGCCTGCGACGAGCGCGATATAGCCCTGACCGTCATCGTCAACCACGATGGCGTCAAATCCGTGCGCCTCGGCCACGGCCTGGATCGTCACAGGCTCAAGCCTGCACATGCCCAGATGGTCGATGTAAACCTGCGCGATGCGCGCCAAGCGATCCGCGGCTGCGGGGTCGTTCAAAGCCAGGCTGGCGCCTGCCACGCCAATGCTCTTGGATGAAATCGTCTGGGCCATGATCTGTGTCCTTCGCTGCTGTTGGGAACCCGGCGAGCGGCTCTCATGGCCGATCACCCTGGTCCGCACTTTAGGAAGGACGCGAGCAGGCGTCCGTGAACGATTTCACGAAAACGCTGAAAACCTTCGGGGCCGTACCGGCATCCCCGCTACGCCCTGCTCACCAGCTCACCTCCCGCTCGGGCGTCGACGTGATCTTGTGAATGGACAGGTCCGCCCCTTCGAACTCGGCCTCCGCATCCAGTCGCAGGCCAAGCGTCAGCTTGAGCACCCCGTAGACGACGACGCCGCTGAGCAATGCCCAGCCCACGCCGCCTAACGTGCCCACGACCTGCGCCCAGAAGCTCACGCCACCAATACCACCCAGCGCGGTCTGCCCGAAGATGCCAGCAGCGATGCCCCCCCATGCACCGCACAACCCATGCAGCGGCCACACGCCCAGCACATCATCCACACGCAGCCGGTTTTGCGTCAGCGTAAACATCGCCACAAACAGCCAACCGGCCACGGCGCCTGTAATCAGTGCCCCGACCGGATGCATGATGTCCGAACCCGCACAGACAGCCACGAGGCCGGCCAAAGGTCCGTTGTGCACGAAACCTGGGTCGTTGCGCCCGGCCACGAGCGCGGCAATCGTGCCGCCCACCAGCGCCATGAGCGAGTTCACCGCCACAAGCCCAGAGATCTTGCTAATGTTCTGTGCGCTCATGACGTTGAAGCCAAACCAACCGACGATGAGAATCCACGAACCCAGCGCAAGAAAGGGAATGCTCGATGGCGGATGCGGGTTGACCCGACCGTCCCGGTAGCGCCCCCTTCGCGCACCCAGCAGCAGCACGGCTGGCAGCGCAATCCAGCCCCCCATCGCATGCACCACCACGGAACCTGCGAAATCGTGGAACTCGGCACCGAAGACTCCCTGGAACCAGGCCTGGACACCGAATCGCTCGCCCCATACAGCGCCCTCGAACAGCGGGTAGGCGACGCCGACGATGGCTGCTGTGGCGATGAGCTGAGGCCAGAACTTGGCCCGCTCGGCAATCCCACCCGACACGATGGCCGGAACTGCCGCAGCGAAGGTCAGCAGGAAAAAGAATCGGGTGAGCGCGAAACCGTCATCGAGCTTAAGCTGGGCTGCCGGCACGAAGAAATGCACGCCATAGGCAATACCGAAGCCGACGAAGTAGTAGGCCAACGTCGCCACCGAAAAGTCGGTCAGGATTTTGACCAGGGCGTTGACCTGGTTTTTTCTTCGCACCGTGCCCAGCTCCAAAAAGGCAAAGCCGGCATGCATGAAGAGCACCAGAATGGCGCCCAAAAGGAGAAACAACACGTCGCTGCTTTGTTGCAGGGCTTGCATCGTAGGGGACTCCGGAATGTAAATTCAATGCACCATGATTGGGACGTTATCCTTCCAAACGCAAGCAATAAACGTTCCAAAAGCGTGCAAGCGCACCAAAACAATCCGATCTGGGAGCAGCTCACTCGAGGACCGCACAGAAATGGCCAGCATCGAACCGCCCGGGAGCGCGTTTGCACGCTTCAATGCAGTGCGCGCCGCGTGCAAATGCTCTATTCTGGTGCGTTATGGCGCCCCGATTTGGCGCGCGTGAAGGACGCCCGGGGAGCCGGCCTGCGTTGGCACGGTTCCCTTCGTGTGTTGCGGGATCGCACCGGACAGGGCGCGCCGGAACCGCATTCGATCGGTCACATGGCGCGCGCCGCGCTTGCGACCCGAAGGCGCATCAGCTCGCGCCGGTGCGGTGCGCCGGCAATTAATCTTTATCCGTTTGGGGCGGACGAAGATTGCGGCGAAGGGCTAACACCAGCCCCACCACCAAACTCAGTGCGGCCACACCAATCAGATACACGAAAAAGGGGTACACAGACATGGCTCAATGCAAGTTCTCGGCGCGGGCTACTCATCCGGTGGACGGCGCGGCGCCCGCCACTTCAAGCCGGCATTTGCGCTCAGGCCGCCCACATCACTGAGTTCCAAATGGCGCACGGAAGTTCAACTCCTATGCGCTCGTCTCACGCACCGCGGATCCGTCCACGCGGCCCCTCCATTTCTTACCCCATGATGCAAACACTGATGTGCTGCAAGATCGTGCTCACACTTGAGATCCCCGTCATCAACCGGACCCTTTGCTGATGCGCTCCGTCTCTTCGCGCACGTCGCCCATGTTGGCTTTGGTCGCGCTCACACTGATCTGGAGCAGCAATTGGATCGTGATGAAACTGGCCATGCTGTACAGCGGACCATTCGAGTTCTCCGCGCTCCGCTATGCCGGCGGCACCGCAGCGCTTTTCCTGGTTCTGCGCCTGCGCGGTGAAAATCTGGCGCCGCCGCCCCTTGTCCCAACCCTGGTCATCGGTCTTGCGCAGACCACTGGTTTCACGGCCCTGGCCCAATGGGCCCTCGTCCAAGGCGGGGCGGGCAAGACCGCCCTCCTCGTCTACACCATGCCGTTCTGGACCGTGCTGCTGGCCTGGGCTTGGTTGCGCGAACGCCTGCGCGCCACGCAAATCGCCAGCCTCGTGCTCGCGGCCTTCGGTCTGCTACTGATCATGCAACCGTGGAAAGCGCATGTGGATCTGCGAAGCGCGGGGCTTGCCGTCGCCGGCGGGGTGAGCTGGGCCATCGGCACGGTGGCAGCCAAGCGCCTTTTCGTGCGCCAAGGCACGGTGCTGTCGCCGCTGCGCCTGACGGCATGGCAAATGCTGACTGGCACGGCCTTTCTCATCGCGCTGGCGTGGTTCGTACCGGAGCGGCCCGTGAGCTGGGCCCCCGGCTTCATTGCGGCGCTGGCCTTCAACATCGTTCTGGCTTCAGGGGTGGCGTGGACTCTGTGGCTTGTCGTGGTGCAACGCCTGCCAGCCGGCATCGCGGGGCTCTCGAGCCTGGCGATACCGGTGACAGGCGTCCTGCTGGCATGGGGCCTGCTGGGCGAACGACCCGACGCCGCTGAGGGCGTGGGCATAGCCGTCGTCGCCGCAGCCCTGGCCCTTTTGTTGCGGGCGTCGAGCCGCCGTCGGTGAGCCCGACGTGACTCCACCGCATGTGCGTCAGCCATGCAGCAGGCGCACCGCGCTGCCTCACGGCCGCATGAGGGTGGACTTGCCAAACAGGCTCTCGATCAGGTCCACCGCCACCTCCGCCGTCCTGTTGCGCAGATCGAAGGCGGGATTGATCTCCATCACGTCCAGCGAACCCAG
>JAJXUC010000150.1 GCA_021783435.1 Pseudomonadota bacterium | reverse complement strand
CGATCTGCTGCGCAAACGGTCGCCTGTTGTCGGGCAACGTGAAGCCGCTCAGTACCGCCAATGGCTTTACGCGGATGGTTTGAGGATGTTTGTGCAACCCGTGGTTGATCTGATCGACGGTCGTTTGAGCAAGGTCGAGGCGCTGGCTCGGCTGGTTTCGCCTGAGGGAAAGGTCATCGCTCCGGGGCAGTTTCTGCCTGCGCTGCGCGATGCCGACCTGGACGCGCTGTTTCGCATGGGGCTGTCTCAGAGTTTGGAGCGGCTGGCGCATTGGCGGGCCCAAGATATGGACATCGATCTGTCCATCAACCTGCCCCCTTCCACGCTTTTGCACCCGGACTGTATGCAATGGATCCAGCAATCTTTGCGTGAGCACGCCATCGCGCCGCATCATCTCGTCTTGGAACTGCTGGAATCGCAAGAGGTCGATGAGATTTTGCGTGACGAAGCGATATCCAGGCTGGGGCAGTTGGGCGTTCAGTTTGCCATTGATGACCTTGGATCTGGTTTCAGCAGCCTAAAACGGCTGGCCAGCCTTCCATTTGATGTCATCAAGGTCGATCAGGGCATCATTCTCGACATCGAGCGCGACCCGGTGAAAGCACTGACTTTGGTGCGCACCGTGGTGCAGATCGGGCGAGATTTTGAGAAGGAAGTTGTGGTCGAGGGCGTCGAGAATGACGGGATCATCGAGGCCGTGACGGTGCTGGGCGCCAAATTCGGTCAAGGCTACGGCATCGCACGCCCCATGCCGAGTGAGCAGTTGCAGGACTGGGCGGTACAACACGCCATGCACAGGAGAACGAACAGCTCGGATCCCGCACCATTGCAGTTTTCCACGCCATTGGGCGCATTGGCTTACCACTGGATGGACGCCCACGGAGCCTTTCCGAACCAAATGCATCGATCAGAACCGTGCCCCCTCAATGCCTATCTGAGCCGCCTCGGTGCTGAGGCAGCAGAGGCTGAGTCCTATCACGCCATCATCCATGAAGCACAAGACGAAGAAGTGCGAAAGGCAGCCAGTAAGAAACTCACGGCCTGGCTTGTCGAGAAGGTGCGTTTGCACCACAAACAATGAATTCGTCGAGGTACAAATCGGAGCTGGCGCTCGTCAGGGCACAGAACATCGACATCTCGAATTTCGAGGAACAAGCAACAGATTGACCGTATCGGGCCGACACCGGCCATGCGCCGGACTTGATCCCGTGGGTGTCCGCAAATCGGCCAGAGCCTCCTATCAGTCAGACCATTGCACCGATACGTCTGCTCAGGTCACACATAGGTGACATTCGTGTTGTGCACGCTTCGAATTTCCACCATCGTTTCTAGCGTAGAGGTGCTGTCGATCCACGCTGGCCTATTGGGCAGTTCGTGTTTCACCTGCAAGTATTTACGTAAAGTGAACGTCCAGCGCTCTGACCGATAAAGCGCACCTTGGTCAAAGCGGATCGTCGGCCAGTAGAGTCGAGAGTCAGCTTGCTGCTACTTACTGGGCCTGTAATGCCGTACGCAACGCGAGTGCACCTAGAACGATGAACATGACGGCCGCGACGGCATGGATCCAACGGCTCGGCAGCCGATCCGCAAATCGGTGTCCGAACAGCACTGCCGGCACGTTCGCCAGCAGCATGCCCAGCGTCGTACCAGCCACCACTGGAATCCATTCGCTGAAGCGCGCAGCCAGCGCGACGGTCGCCACCTGGGTCTTGTCGCCCATCTCGGCGAGGAAAAATGACAGCGCGGCCGTCAGGAAGATGCCGCGCGCGCTGCGTTTGGACAGGTTCTCCTCATCCAGTTTGTCAGGGACCAGTATCCACAGCCCCATGACGACGAAGGACAGGACGACGGCCCAGTTCAGAACCGACGGTTTCAAGGTGTGGGCGAGCATGTCACCCACACCGGCGGCGATCCCATGGTTCGCCAGGGTCGCGATCAAAATACCCAGGATGATGGGAATGGGCGCGCGATAGCGGGCCGCCAGCAGCAGGGACAAGAGTTGTGTCTTGTCACCGATCTCAGCTAGGGCGACCAGAACGGTTGATGTGAGGAAAGGGTGCATGCGTTAAACATTATCGGATAGGGGGGTAGGCTATCATAGGGATATGAGCCATACCATCCGCCAGAAAGCCAAGCTGCTGAACCGGGTGCGTCGTATCCGGGGGCAGGTCGACGCCATCGAGCGCGCACTTGAGTCGGAAGCCGGGTGCGAGCAAGTGCTGCATGTCGTCGCCGGTTGCCGCGGCGCTCTCAATGGACTGCTCGGCGAGGTTGTCCAGGAACATATCCAGAGCCATCTTGTCGAGCCGCTGAAGGGCAAGAATCCGATGGCTGCCGACGCGGCCGAGGAGCTTGCTGACGTGTTCAGGAGCTATTTCAAATGAACGCCATTCCACAACTTGCCGTACCAGACCACGAGCATGTTTTCCTGGGCGAGGGCCACGACCGAAACGCACACAAAACCTGGTGGGTGATCGCCCTGTGCAGCGTCGTGATGGTGGTTGAGATCGTCGGTGGCTTGCACTTCGGCTCCCTCGCCCTGATCGCCGACGGCCTGCACATGAGCACCCACGCAGCAGCGATGCTCATTGCGGCCGTGGCCTACACCTATGCGCGACGGCATGCGCGCGACACGCGTTTCAGCTTTGGCACGGGCAAGGTCGGCGACCTCGCGGGTTTTTCCAGCGCGATTATCCTGGCGATGATCGCGCTGCTAATTGGCTATGAGGCCGTCGACCGCCTGCTCCATCCTGTGCGCATTGGTTTCAACGAGGCTATCGCGATCGCCTTCCTCGGACTGATAGTAAACATTGTCAGCGCCTGGATGCTCAGTGGCGGCGACCATGGTCACCACCACGGCAATGGCCATGCGCACGACCACTCCGGTCATGCACATGACGACGAGCCGAAGGTTATTGACACCCCGGCCGGACGCCTGCAGTTGAGCATCTTCGAGGATGGGGTTCCTCCGCGCTTCCGGGTGCGCTCTCTCCAAGAGCCAGGGAGTGCGCAGCCCCTTTGGGCGGCTGATGTCATGCTAACCACGGTGCGCACCGGCGGGGAAGAGCAGCGCTTTGCCTTGCGTGACGTAGGTGACTGCTGGGAGTCAGTCGAGGAGATTCCCGAGCCACACGATTTCAGCCTGCACGTGAAGCTCGGGGCGCGCTTCGAGTCGTTCGGCGCCACGCTGCATTACGAAGAACCCATACCCCATACACATGGCGGGCACCACCGAGACCACAACATGCGTGCAGCGTTTGTGCATGTTGCGGCGGATGCGGCAGTCTCCGTCCTTGCGATCCTGGGCTTGGCCGCAGGCAAATTCTTCGGCTTGAATTTCATGGATCCGGTCATGGGCATCGTCGGGGCATTGGTGATCGCCAATTGGTCATTCGGCCTAGTCCGCGACACGGGTGCGATTCTGCTCGACATGAATCCAGACCGTCGGCTTAGCCATGACATCGCGACGCTGGTGAAGGCGCAGGGTGACAGCATCCGCGATCTGCACCTCTGGCGCCTGGGCCCGGGCCACTTGGGCGCGATCCTCGCCGTGCAAAATCATGACGGCGAAAGGGATTGTGTTCATTACCAGCGCCTGCTCGCCCGCTTTTCCGATCTTTCCCACGTGACCGTTCAAGTCACGCGCTAGATGTTCCGGGTGTTCATGGGAAGAGGCCCTTTCCCTTGCGCGCCTAGATGGGAATTAGCGCCGACGCCGATTTGAGCCATGCGCCGGGTTTGCCGTGAGCCGATTGGAAAGCGCCGAAATTCAAGCCTGCCGCTGCACGCAGTTCGTTTGCCATGGTCAGATGGCGGCTCACCAGAATCATCGAACGGCATTAGATGGCCGACAGCGGCCTTTCTTTCGCTCGGCCCGACCGAGCGCTAAGGCCGATCAGCAGTCCCCCAAAGAGTCGGTTCGACCCCGAACGCCAGCGCGCCGCCTCGTCCGATCGACACGCCGCCGCCGGTGGCGGCTTTCGATTGAAATCGACGACGGGTTGAAGCGGGAAATACGGCGGGTCTGATCAGACGCCGCACCATCCGTCCCCACCCTGCAGAGTCAGGGCATGGACACGACCCAGCTCACCCAGTTTCTCGACTTCGCCCGTCTGCAGGATGTGCACATCGACCCGCAGCGTCTGCAGGTCGATGGCCGTATTCACCGCGCCGACGTGGGCGACCGCCCGAATGGCAGGAACGACGCAGCCTATCTGCTGCGCGAGGACGGCACCGGCTGGGTGACCAACTTCAAGGCCGAGGGCAAACCCATCGCCTTTCGCCCGGAGCTGGCGCGGGAACGCACGCCTGTAGAACAACAAAAGGTTGAAGCCGAACGCGTCGCCTGGCTGCGGCAACAAGCTGAGCGACAAATGGCCGCAATCTCCGACAGCCTGGCGCGCTGGGAGGCCAGCCATGAGCCGCAGAACTTTCCCTATCTTCAAAACCCCGCACTGCCCACAGCTGGGCTGCGGCAGCACAGTGCGCAATTGCTCGTGCCCATGCTCAAGCTCACCGAGGGCGAGCCCGGCTGGGTCGGCGCACAGCGCATCGCCTGGACCGAACCGGGCCAGTCTGCCGACAAACGCTTCGTCGCGGGTACGCCGACACAGGGCGCCTTCGCCGTCATCCCCATCGACGGCCAGGACGCCGAAGCGCCACTGCGCGCCTTCGAGACCGCCAAAACCGCCCCGCATGTCGTGATGTGCGAGGGCATCGGCACCGCGCTGGCCCTCCATCAGGCCACAGGACTGCCCGTCATCGCCGCGCTCTCGGCGCAGAACCTTCCTGACGTGGCTCGCGCCCTGCATGACGAAATGCAGGGCCGCATGACCCTCTACGCCGACAACGACGGCGAGCGTGCCGCCCACAAAGGACAGATCAATGCCCTCAAAGCCGCCCGCATCCTCGGCAGCGCCCGCACCGCTATCGCCCTTCCCGAAAAAACCTCCGGCGTCACGCCCCCCGGCTACGACGCCCGCGACCAACTCCGCGACAGCGGCCCGGACGCGATCCGCGCCACCCTGGATCGCGCGGTCCCGCCGTGGATTTTCCAGCGCAGCCATCCCGGCCTCGCGTCATCCGCCGGGCAGGGGCGTCAGCCCTTGTCCCCCACTCCCTATCTCAAGCAGGAGAAACCGATGGAACCACAAGCTGAAATCGAACCGCAGCAGAAACCCGCCCCCGATGAACCCGCCCCCGTCCAGCAAGCTGTGAACCTGAAGCGAACGGAGTTCGCCGACCTCAACGCGGCCCTGGAGCAAGTCGAATCCGAACAGGATCTGAAGCCACAACCAGAGCAAAAGGTGGCGGAAGTCAGCGACGCACAGAAAGAAGCCGCCTTGTTGAATGCCTGGCGCGAAGCGGCCCAGCCCGCCCGCGAAATTCGCACCAAGGCCTGGCATGACCTGAACGCGCAGCATCAAGCTGCGCGGGAATCCCTGTTTTCCGGTCTGGCTCAGCAACGCGCCGAAACCGTCAAGAATGGGGGCGATCCCGATGTGCAGACGTTCGAGGCCGCCAAGCAAATCGAGCATCTGCAGAAACAGCAGGCCGCCGAGCGCAAGACCCTGGCCAGCAGCCTGCCTCTCGTTCCGACCCTGCGCGAGTTTCTGGAACCTCGCGCCGAACACGACCCCGTGGCCGCCCGCCTGCTCGAACAAGAAAAACGCCGCGATCCCGCGCAGCAAATCATCCGGGGCCGGCGCACCGCGGCGATGGAACCCGAAGTGCTCGATGGCCTGACCCACGATATCGAGGACGGACCGCCGAAGTGCGTTCACTATGCGCGCGATGGCGAGCGGGTGATGACAGACCGCGGCGAGCGGGTCGATCTCTACCACGTCGATGACCGCGAGATCGAGGCCGCCCTGCGCCTAGCCGAGCAGAAGTACGACATGGACAAAGGGCTGCAACTCAACGGCAGCCGCGAATTCCAGGAGCGCACCGCCGAGATTGCCGGTCGCATGGGTCTGAAAGTGCAGAACCCCGAACTGCAACAGACCTGGCAGCTCGGCCGCCTGCAAACCCTGCAGAGCGAAGAACTCGGTGCAGACACAAGACTCACCGCGCCAGCAGTCGGCAAGGGCAGCGTTGAAGCGGTCCGCGCAGTTCATGGCGGCGACAGGCGCGCCTACACCGTCGATGCACAAGCCATGCAGGCCGAAGCCTTGCTCGGCAAGCTCGACATCCACGGCTTCGACGCCCTCGACCGCGCCTCGCGCGATCAGCCCCTCACGCCAGAGCAGCGCACCCAACTGCAGGGCCATGACGAACAGACCCGCCTGATCGACGACCAGGATCGCCTCACTCCGCTGGGCGAGCGCGTGACCGAGCGCATGTGGGCCAAGATCGAGACCGAGCGTGAGCAGCTTCAGCAACAACTACGCACCCGCAACATCGACGAAGAGCTGAAAAAACGCGAAGAGCAGGCACAAAAGCAAGAGCGCACCGAAGAAAAGGCGCAGGAAAAAGCCGTGGAACGTGAGATCGTCGCCCATGAGCGCGCCGAAGAACGCGAGGTCGAAACGCCGCAGCGTGCGCCCGTCCGTTCCCGACCGCGGCAACCCAGCCGCGACATGGGCCTGGGCGGCTGAGCCTCCTGTCCCCACTCCACAGAGTCTTTCCGTGGCGCGTCGTGCGCCACGGCCTATCTCACAGGAGCCCGTCATGCAAAACCCCGAAACCCCAGCCGTCGTCCCTGCGGACGGCGCCCCCGAGTTTGAGTCCATCTTCGTCTCTGACCGCGCCACGGCCGAAGCCCTCGGCGCGGACTTCGAAGATGACGCGCAAACGGAGGCTGATCATGGCTGAGAACATCAAACCCGATCACCCCGTCAAACCCCCACGCGACCTGCGCCAGGAACTCACCGACAAACTCGTTCAGACCTTGGAGCAGGGACAGATTCCCTGGGACAAGCCCTTTGCCGCGTTGCGGGCAGGTCTGCCGCGCAATATGGAAACCGGCCGAGAGTATCGCGGCGGCAACCGCCTCATGCTGATGCTGGAGCAAGCCGATCGAGGTTACACCGATCCGCGCTATGGCACCGTCAAGCAGATCAACGCCCTGGGCGGGCGCATCAAAAAGGGCGAACACGGCCTGCCCGTCGAGCTGTGGAAAGAACAACCCTTCTATGCCCGCAAGGACATCAGCGTCACGCTCAACGGCATGCGGGTGAAGGTGTTCAGCGAGAAGAACGGCCGGGCGGAGGTCGGCATGCCGACTGACAAGGACGCCACCCTGCACGTCAAGACCACCGATCTGCGCGTGCAGCGCCGCACCGAACAAGGCCCGCAACATCTGAGCTGGGACAAGGCGCGCGAACTCGACACCTGGACATCACGCGTTCACACCGTGTTCAACGTCGCGCAATGCGAGGGGCTGAAACTGGAGCCCCTGGCACCCACTCCGACCTTCGACCCGGTGACGCGGGGCGAGTCGATCAAGGAGGCCATGGCGCGCGATGGACTCAGCTACGGCGAGCATCCCGAGCACGCCTTTTATTCGCCCAAGCGTGACCAGGTGGTTCTGCCTCCACGCGGCGCCTTCAATTCCGAGTTGGGCAAGGAGGAGGGCGCGGCGCGCTACTACGGCACGCTGCTGCACGAGATCGGCCATGCCACCGGCGCAGCGCACCGTCTGAATCGTGAAGGCATCACCGGCGGTCACCGCTTCGGCTCCGAGGGCTACGCCAAGGAAGAGCTACGCGCCGAGATGTTCAGCCTGTTCGCCGCCGCCCAGACCGGCATCCCGCATGACACCGAACGTCACGCCGCCTACGTTCAGGATTGGGCCAAGGTGCTCAAGAACGACAAGAACGAAATCTTCCGGGCTGCAGCAGAAGCGGGCAAGGCGGTGGACTATGTGCTCGCCAAAGAGCAGGCCTTGCAGGTCACGCAGGAGCGGCAGACTACGGCGAAGGTGGCGGAACGGGCGGCAGACTCTGCGCCGCAGCCCGAACTGGCGCAAGGCAAGCGCAAGACCGTCGAGATCGACGCCCCCGCGCATTGGGGCAGCGCTCTGGTCAACCGCGATGAAAGCGGACTGGGCGAGAGCGAAGCCGCCTGCGCCAAGGACTGGGTCGAAAAACAAGGCGTCGGCTGGCCGGTATCCATGTCCGATCCTTTCATGGGTCGGCATGAAGGCTTGCTCACCGAGATGGCAACCTATTCCTTCCTGGTGCCGCAAAAAGACATCGGCCCGAGTGTGGACGGCGGGCTGAATCCAGATGCTGGCAAACCCACGGGTAAACCGCCAACCCTGCATGAAGCCCTGGAAGCCAGCGGGTGGGAGCGCAAAAAGGGCGGCTCCTACGAAAAGACCTTCCTGCTGGACAAGGACCGAAACAAAGGCGGCGAGTTCACGCACGGCAAGGGAACCGTCGAGAAAATTCTGAACGTCAATACCCAGTCCAGTGGCTTTGTAATCGCACAGGGATGGGACGACATTCCCGTCCCCGTCATGGACGGCTTGTCGCCCACGGAGCGCGTTGCTGAACTCGACCGGGTGGCCAAACAGCTTCTGATGTCCGAGCATGGAAAAAGTCTGGGCGTGACGGCCATTCGCGGCAAGGGTGAACCAGAGGTTCAACCCGCGCCCCCGGCGCACGACAGGATGCAGGAGGCACTTCTGCGTGAAAATGAATTGCTGTCCAAGCAGCCTCACGAACTGACCTTTGCCGAGTTCGCCACCGTTGCCACGGCGCAGAAACTCGGCCCTAACCATGGGCGGGAATGGGCCGTGTTCAACGGCAGCGCACAGCGCGGCGAACTGATGGGCTACGCCGAGGGCCCGACCGCGAACGATGCGCTGCGCATGATGCACAAAAACCGGGTCAACAACGCGCTGTACGACAACATGCCTGATGCGGTTCATCCGCCGGGCATGGAACCAAAGAGCATGCCGCCTCAGCAGGTACTTGACGAATACCCCGATCTGAAAGAGAAGTTCGCGCCGGCAATCGAAGAGCATCGTCAGATGCTCGCCAAGGAAGACCGCAAGGCAGCCGAGTATCAGGTGATGAAGCAGGCTGAGCAGGGAGCAGGCAAGGACAAGTCCAGCGCGCCCGATCGATCCGCCGAGAAATCCTCCGAAGCGCCCGAGGCTGACAAACCCGAGCGCCCAGCCCGTCCCCATCCCCGTCTGCGCCAGTCGAACCGCAAGGCCGCGGCGATGGAACGCTGAACCCAGCACGCCCAGCGGCCGGTGGCGCAAAACCGCCGCAGCGCGCGACC
>JAJXUC010000149.1 GCA_021783435.1 Pseudomonadota bacterium | reverse complement strand
CCTGCAGGACATGGCGCGTGACTTGAACATGATCACCATCGCCGAGGGCCTCGAAGCCCGTGACCAACTCGACTGCGTGCGCGCCCTCGGCATCGACTGGGGTCAGGGATACCTCTGGGGTCAGGCAGGAGGGGAGAATGCAAGCAACACCGGTCTTGTGGTCTAAGGGTGGTATAAGCCTGAGGCATCAAGATCGACATCAAGAAAATCTGAAATGGGTCGGCAAGCCGCCCCATTCTGCTGGGGGGATTGGAAAGATGAACGCAACCACAGGAGTCCAATCATGAAACACATGACCATTTTGAAGAGCCTGTCAGCCGTTGCCCTGGCTGTCGTTTTACTCCCCACCGCGCAGGCGGATGACAACCCATTCTGGTCATTGGCCATCGGCGTGCCGGGGGTCGTGGCCAATCTGGGCAATGTCTACCCGGTCGCCCCGCAGCCGGTGTACATGGCACCGCCGGTGCAATACGTCCCGGCTCCCTCGTACTACATGGCCCAGCCCTATGCCCCGGTCCCACAGTACCAATACGAGCGGCCACGCCGCTGGCGTGGGGACCATCGTGGTGAAGGCGAGCATGGCGATGGTGGGGATCGTTGAGCCGACGAGGCAAGTCGAAAGTATCTTCTAAAAAAACCGACACGACAACAACCATCGATATGCAGCATCCATCTTTGCATTCCGCGGCCCACACGACACGCTATGGGGCCGTTGCCCGTCTTTTGCACTGGACCGTCGTGCTGCTTCTGGTCGGGGAATATGCCCTGGCTTGGCTGATGCCCGACATCCGCAAAGGCACACAACCGAATGGGTTGATTGCCTGGCATCTGTTCATGGGCCCACTCATCCTGGCCGTGATGCTCCTGCGCCTGGGGTGGCGAAGCACCGTGGGCGCCCCCGATCCGCACCCCGGTGTTGCCTGGCAAGAACTGGCGAGCAAGCTCACACATGGCTTGCTCTATGCGCTACTCCTGGTTTTGCCGCTTCTCGGCTGGATCAATGCCTCCACCCGGGGTTGGTCGATTCATCTCCTAGGCATTCCGCTGCCCGCGTTGGCAAGCCAGGGTTCGACCGTCGGCCACGACCTGGGCGAATGGCACTCCACACTGGCCTACATCGTGCTCGGCCTCATTGGCCTGCACGTGAGCGCGGCCCTCTACCACCACTGGGTGCGCAAGGACGGCCTGCTGGCCAGGATGTGGGGTTGAACATGGCGTTGGCCACGGATCAACGACGCGGCGTGATCCTCACGAGGCAGCAAGCAGCTTGATCCGTCCGGCATGAGCGTCAGGATGACGAAATCGTCACCTGACGTTCATGTTCCCGTGCGAGTTCGGCGCCGAGAATATTGCCACGGTTTCTGCGCCACACGAACTTGGCGTGCTGGGCTGTTTGGGTCATTCTGGCCGGTTGCGCCAGCCAACGCCTTTGTTCGTCGTCTCCGAGGCTTGCTGATGATGCTGCCCGATGGTTTGAAATGTCTTGCTGGAGTCGTGGTGCTGGGCGTTTGCCTCTGCCAGGCCCAGGCCACGGTCGTGAAACCATCCTCTGCAGATCTCGTCGGCTTGCCCCCGTCAATCGCATCGGCATCGGCCCCTGGTCGAGTGCCCGCCGCAGCGCCTGCGCCGCGTTCGAACTGGAGCCTTTATCCCGCAAGCCCGACGTTCGGCGTGGGCCTCGCGGACACCTATCTGATCGGTGCGGCGCTCGGGGTTCTGGACTACGCGGGGTTGCACCACCTGGATCACCCCGTCCAGCAACAGACCTCCGGCATCTGGTCGATTGCCAAATCTCCCCAGTTTCCCGCTGAACTCATTGGCCTGACCCTGGCAGGCGCGATCTGGGAAGGAGGAAACAGCCGTCTTGGCAAAACGCTCTGGCAGAGCGTGGACGCTGCCGCCATGGCCGGCATTTCGACACAGGCGCTGAAATGGACTTTTCAGCGGTCGCGCCCCTCGGCCACCAACAATCCCAACCGATGGTTTCAGGGCGTGCATCAGCAGAGTTTTCCCAGCGGCGATGTCTCGTCCATCACGGCCTTGGTCACGCCCATCATTTTGGAGTATCACCAAACCAACCCGGGGGTGGATGCGCTGGCGGCCATCCCGGTGTTCGACATGGCCGCACGCATCAAGGCGCATGGCCATTGGATGACCGATACCGTGGCCGGCGCCGTTGTTGGGGTTGCCAGTGGCTATTTTGCCCATCGGTTGAATTCGCCCTTCATACTCGGCTTGCTCCCGGGCGGTTTTTACATGGGCATGCGCGAAAATTTCCGGTAGACGCCTGGGCGACCAGCGCACAACAAGTCATCATGAGCTTGGGAACAACCAGGCCGGCAGGGTGCAACACGATGCAGAAATCCAATCGATAACCAATGCGCAGCGCACCTTTGACGAAAATCAACCATGCATTTCAAATATCGTCCAAAGTTCCAGAAATTACGCTGATTTTCTGGATTGCCAAATTATTGACAACGGCGATGGGTGAGGCGACTTCGGATTATCTCGTGTCGCATTTCAACCCTTATGTTGCCGTTTGCCTTGGAGCGGTGTTTTTTCTGGCGGCCTTTGCCCTGCAGTTGGCCGTGCGGCGCTACATCGCCTGGGTTTACTGGCTGATGGTTGCCATGGTCAGTGTTTTCGGCACGATGATGGCGGATGTGGTTCACATCGTTCTCGGCGTCCCCTATGTGTTGTCGACCCTGTTTTTCGCCATGGCCCTGGCTTTTATTTTTATTGCCTGGTGGCTCCTAGAAAAAACCATTTCCATTCACAGCATCCGTACCCGACGCCGTGAGTTGTTTTACTGGGCAGCCGTGATCGCCGCATTTGCTCTCGGCACAGCCGCGGGTGACATGACCGCGAGCACGTTTCGTCTGGGATATTCTGGATCGTCGATCTTGTTTACGGTGTTGTTTGCGTTGCCGATCATCGCTGGGACGCGCTTGGGTTTGAACGAGATTTTGACATTCTGGTTTGCTTATGTCATGACGCGCCCGATGGGAGCTTCATGGGCCGACTGGTTCGACAAACCATTGAGCATGGGCGGCCTGGGTTACGGGGACGGCTCCATCAGCCTCGTGCTCACGACCCTGATCGTTGCCGTCGTCGCCTACCTGACCATCCGGGGTCGCGGCGCCAAGGCCGGATTCGTAGCCCGGCGACACGGGGTTTCAGGCACCGGGCCCACGCAGGGCGACCCGGCCAGCCATCGCGTCGACCCCCATCACCTGATGGGGGCGATGCAGCGGCCCGCGCCAACGGAGCAAGCCACGGAGTCCTGAGCCGCGCAAGCCCGGGCCCGTGACGCCGTCCTTGCTCGCGATCAACGGCCGCATCCTGGATGACGCAATCGTCATCTCGACGTCATGGAAATGAGGGTCATGAACACTTAATATCTTTCAAGCTGATTTCCGTGGCGTTTTGAAATCAATCCTTCGCACGAAACCGGCCTGGACGCCAACGCTCGTCAGGTTGGCATGCATTGAATTTTCCTTTATTTAAATTGGAAACATCTGATGAAATCGATTCAATTATTGACGGCATCATTATTGACAGCTGTGATCGTCGCGGCGCCGACCGCTTATGCAAGCACCGGTTTCAACTTGGCTGCGAACATTGCTAAAACGACAACATCCGGCTATGGAAATTCATCGGATTTCGGGTTCACGGCTGGTTATGATTTTAATCCATCGCTCGGGCTGGAAGTGGGTTACGAGTCATTGATGGGCTATGAAATGACGATGTGGAGCGTGAGCGGGCTCGGTCGTTACCATCTTACCGACCATCTCAGCCTCCTTGGGCGATTGGGCTTGGCGCATTGGACCGAAAGCCCGACCGGCAGGCACAACGCAACCGGAACCAGCCCCTTGCTTGGTTTGGGCCTGTCCTACGCTTTGACGCCGGCGATGAGCATTCGTACCGAATACCAATTCGTGCCCAATTCAGGCGCGCTCGGAACGAATCTGGATACACTTCTGGTTGGGCTGAATTATCGTTTTTGAAGCCCTCTCAAAAAATTGAAATTTGGTTTTCCGGGTTGCTTTTTTTCAATCGTTGTGCGCCTCGAATCCTTGCGGGACTTTCCCGCCCGTGATCGCCGAGTTCCCGTGCTGCCACGCCGCCTGTGCCGTTTACCTGAACAGGCGCCGGATGCTCGGGTTCACGACCCTGCGCCTCGAGGCCTGCGGCCCGGGCACCCGGCAAGTACGCCAGCCCGACGCTCTGGGCAACGGCGCCGCCAAGACTTTTCACGCTCGTTGACGCGCCCATCGACCGGCACCGTCAACATGCCCCGTCAACCGCCTTTAAGCTCTGCAGGATTCTGAAACCCATGAAGACGCACACGCGCAAGATTGCAGAAACATCCCACGTCTATGGTGCGTCGATGCGCCCGATCGTCCTCGCCGCGTTTCTCGGCATGCTGATGCTGCTGCCACCCACGAGCCAGGCGGGTGTGATGCATTGGGCCGATCGCGCCACGCAAAACCTCACCAACATCTACGACAACGGCACGCCCGATCTGTTCGTCACTGGCTACACCTGGCACGACCCGGCCACCTACACCGCAGCCAAGCGCGCCCAACTCAACAGCCATGCCTGGGGTCTGGGTTGGGGCAAGCACATCATCGATGCGAACGGCAACGACGAGATGATCTACGCCATGATGTTCTCCGACTCGCACCGCAACGCCGAGCCCGTGGTCGGCTATGCGAAACAGTGGTTGTGGGACCCTGTCGGCGCCTTGCATTTCGGGGCCGGCTACACCGCGGGCATCACCTCGCGCGCCGACATTTTCAAGAACATTCCCTTTCCCATCGCCTTGCCGCTGGTTTCGGTGGGGTATGGCCGCTTCACCCTGTACGGAACCTTCCTGCCCAAGGTGACCAGCACGCTGAACAACGGCAATGTGGCGTTCTTCTTTGCGCGCTACGCCTTTCGTTGAAGCGGCTTGCGAGGAGGCGACGCGCCACGAGCGCTCAGCACTCGATGATGTTCACCGCCAGCCCACCGCGGGCGGTTTCCTTGTACTTGGTCTGCATGTCGGCGCCGGTTTCGCGCATGGTCTTGATGACTTTGTCGAGTGAGACATGATGCTGGCCGTTGCCGCGCAAGGCCATGCGGGCGGCGTTGATGGCCTGCACCGCGCCCATGGCGTTGCGCTCGATGCAGGGAATCTGCACCAGACCGCCCACCGGGTCGCAGGTCAGTCCCAGATGATGTTCCATGCCCACCTCGGCGGCGTTCTCCACCTGCTTCACGCTGCCGCCGAGGACCGCGCACAAGGCTCCGGCGGCCATGCTGCAGGCCACGCCAACCTCTCCCTGACAGCCCACTTCGGCACCCGAGATGGAGGCGTTCTCCTTGTACAGCAGGCCGATGGCGCCGGCCGTCAGCAGGAAGTCCACCACGCCTTGCGCGTCGGCCTCGGGCGTGAGGCGCACGTAGTAATGCAGCACCGCGGGCACGATGCCGGCAGCGCCGTTGGTGGGGGCGGTGACGACGCGGCCGCCTGCGGCGTTTTCCTCGTTCACCGCCAGCGCCCAAAGGTTCACCCAGTCGAGTGCGCGCAGCGGGTCGATCGGGCTCGAGGCCGCCTTGCCATGCAGGGCGGCGTAGAGCGCCGGGGCACGGCGCTCGACCTTGAAGCCGCCGGGCAGAACGCCCTGGGTGTGGCAGCCGCGCGCGACACAGTCCTGCATCACGCGCCAGATGCGCAACAGGCCGGCGTCGATGTCACTGTCGTGGCGCCAGTGTCGCTCGTTGATGCGCATGATGTCGGCGATGCTGCAGTGATGCTGTGCCGCCAGCGCGAGCAGATCGGCGCCGCTGTGAAAAGGCAGGGCGAGGATGGTGGTGTCGGGGGCGATGGCGGCGTGACGCGAGCCGTCGGCGGCGACTTCGTCGCTCAGCACGAAACCACCGCCGACCGAGTAGTACGTGCGCTCGGCCAGCAGTTCGCCAGCCGCATCGAATGCCGCAAAGCGCATACCATTGGGATGCAGCGGCAGAGGCTTGCCGCGTTGGAACAGCAAGTCGGTCTGCGGGTCGAAGGCCAGGCCATGTACGCCCAGCAGTGAGAGGTGCTTGTCCATGCGCACGCCGTCGATCCGGGTGGGGACTGCATCGACATTCACCTGGTCGGGTTCCTCGCCCATCAGTCCGAGCATCACGGCCTTGTCGCTGCCATGCCCTTTTCCCGTGGCTGCCAGCGAGCCGTACAGTCGGCACTCCACGCGGGTGGCGGACGCGAGCAACCCCTGTTGTTGCAGGCCGGTGGCGAACAGGCGTGCGGCGCGCATCGGCCCGACGGTGTGCGAACTCGACGGACCGATGCCGATCTTGAACAGGTCGAACACCGAAACGGCCATGATCATTCCTTGGTGAGGTGAGCAGGCACCCTGAGCCATGCATGCCGGCTCGGGGGATTCATGCCGCCTGGGCGCTTGCGGCGGCGAGGTCGGCGGCAAAGGCGTCCACCGTCTCGGGCTGGGTATCCCAGGCGCACATCAAGCGGCAACCACCGCCAGCGATGAATTCATAAAACTTCCAGCCGGTCGCATGCAAGCGCGCAATGCTGGCCGCAGGCAGTTGCGCGAATACCGCATTGGCTTGCGGCGGATGCAGCACGCGCACTCCCGGCAAGCCATGGATGGCTTGATACAGGCGTTGCGCCATGGCATTGGCGTGGCGCGCGTTGCGCAGCCAGGTGTCGTGCTCCAGCATGCCCACCCAGGGTGCGGAGATGAAGCGCATTTTCGAGGCGAGCTGCCCGGCTTGCTTCACGCGCCAGGCGAAATCGGCGGACAGGTCGCGGTCGAAAAAGACCACGGCTTCGCCCACCGGCAGGCCGTTCTTGGTGCCGCCGAAGCACAGCACGTCCACTCCGGCGCGCCAGGTGATCTCGGACGGATGCACGCCGAGCGTGGCCACTGCGTTGGCGAAGCGGGCGCCGTCCATGTGCAGCTTCAAGTGCCGGCGTTTGGCGATGGCGGCAATCGCCCGCACCTCTTCGACGGTGTACACCGTACCGAGTTCGGTGGCCTGGGTGAGGGAGACGACCTTGGGCTTGGGGTAGTGGATGTCATGGCGCTTGGTCACCAGATCGTCCACCGCGTCCGGCGTGAGTTTGCCCAGGAGCGCGGCGGCGCTGTCGCTTTCGCCCACCAGCAGTTTCGAGCCGTTGGAGAAAAATTCCGGGCCGCCGCATTCGTCGGTTTCGATATGTGCGACCGGCGAGCAAATGACGCTGTGGTAGCTCTGGCACATCGATGCCAGCGCCAGCGAATTGGCCGCGGTGCCATTGAACACGTAGTACACGTCGCAATCGGTCTGGAACAACTCGCGCAGCATGTCGGTGGACTTTTGCGTCCAGATGTCGTCGCCATAGGCCGGCTGGTGGCCGCTGGCGTTGGCATCGAGCAGGGATTGCAGGGCTTCAGGACAGATGCCGGCGAGGTTGTCGCTCGCGAATTGCTGGCTTGGGGCTGTGGAGATGGTCATGGGCGATGGGAGCGGGTGTAGGGCGCGGGTGCGGCGTTGCGAGCCGCCAGCGCTTCGATGGACAATCCTGCATTCGACGCTCTTTCCGCTCCGTCTTCAAGCCACACCATGCGCCTGACCCAGTTTTCCGACTACGCCTTGCGTGTGCTGATGTACGCGGCCGAGCATCCCGAGCGCCTCGTCACCATCACCGAACTGGCCGATTTCCATCGCATCTCGCGCAGCCATCTCACCAAGGTGGTGGTGCATCTGGCGGGCAACGGTTATCTGCAATCCGTGCGCGGCCGTACCGGCGGTTTGCGCCTGGCGCGCGAGGCGGTGTCCATCCGCATCGGCGAGGTGTTGCGCGGCACCGAGGAAGATTTCCGCCTGGTGGAGTGCTTCGACCGCCGTACCGACGCCTGCGTGCTCACGCCGCATTGCCAGCTTGCCCGCGGCCTGCGCGCGGCGCTCGATGCTTTTTTTCAGGCGCTCGACAGCATGACTCTCGCGGATCTGGCCTCGGGGGGCGATGCACAAATCGCCACGCAGACGGTTGCGCTTCCAACGCCGAGGCGCAGGGCGCGGCACACGGTACCGGTCGCATAGGTCCGATCCCGCGGCGGCACGCAGGGTTTGCCGAAGCGTGTCGTGGGATATATGATTCATAAAAAATGAATCAATAAATCCGCCTCCGCATGGTGGACCCAGGACACGACCCATGAAGCTCGACCCCGCACAGTGCAATGGTGATGTCATCACACGCATGGTGCACGCCTTCTACACCAGCGTGCGACAGGACGATCGGCTCGCCCCCGTCTTCGATGCCCACATCGCTGACTGGACTACGCATTTAGCCAGGATGGTGGATTTCTGGACTTCCATCCTGCTCGGCTCGGGACGCTACAGCGGCGCGCCGATGCAGGTCCACCAGGCCTTGCCGGAACTCGATCCCGCTTTGTTCGCGCGTTGGCTGCGGCTGTTCGAGGCCACCACCCAGGCGGTCTGCGAACCGGCGATGAAGGCCCGGGCTGACGAGTTGGCCAGGCGCATCGCGCAAAGCTTGTGGCTGGGCTGGCAAATGGCCAACCGGCCGCAACACCTGGCGCGTGATTTGGAGGAGACGCAACATGCCGGTTGAACTCCTGCGCATCGAGGAACCTGCAAGGACTGCGCGCTACGCGCCGTCCTTCGCCGCCACATTCGAACTGGGTTTTCGCCCGTTGTACGCCCTGGGCATGGCCTGGGCCGGGCTCGTCGTGGCGATCTGGGTCTTTGCCCCCGGCGTGGCGCAGGGTCCTCTGGCGGGCGTGCTCTGGCACGCGCACGAGATGCTGTGGGGCTTCGTGGCGAGCATCGCAGTCGGCTTCCTCCTCACCGCCGTGCCCAACTGGACGGGCCGGCCGACGCTGCGCGGCTGGCCGCTCGCCGGCTTGTGCCTGGCCTGGCTGCTGGCGCGCGCAGGCCTGCTTGCGGGCGGCCCGTGGTTCAAGCCCGCGGCCGTGCTCGACGTGGCGTTTTTCGCTGTCGCCGCCGTGGCCTGCGCTCGGCCCATCCTGCAGACGCGCAACCGGCGCAACCTCGGCGTGCCCCTGCTGCTGCTCGGCCTGGGGGCGACCGACGCGGCCTTCCTGTGGGCCGCGCAGGACGCGGCGTTCCCCGCACTCTGGCGGGCTCTGCATGCCGGTCTGCTGCTGATGGCCGTGGTCGCCGCGCTGATCGGCCGCCGCGTGATTCCGTTCTTCGCCACGCGCGCCGTGCCGGGGCTGCAATTGAACGCCGCCGCGGGCAGCGGCGTGGTCAACCTCGCG
>JAJXUC010000148.1 GCA_021783435.1 Pseudomonadota bacterium | reverse complement strand
CTTAGCTTTCTCGAATGCCTCCGTTCTCAAAAACGGTGGTTTGGGTCGTTCATCTCAATTCCCTGAGAAAATCGAGCCATGGAACGTTGGTCAAGGCACTGCAAGGAAGACCGATGTGGGGCATAGCGCTTTCGGTGCTGCTTCAGGCTGACCCTGCGCAGACCCCACTTCAAATCGCACAACCACAGGGGTTTTGTTTCGCTGAGGCTGCGCGGCGTGAGCATGTGAATGCCGACGTGCTCATGGCCATCGCGTGGCATGAATCACATTTCTGGCCTTGGCGCGTGCACCGAAATAGCAACGGCACGACAGATTACGGTCTCATGCAGATCAACAGCAGAAATCTGCCTTCACTGAAATTGACGCCGGAGACGGTGATGCCGATCTGTGCCAATATCCTAGCGGGCGCGCGATTGTATCACCGTGCCGTCCAGCGCTATGGCAACACCTGGGCGGCGGTTGGCGCCTACCACTCCACGACGCCGGCATTACAGCAGCGCTACGCGCAGGAGATTGCGTCCAGTTTCCATATCATTTCTTGGCTAGACGCCCAATGGAGCCAACTGTGGCACTGGGGTACCGGCCTCCAAGCGTGGTGAAGAGGGAAAATGCACCCGCATCCTGCGCGAAACGGCTCACTTCGTTGACTTCGTCCTCACTTTGATCCATGCAGACTGTTCCAATTTTGAAAAACCAAACCCATCTCCTGAGGCAACGCCGCCTCTACATTTTTGGTCAACACCATGCCAAAGGTTGGACGCTGATCTGTCTCAACCTGGGTCTTTCGGCAACGTCCAACACGCTGGTCGAGGCGCGAGACCACCTCGATCAAAAAATCCGCACACACTTGCACCTGAACCCTGCGAGTCGTACCGGGACCAGTGAAACAAATTGGCAACTACTGACCTGGTTGCGTTTTTTTCTCTGCACATGGCGCCTTGAACGCTCGCCCCGTCGCCTGTGTGAAGTCGTCGATCTGCGACCGAGCTGACCGCTCACTCTGACGTACTCGGGCTCCAGAACGCCTGGTGGACTTGCGGCAGTTTGGACAGGCTGTCGACGATGGCGTCGAGCGCCTCTCCATCCACCGAAGTGGCCATCAGCGTGGCTTCGATTTCCACCTCGGCCTGCCCGAAGGCGTGCTGCTGCAATTCACGGATCGGATAGCCTGCTGACTCAAGGGCCTGCTCGACGCGTTCCAGGGCGTTCTGGCGCTCAGTCTGCGCCGCGATCACATAGACCGTGTAGGTGGCTTCGACCGCCTCGGTATCCAGCGGCTGGCGGTTCATGGCATTCACCAGAGGACGCAACAGCGTGTTGGCCGCCAGCACGAACAAGGCCCCCAGACTCGCCTCGAAAAACAACATCGCCCCACACGCCGTCCCGATCGCGGCCGATCCCCACAGCGTTGCGGCGGTGTTGATCCCGCGCACGTTGCCTTCCTCGCGCATGATCACACCCGCCCCCAGAAAACCGATACCTGAAACGACGTAAGAGATCACCCGTACCGATCCGCCATGTCCGTCAAGCCGATCGGCCATGTTGACGAACAATGCCGCACCGACGGCCACCAGCACATTGGTGCGCAGCCCTGCCGTGCGTTGCCGGTACTGGCGTTCATAGCCCACAATGCCACCGAGCACAAAGGCCATCAGCAGGCTGGCAAGGATCTGGACGCGGGGATCATTCCACAGGACGGTCATGCTGTGTCTCACGATTCAAAAGGCCAGATGCAGGCGCAGCCCAGCCACCAGCGCGCTGGGATTGACGCCTCCCGGATGCCAGAAGCGCTGCACATCGGGCTGCAACGCCACGGTCGGGGACACTTGCCAAGAGTACACGAGCTCCAGCACCGTCTCCGCTGCCGGCGCGCGCAGATTCACCCGGCTCACGCCCATGCTGAACTGGTCCTGCGGTCGGCTGGCGAACGGCCCCGTCACCAGAACCCCTGCCGCCAGAAACTGCGTCACCAGATTGACTTGCGCCGGGGACGTGCCGGCCAGAACAAAAGCGCCCCATTGCTGGGCACCGCGTGCCCAGCGCGTCTCGCCCACCAGGTAACCGCCAGAGGTGGTCGGGCCGATCGTCGGATCGCTTTGGCGGTAGTGCCAGGCGCCGAGCTTGAGGTCCTGCGCCGACTGATCGCCCTGGATCGCCGCCCCGGTCCATTGCACCTCGCCGATCCACAGCGCCCCTTGGTGCAGCGCCTGAGCCAGCCCCGGCGGGTTGCCCTGCCAGATGCCGGCGCGTGCCGTCCAGGCGGGGGTGAAGCGGTATTCCGCCATCGCCCCGAGACCCGGGTTTGGAAATGAAGGGTCGTTGAAATTTGCGGTGAAGTTCGGCGCCAGACCAAACGAGCTGTTTTGCAGCAGATCCGAGACGTCACTCGCCTCGAAATACTGGTTGAGGTCCATGATGCCCACGCGCACAGCCGCCGCGCCCAGTTGCTGCCGATAGGTCAATTGATACAGGCGCAAGAAATTGGGTGCCCACTCGTTGTTCGGGTATTGGATCGCCCCGGTGCGGTCGGGCAAATTGCCACCAGAGCGCACCCCCTCGACGCTGAACTCGATCAAGCCACCGGGCCACCACCGGGCGGCTCCCGTGTCCAGGCTGCCTCCCCACTGGAACAGCACAGAGGATGCCGGGCGGCTTTGCAGCCCACCCGAGAGATTGGCCTGGCTGTTCAGATCGAGTCGGCCCGCTGTGCTCAGCGCGCCGTCGTCCGCACGGGCGGCGGGCAGCGCCGCGCTGCCGAGCACGATGGCCAGCAGAACGACATACAGAAGGAACAGATGGAATTTGCTCATGATGCGTCCTTCCCTCCCGATTCTGGATCGGGATCGTGACGGTTCGGGATGCAGGGGCGTGCGCGCGGCGCGCACGCCCCCCGGCGTGCGACGCAATGCGTCACACGGGTTCAGAGGAGATGAGATGGGCGCGCGATGCGCGCCGGGGAGGGTCAGCCGGCGGCGCCGTGCAGGAAGGCCCAGACGACCACTGCGGTCATCACCATCACATAGATCCGCAATCCCCAGAACACAGCCTGCTGCCGGGTCGTGAGCCGCACACGCTGCACAGGCGCCAAGGGTTTCTCCCAGCCCTCGCGCTCGATGAGGCGGCGGATGTCGGCAGGATCGAATTCATGCAGTTGCTTCATGGCTCATCCTCCAAAGACATGGGGAAACAAAGTGGCCACACCATAGAGGCCGTTGCACACAATCAAGCCCACCATGATGGCAATGGACACCGCGTTGCGCCGCGGCGAATTGACCTGGTCGCCCATGAGCTCACGGTCGTTGAGCAGCATCAGCAGGAACAGCATGGCCGCGGGCATGAACACCGTGGCAATCACCTGCACGCTCAGGTTCAGAAAACCCAGGGGCAGGTTCGGAATCATCACCGCGATGGCCGCCACGGCCGTGCCGAGGATCGCGGGCAGATAAAAACCGATGGCCTTGCGCGGGGGCGCGTTGATCGAGCGATCGATGTCAAAGGCTTCGCCGATTGCCCAGGCGCTGCTGGCCGTGATCACGATGGAGGCAATCAGCCCGGCTTCCATCAGACCCAGGGCAAACAAGGCCATCATGCCGTCGCCCAGTTTGCTGCGAATGGCATGCAGCACCATATCGGCATCGACATTCTGCACATTGGGCACGCCCTTGAGGGTCTGCGCCGCCAGGATGATGATGGCCATGGCCACCAGCACCATGCCGATGATGCCGAGCATCAGATCGCGGCGACCTGCACGAATGTCTTGTGGCAACAGACCTTTGTCCACGACGCACGACTGTTGGAAGAACAGCTGCCATGGCGCGATGGTGGTGCCGATGTTGGCCGAGATCAGGATCAGGAAGGTGAGCGACAGGAAGCCGCCCGGCACGATCCAGCCGTGCCCCACAAAGGTCTGCGCGACCGCATGCCAGTTCGGGTGCGAAAACAGGGCGAGCGGCACAAAGATCAGGTTGAACACCGCGATGAACAGCGAAATCCGCTCCCAGGTCCAGTACCGCAGAAACACCAGGACATAGGTGATGAACAGCAGTGAGGCCGGCACTGTCAGCCACGCCGATAGCCCCAGGGCCTGACCGCCCAGGCGGATGCCGATGAACTCGGTCATCAGGGTCAGCACATTGGCCACCACCAGATCGATGAGCGAAAACCACCCCCAGAAGGCACCGTAGCGCTTCCAGATCAGCTCGGCGTGGCCGCGGCGGGTGACCGCGCCCAGGCGCACGGTCATCTCCTGCACCACATAGGCGACGAAACCCAGAAGAATCATCATGGGCAGGAAGATGCCCAGCCCGTAGGTCGCGCCGGTCTGGGCGTAGGTCACGACGCCGCCAGCATCGTTGTCACCGAGCATGACCAGCACGCCCGGCCCGATCAGCGCCACTCCCAGGGCGAGTCGGGTCCGCCAGTTCTGCTTTGCGCTGCGCAAGGCATCCAGATACAGACGGTCGCGAAGGCGCTGTTCCAGGTTCTCTGGCAGCGGGGGGCAGTCCGGGCACAGCTTGGGATCGAGGGTCGCGACTTCGGTGTTCATGGCCGACCTCCCCGGTTCAAGGTGCTGTGACCCTGGGTTTGACCACGATGCGCCAGGACGATACCGACCGAAGCCAGGCGCACATCCATCAGGCTGATGTGCACGGGATCTGTCCCGGATGGAACGATGCGGGATGCGGCAAGGGGCTGCGCGCTGCGGCAGGGCCGCAAGCGGGCCAAGAGGTTCTGAAAGGCAAAAAACATGACTTCCTCCGTTCGTGCAGGACGGAATAACAAACGATGCACGCAAGCACAGCCAACGCGGCTTGCGTGACAACTCACACGAAGAGGGGGGAGCACAAGGATGAGGAACTCATCCAGAGGCTACCGCCAGCCTGAGGGCGGCGGCAGCGGGAACAGGTCTGCTGTCGAGAGCCTTCAGGCGTTCACTTCACTGATCGACAACTGTCACTGTCCATGGGGTGGGTTTGAGCCGGGATACGGCCAAAAACGAAAACCTTTTAAGTTTAATTGGCGCGTGCGAGAAAGGTCAAGTGCTGCCGCACCGTGTTGCGCTGTGATTGGTGCGGCCATGCAACGGGCAGATCAGTGTGTCAACGCGTGATCCAGATCTGGGCGTCGCCACGGATCAATATGCGTCATGACGTTGAGGACGCGATGTCGCTGCATGACCTGGCGGCGGGCTTCGACGGCGATGTCATGCCCGGCTTCGACGCTGAGTGCGGCGTCGACTTCCAGGTGCACATCCACCAGGAGCATGTCGCCCATCTTGCGGGTTCGCAGGTCATGAACGCCGGCGACGCCCGCTGTCTGGAGCAAGGTCTGGCGGATCGCTTCGACCTCGTCGTCGTCGGCTCCGCGATCCATCAGGTCATGCAGGGCGTCCCAGGCGAACTCCCAGCCCATCTTGCCCACCATGAATCCGACAATCGCTGCTGCGATCGGGTCCAGGATCGGATAGCCAGCGAGGTTGCCGATGATCCCGATGCCGACGACCAAAGAGGATGCGGCATCGGAGCGGGCATGCCAGGCGTTGGCAACCAGCAAGCTCGACTTCACGCGCTTGGCCACGCCCAGCATGTACCGGAACAACAACTCCTTGGCGACCAGAGCGGTCGCGGCCACCCAGAGTGCGGCACTGTGCACCTGCGGCACGGTATGAGGGTGCTCCAGCTTGAGAAACGCGGACCAGAGCATGCCGATACCGACGGCGAGCAGCAAGGCACCCAACGCAAGCGAGGCGGCCGTCTCGAATCGATGATGGCCATAAGGATGGTCGGCGTCCGCATCCTTCTTGCCGAAGTGGCTGGCCAGCAGAACGATGAAATCGGCCAGCAGGTCGGATAGTGAGTGGACTCCGTCTGCAATCAAGGCCTGCGACTTCGCCAGCAGGCCGACCAGGATTTGCAGCGTGCTCAAACCAAGGTTCACCGCCACGCTGACCCAGGTGCTGCGTGATGCGGCTGCGGCCCGGTCTTCTGCGCTGGACTCGGATTCGTTGTCGTCTGTCAGGTTGGTGTTCATCAATCGGTCAACAGGGAGGGTCGTGTCAAAAGAGGAGTCTCCGAGCATCGCAGATCAGATGCGAGGTTCCAGTGACGTTTGGTGCCTTTGTCCCGGTTCGCTCAACCGGATCAAATTTGTGCTCATGGCGCCCGAACTCGCGCCGGACTGCGCGCAGCCGCTGAAACGTCGAGAAGACTGACATGCTCCATTACTCAGCAAACGATAAGTAGGGCGACAACAGTGCAAGCGTTCATGCGGGTTCCAAGCACTTTTTTGTCGCCTTATTTACTGACTACTGAGTAAAAGAATGTCAGGACGATTTCAAGGTCGAAGCGCAGCAGCGCCCGAAACGAGACAGTTTGCCCAATCTGTCTCATCGCCCAATTCCAGCGCACCGCCGGACGACACATTGGCTGAGCTTACCGGTGATTCTTCAAGATGAGAAGGCTGTCGGCGTACCTTCCGGCCGCAACGTCAGCTCTGGAGCGATTTCGCCAACGACCGCTCCTGGCCGTCCTCGGCCTTACAGCGATGCAACGCTACTGGCTTCACTGGCCGATTAGGGACAGTGGTAGCCGTCAACCAGGCAATGACTCTGCGTGCAGCCTGAGCTTCAGCGCCCGGATCACCTTCATCACCGTGGAGAACTCCGGGTTGCCTTCGGCAGACAACGCCTGGTAAAGCCCTTCGCGTGAGATGCCGGTATCTCGGGCAAGCTGGCTCATGCCCCGGGCCCGGGCAATCGTGCCCAGCGCAACGCGGATGAGGCTGCCATCGCCGGGGTCATCCTCGATGCAGGCATCCAGGTAGGCAACCATATCTTCGTCGGCCTTCAGGTAGTCCGCCGTGTCGTAGCACGTGAATTTTTCAGCCATCGTTCAGTCCTCCCAGTCCTTGGCAATTCCAATCGCCCGTTCGATATCCGCGTCCTGCGTGCGCTTGTCGCCGCCAGCGAGCAGCACGACGATCACCGGCCCACGCCGCATGAAGTACACGCGGTAGCCTGGCCCATAGTCGATCCGGAGCTCAGACACGCCGTCTCGCAAGGGCTTGGCGTCGCCCGGATTCCCGAGCGCCAGACGATCAAGCCGGGCCTGGACGCGCGCCCGTGCTTGCCGGTCTTTCAGTCCATTCAGCCAGCGCTGAAAGTCTGACTCTGGATCAGTTCCAACATGAGCGGCATTCTGGCCTTACGGCGGTCAATTGTCAATCATGGTTCACAATCGCGCTGACCGGGCGACCGGCCTGACGCAACGTGGTGCGGAATCCAGGGAGGAGGCCTCTCCGGGCCAAGTTCCAAAAGCCAACGGGTCCGCACCGCTATGTCACAAAGCCATCAGAAACTTCCTCGCATCGCATTCGCGGTTCCCGACATCGTCACGCCGGCGGATGGCCGTGTCGAATCGGCCAGAGCCTGGATCTACGCTGCCGTCGCCGATCGCCTCGAGCGCCTGGCACGCGCCGACGCGCAGCGTGATGGGGTTCAGACTGCGGTCTGGTCCCATGGCGTCCCGATCCCGCAGCCCCAAGTCGAGATCTCCGCTGAGCGTGGCTATCTCAGGGTGCGTTGGGCTGATCTGGGAATCAGCGCCTCGCTGCTCGTGCGCATTGGCGATGTGCGCATCGGCTTCATGCTCGCCCGCAGGAACGCCTGCGGTCCGGACGTCTTCGAAACCGTCTTTCCTTACCCGGAAGGCTCTGTGTCGCCGCGCAGGACAGTGCGACCCCTGGGCGACACCGAATGGCTGGTGGATTTCATGTTTTACGGCGACCGACTCGGCGCGCCAGATCTCACGCGCGCGGCGCTCTGCTCGGACGTTCAGAGCATGGAGCTGCTTGCCGACGCGCTCTATCAGGAGACGGTGCATCTCCTGGCCGCGCTGGTCCATCAAATGGCGCACGCCGGCGTGCTGCTTGGGCATCAGGCGCAAGGGGACACCCGAGCCGTTCATTTTTCCCTGCGACAAGATCCTGAGGGGATTCGACAGGTTCTGGGACTGACCCCGGCCGAGCTTCTGTCCGCCGGCGATGGAGTCATCCCGGGAACGCGTCAATGGACGGCGCTGGTTCCGGAAGCACGACTCGCTGCATTCGAGGCGCAACTGCAGGATCTGTCGCATGCGGAATTCCTGGACCGACAGCGCACCGCGGGGGCGTTCAGGCTGGGCGAGCTGCTTTTGCGCGCCTCGCCTGGCGTCTACCACCCAGCCCCCGGCTCGTCCACCCGGTTCATGCTTGACGCGCTGCGTAGCCAGCCAGATTTCCTCCAGCAGGATGGATTCCCAGGTGGGTCGCGGGTTCTGGATCTGGGGTGTGGAACCGGCGCGTTGGCGCTGTGGGTGAAGAGCAGCAATCCATCCCTGTGCGTTCTTGGCTCCGACATCGACCCCGAGGCCATCATCAACGCCGCAGCCAACGCCGACGCGAATGAGCTGGACGTGGCCTGGGCTCAGGGCGATCTTCTGGATGATCTTCCTCCCGAAGCGCCTTGGGATGAGGCCTACGACTGCATCCTCTGGAATTACCCATTCTGGCAAGGCCGACCCCACGGGGATCCGATCGATCACATCGCCCTCGACGAAAACGGCCATCTGCTGCGCCGGTTTTTCGGGCAGTTGCCACGCTGGCTCGTGCCTGGAGGAAAAGTCTTTCTGAGCTACTCCACCCTGGCCGACGTGCAACTGCTTTTCGACCTGTGCGAGCGCCATCAGTTCTTCCCGGAAAAGATCGCGGAAGACGCTGGAGCTGCGGCTTACCAGCGTCAAGTGTGGAAGCTGACCGCAAATCGCACCTGATTCAACACCTCACCGAATCCAGTTGAAGCCGCTCGGCGCGAGCGCATCACAAGGAGGCTGTGTTGCATCAGAACGATCAGACCATCGACCAGTTCCTGGCGTTCGCCAGACTGCAGGGGGTCAACATCGACCCCGAGCGGCTGGAAGCCGACGGGCGCATTCATCGCGCCGACGTTGGTGACATGCCGTCAGGCAAGAACGATGCAGGCTATCTGTTGCGGCCCGACGGCACCGGCTGGATCACCAACTTCAAGGCCGACGGCAAGCCGGTCCAGTTCAGACCCGAACTGGCGCGCGAACTGACGCCGCAAGAGATGGCACGGATTGAAGTGCAGCGCGAGGCATGGCGCAGGCAGCAGGCTGAACGCCAGGCGATTGCCGTTGAGGAGGCGATCCAGCGATGGGAGGACTCCCACGAGCCCAAGGCCTTTCCCTACCTGCAGGCACCGATGCTCGATCCGGCCGGACTGCGCCAGGGCAGGGCGCAGCTGCTGGTGCCGATGATGGCCATCGATGCCGACGGCGAGCCGGGCTGGGTCGGCATGCAGCGCATCA
>JAJXUC010000147.1 GCA_021783435.1 Pseudomonadota bacterium | reverse complement strand
CGGTGACGAACTCGAACGGGTTGTACTGTTTGTTGGTCGCGTTCAGGACATCAATGCTGAAATGCACGGTATGGACCATCGACTGATGCGTCGGCACAACGCCATCGAGCCCAATATTCAGAAGTCCGTAACCCGGGATTTTTTGATTGCTTGTCGCTCCCAGTCCGTTGTCGAACATGTTTTGTTCGCCGACGTATTGATACCAAACCTTCGGCTCCCAAAGCACGCCGGATTGATAGTATTGATAGGTTGCGCCAATATTGAACGTGCGATTCGGCACATTCGCGACCGGAAGTCCGTTGTAGCTGACGCCGCCGGTGACGTAGTTGTTGAAATCGGCCTTCTCGATATTGAGGTTGGCAAAAACATTCAAGTTGTACAGCACGTCATCCGACGCGCTGATGTTCACACCTTTATAGACGGAATCGCCATTGGCGTCGCCAAGATAATTGCCGTTCGAATCAAAGAGCGGGATGTACTGGTTGCTGAAGTGCAGGTGATAATAGGATGCGGAGAGCAGGAAATTGTGCAGATAGGCGCCATTCTTCACGTGGATCTTGAAGCCGACGTTATAATCCTGACTCTTTTCCAGGTTGTAGATGGGCGGAGTCGACTGATACAGGCCGCCACCGCCGCCAACCTGCGGTTCCTTGTACGCAACGGCGTAATTTCCGAAGAATGCCAGCCAGTCCAGCGGGCGATAGTTGGCGCTGATTGACGGCTCCGTGTCGTGGTGCGACACATTCGCGGCAGGTAGCGTGCCCTGGTTGTTGTTCGGATACAGGGCGTAGGCCTGGGGAAAATCAGCCTGGGCGCCAGGATAATAATTGGTCTGATCGTTGATGAATCGGATTCCAGGCGTGATGTCCAGATTGGCAAGGGGGCTGATCTTGTCCTGCGCGAAAACCGCCAGATCGGTTTGATCCCAATAGTCGCTCCGGTAATGGGCATTGGGAACGCTCTGACTTCCGAAATAAGGCGGATTCGGGTTGTAAAATGCGTTGCGCGAATTGTAGTGGCTTTTCAGGAAAAACCCGCCGACGCTGATGACGTTATTGGGCAATGCGATGTCGCCCCAAAGCTTGTCTCCGTAAGTGGTGGTCGACGGGTTGTTGTGTTCAAACAGGTTGCCGGGATTGCCCATGCCATAGTTATTGTAATGATCATGCACGCGCTCGCCGAGCCTATACCAAATCAAGTTGTGAATCGCGAGATTGGAGTCTGCCTGAATGTTGAATTTGCCGTAGATCAGGCGGGTTTTATTGGTATCGATTTTGTACCAGACATTGGCCGGAATCGCGCTGTAAAACCCGGAGGTGGGCTGGCTGTAAAGAGGGGTGTTCGCGGTTCCGTCCAGCGTGACGCCGGCGATGGGCTGGACCGGAATCATCACGGGCCGGTATCCCGTGCCGCGAGCCTGGTAAAAGCCGAATGACATATCGCCCTGGTCGAGCTGTTTGCGCGTCTTCAGGAAAAATGCGTAATTCTGGCTGCGGTTGTCAAAACCATCGACGCTGGTTCTGTAACTGTTGGAGGAGCCCGTGCCGCCCGCGATGATCGTGGACCAGCCGTCATGGGCTCCGGTGTTCAGGCTGTAGGAGAGATTTCTTGCGCCATAGCTGCCCACGCTCAAGCCAATCGAGCCTCCCGCCTGCGGGGTCGGTTGCAGGGGAACGAACGCAATTTGCCCGCCGATGTTGTTGTACCAGCGGTCCTCGGGATCGCCCGGGCCATAGGTGATCCCGATGCCCTGCAACAGGCTGAGCTGGGGAACTTGCGGCGATTCCCACAGCCCTGTCGATGGGTTGACCATCGGCACTCCGTCGAAGGTGACGGAGAGGGCGCCGTTGTCGATCTGACCATTCGAGAAGCCGCCCCAGCCTTGTTTGAGGCCATTGACGCTGATGGAGTTCTTCGTCGAGCCGGTGGCGCCGTATCCCGTGACACCGACGCCGGGCGCAAGGGACAGCGCCTGCGCGCTGCCGCCCACTGGGCCGGCCGCCTGCAGTTCGGATTTGCCCAGGACCTTGGTCGATTGCCCGGATTTGAAGACTTGCTCGGGCTGGAGTTTTTTCGATTCCGTGCTTTGGGCTTGGGCCGTCCCGCCCTGGCCACCGGCCTGGACGGTGCCCAGATCGGTCGCGGCGCTTTGGGCCTGGGCCGCGGCGAACGGTGCGGAAAGCAAGGCGGCGAGCAGGGTCTGCGCGAGCACGGTCCGCTTGAACGCGGGCCGGTTGGCTGGGTGTTGCATGCGATCCTCCGGGAATGGCTTTTTGATGTGGCGGGGTGGTCGAACGCCATCGGTGTTCGAAGCCACACATTCAAGTCGGGGTGCGTGAAGCCGGGGTTACAGAGACCTGACCGCGTTCTGTCCGAGGGGCACTGAACTGCGTCGAAGTGTGTCGGCGCCGCATGGCATATGCCATGCGCAAGCAAGGCCGGCACGCATGGGGTGCGAAGCCACGGAGCCGGTCTCAGTCCGGCGTCGCGAAGGGCCCGGCGTCGCCCGCCTGCGCCCAGCGGTAGCCCACGCCATGCACGGTCTGCAGCCGTGCGTCCAGCCCGTGCGGGCGCAGCGCGCGGCGCAGCCGGCCGACGGCCGTGTGCACGGTGTCGGGGTGGGCGCGCGCCGGAATGTCCATCGCCAGGCGCAGCGCCTGCGGGCTCATCACGTGGCCGCGTTGCGCTGCGAGCGACCACAGCAGGTGAAAGAGTTGCGGCGCGAGTTCGACGGACTGCATGCCCACGCGCAGCTGCCGGGTCTGCTCCTGCAGCGCCAGAGCGTCGTCGAGCACCATCCAGCCATCGGGCTGCGGCGCCACGCGCTCGCGCAGCCTGGCCAGTTGGGCACGGATCAGCGGCGCCGTGCTGCCCTGGAGCAGCACGGCATCGACCCCGGACCGCAGCGCCGCCAGCGCGCCGGGAGCGGCCACGTCGGGCAGCAGCGCGACCACGCCGGGAAGCCAGCCGCTGGGTTGGTGGCGCAGACGCATGGTCCAGGTGGTGAGTTCGCGCGTGTCGTGGCCACTCATGGCCAGCGCAGCCCAGGCGTCGCCCTCGCGCAGGCGCTGCAGGGCCTCCTCCGGCTGCACGGGTTGCGAGTTCGGGTCGCCGCAATCCGTGCAGGACGTGTCGAAGCACACGCACAGCACGGAATGTTTGACGGGATCGCTCATGAGGCTCGCAAACTGGGAACCGGCTTGGGCGCGCCGGCTGCACGCCTTGTGCGCAGCGCGGCAGGCCCGAATCCAGGAGGGCCGGAAAGCCCCTAAGACCCGAGTGTCCATGCATTGCATGACGGCATTGTGACGGGCCGCCTCCAGGTTCACAATTGAAGGATTCCTGCCGCCTGCGTGGGAAATATTGAGATTTCCGGAATGGGCGACAGACTCGAAACGGCACACGAAGCTCCCCCTCCCGACCTCCCCCACGAGGCTGGAGAGGTGCTGACCCCCTCCCCATGCATGGGGAGGGTTGGGGTGGGGAGAGGCTCGGACTGACACGAATTTGGGAAACATCCATAGGCCCGTCGGAAAAATGGCCCTCCGCCGCGTTGAGGGTCCACGCGTGGAAATTTTCCTGCGGCCAAGGAGCGCACCATGAACCGCCATCGCCCTGCCCGCCCTCGCGCCCCGTCACCCGCATGGAGCATGGTCTTGTGTGTGCTCGCGCTCGTCGGACTGGCGTCTCTCGCCTGGGCGGACGAAGCGCCGGTGCCGCCCAGCGTCGTCGCGCGTCTGGCGTGGTTCCAGGGCGCCGCCAGCGTCTGGCCCGCGAGCGCCGGGGGCTGGATGCAGGCCGAGACGAACTGGCCGCTTTCCAACGGCGACCACGTCTGGTCCGGTGCCGGCGGGCTCGTCGATCTGGAAGCGGGTCCGCAATCCGTGCGCCTGGGCGCCGACACCGAACTGACCATGCTCGATCTGCGCGAGGCGCAAACCCAGCTCATGCTGACCCGGGGTGTGCTGGAGATCCAGGTGCCCGTGCTCGATCCACGGCAGCACGTCGAGATCGATACGCCCAACCTCGCCTATGTGCTGGACAGCGCAGGTTCGGTGCGGTTGGATGTGAACCCGCTGGATGACTCCACCACGGTGACCCAGGGCGCAGGCAGCGGCACCGCATATGGCGTCGGGGGCGCGGCCTTCACCCTGGTGGGCGGGCGCCAGGTGCAATTCGCCGGGAGCGATCTCCAGGTTGCGGCGGCGACGGACCACCCGCCGCCCGACGCTTTCGACCGCTGGGTGGCGATGCTCGACGCCCGTGCCGACGCCTCGGCCTCGGCAGCCTACGTGTCGCCCTGGGTCACGGGCCACCAGGGCCTGAGCGCCTGGGGTGGCTGGGTGCGCAGCGCCGAATACGGTCCGGTGTGGTTCCCGCGCGTGGGCTCGGGCTGGGCGCCTTATCGCGACGGCCGCTGGGCCTGGGTTGCGCCCTGGGGCTGGACCTGGATCGCCGACGAGCCCTGGGGCTTCGCGCCGTTCCACTACGGCCGCTGGGCCTGGATCGGCGGGGCCTGGGGCTGGGTGCCCGGGCCGCGCGCCGCACCTGCGGTCTACGCTCCAGCGCTGGTGGCCTTCGTCGGCGGCGTGCCGGGCGTATCGTTCAGCCTGACGCTGACGTCGGGCGCGCCCGGCGTGGCCTGGTTTCCGCTCGGCCCCGGGCAGCTCTACCGCCCGTCCTACACCTCCAGCCCGGCTTATCTGGTGGCGGTGAACCGGAGCACGGTGATCCCGCCGCAGGCCGATGCGGGGACGACCCGCTTCAACGTCCAACACCTGATCGAACCCGGCCAGCTTCCACCCCATGCGCTGACCGCGGTACCTTTGGCCGCCTTCACCCAAGGCCGGCCGGTGCAAGGCGTCATGCAGCGCGCGCGCTTGCCGCAGACCGGGCCACTGCACGTGGGCGACGCGGCACGCATCAAGCCCGGTGCCAACAGCTGGCTGGGCGGGGCCCGTCCCGTGCCGGCTCCCGCCGGGCACAACGGCCGGCCCGTGCTGGCCACGCGGCCCCCCACCGCGCCGCCTGACCTGCGCGATGGTTTCGGCGGCGCGGTGCGCGTGCTGCCGCCGCAGCGCAGGCGCGAGCGTCCGCCCGGCCCAGAGCCTGCGCCACCGCAAACCCTCATGCCGCTGGAACGCGCCGGCATGCTGCCGCTGCCCAGACCGCCACAGTCACCCCGGCCTCCGGCGTTCCTCTATGTGCCAGACCGCAGTTCCGGGTTCGGCGCCGAGCCCGGGAACCCGCGCTCGGAGCGCCGCCCGCAGCGCGACTATGGCCCCATGCCGCAGCCCGCGCCGGCCCCGCAGCCCGGGCAGGTGGCGCCGCCACAGACCCCCATGCCTCTGCAACGTTCGGGCATGCTGCCGCCCTAGGGTCTGGCGCAGACGGCCATCGCGCCAAGCCATAAAAAACGGCGGCCGGAATTCTCCGGCCGCCGCGGCTCTCATGCGAGTTTGACTTGGTGTCGCGTCACGCGCGACGCCGGGCCGGGGCCGGGCGGCCCCGGGTCAGATCAGTCGTCCAGCGCGTTCGAATGCCCATCCCTATGGCCGTCTTCATGACCATCGCCGTGGCCGAAGTGGAACAGGGTCATCATGTTGCCGATCGAGGGCTTGTTGCGCGGCACGTAGGGATCGCCCGGGGTCGGGACCGGGTTGGGCAGGTTGTCGCGGCTGCGCTTGGTCAGTGGCGACAGGTCCCAGTTGGCCTCGATGAACTTGGCGATGGAGGCGTGGTCGGTGTAGGTGTGGTCGACATCGCCGCCGCGCGAGTACGGCGACACCACGATCATCGGGATGCGCGTGCCGTCGCCGAAGAAGTCGATCGGCTGGATGTAGCCCGAGTCGTAGTAGCCGCCGCCTTCGTCGAAGGTGATCATGATGGCGGTGTGCGCCCACAGCTTCTTGTTGCTCTTGACCTGGTCGATCACACTCTTGACGAACTGCTCGTAGTGGTAGGGGTTGGAGTCGGCGGGATGGCCGGCCTGGCTTTCATACGGACGCACGAAAGCCACCGCAGGCAGCGTGCCGTACTTCACGTCGGACTGGAACTGGGTCATGCCCTGCAGGTTGTTGCGCTGGGCCGAAGTCATGACCGATTTCGAGAACACGAACGGGTCGCAGATCGAGCAGTACTCGCTGGTCGGATGGCCGTTGTTCCAGCCGCCGCTGTACCACTTCCAGGTGATGCCCTTGGCCGTCATCGCGTCCGCCAGCATCGGCATCGTCTGCGGCGGCACGTTGAAGTGGGTCGCATCCACCGGGCGGGTCGTGCCGTCGGGGTTGTAGCCGGGGCCGTAGTTGTTCAGCAGGTAGTAGGTGTCGGCCGCGCAGTTGCCGCCGTTGAAGGGCTTGTTGGGCTGGGCGTTCAGGTAGTTCATGATGGCCGAAACGCCGGGTTGCGCGGGGTCCGCGCAGTTGACGTAGGAGCCACCCGCATAGCCATCTTGCTTGTAGAAGTTGTTGGTGCCCGGCATCGGATCGGGGTTCTCGATCTGGTTGGCCGGCGGCATGGCGGGCATGCCGTTGGTGTTGTAGAACGCGGCGTCCCCGGCGGTGCCGATGGAGATGAAGTTGGCGCCCGTGCCGCCCATGATGGCCTGGTGGTAGTTGTCGCTGATGGCGTATTCGCGCGCAAGCTGCTTGAAGTACGGCGCGTCGCCGGTGTGCATGTTGTAGAAGCCCATCTGCACGCCGCCCTGGTAGGTGTCGGCCGGCGTCGCGGGCGGCACGTTCTGGCCGCCGATGCCCACGGTCTGGGCCACCCAGGTGAACAGGTCATGCTGGCCCTTGTCCACCTGTTGCCACATCTGGAAGAAGCGGTGCACCGGGTCGCCGGTGTAGGAGTCGTACGGCACGTACTTGGTGATCTGGAACGGGCCGTTGGGCAGGTTGGCCGGGAAGCGCTGGTCCGGCACGCCGGGGGGCTGGCCATTGGCGTAGGTGGTGTTGGGTTGCGGCAGCGTGGCGTAGGGCTGGGTCTTGGTCGGGTCGAGGCGATACACGTCGGTATCGCTGGCCTGCCACTGGGCGGCCTTGCCGAAGTTCGGCCCCGGCGTGCCGTCGGCGTTGACGATGCCTTCGGACAGCAGGTTGTGCACGGTCTGGCCGTGCTTGGGCTTGTAGGTGGCGAACAGATTGTCGAAGCTGTGGTTCTCGCCGACGATGACGATCAGATGCTCGATCGGCGTGGCGGTATGGGTGTCGGACTCGGCGCTGGCGGGCATGGGGTGCCAGGCCAGCATCGCGCTCAAGGCCGTCACCGAGAAAAGGCTGGGTCTACGCATGATCAGGTTCTCCTGTGGGGGGCACCGGCGCTGGTTCAGCGGCAGGCCCCTGCCGTGTTCGCGCACCGGTAGACCCCACCGTAGTGATCGCATGTGATGGCCCAGTGAAGGATTTGTGAAGGATTCGTGGCAATATTTGTGACTTTCTGCACGAGCCGGATCGTTTCGCCAAGGCCCGCGCGGCCGTCAGGCGGGAAGTGCCGCGCCAGGGCTGCCAGCGTGCGGGTTTCGGGGATGGTTCGCGCGCGGCCTATCTCACTGGTTGGCCGTGCGGGGGCGCAGCGCGCCCCCGCGTCAGTACTCGAGGTGCAGGCGCAGCGTCAGCACGGTGGCGGCCGGGCCGGTGCCGTCGGCGTGCCAGATGCGTTGCAGGTCGGGCTGCAGGTAGACGCCATCGGCCCATTTGTAGGCGTAGTCCAGTTCCAGCACGGTTTCCGCGTGGGGCCGCCCGCGCAGGCTGGCACGCGCCAGGCCCAGGCTCAGGCTGTCGTCCGGCCTGCTGGCGAAAGGCCGTTCCACGCGCAGGCCGAGGCCCAGGTAGCGCGGCACCGGGTCGGCCTCGCCGTCGCTCGCGCCCAGTTGCAGGAAAGCGCCGTAGCGCGGTCCGGTCCGCACGTTCCAGCGGGTTTCGGCGATGACGTAGACGCCGCCGGTGGACGGCCCCAGCAGCGGGTCGTTCTGACGCATATGCCACAGCCCCAGTTTGAACAACTGGCGCGGCTGGCCGTCCGCCATCGTGCCCACGCCTTTGCTGCCCTCCAGCAGCGTGAGGGCGCCGCTGGACGCGACATGCGAAAAGCTTGGCGGATTGGCTTGCCACACCCCGGCCTGCGCCGCATAGCCGTCGCCCAGCGCGGCGCCGCCCATCAACCCCAGCCCGGGCGTGGGGAAGGTGGCGATGACGGCATTGCCGGTGAGTGTGGGCAGCGGGCCGAACGAGGCGTTGAGCAGCTGTCCGGCCAGGCCCACGGTGGCGAAGTCATAGTTCACGTCCATGATGCCGGCGCGCACGAAGCCGGGGCCGAGATCCTGGCGGTAGCTCAGCTGGTAGACGCGCAGGAAGTTGGCGGCCCAGTCGTTGCTGGTGGTTTGCAGCGCACCGGTCTGCGCCGGAAGGTTGCCTTGCGTCGCCAGGCCCATGAGGCTGAAGTCCAGCTTGCCCCCGGGCCACAGCCCGGCCTTGCCGGTGTCCAGGCTGCCGCCCAGTTGCAGCAGTGCGTCGCTGGCGGGCTGGCGGCGCAGGCCGCCGGCCGTGACGGCCACCGCTTCGCTGTCCAGATGCCCCGACCATGACAGCCCCTGGCCCAATCGGCGCGGTGAAGGCAGCACCGGCGCATTGAACGGGGCGATCTGGAATTCGCCCCCCTGCGGCGGCGGAGCCTGCGCCCTCGCCGGCGCGGCGGCCAGGGCGCCGAGGAGCGGCAGGCAGGCCGCGAGTCGTAGCGGGCGAGACGCAGGGCGCACGCTGGCGGGCGGTCTCGGGCTCAGGCGGCGGTGCCCGCGTCGGCTGCCGGCCATCCCTGCCATGGCGGCGCCAGATCGTGGCCGATGCCGAACTGCTCCAGCACGCGGCCCAGGGTGTGGTCCACCATCTCGGTGATGCTTTGCGGACGTTGGTAGAACGCGGGCAGCGGCGGGAAGATGGTGCCGCCCATTTCCGCCACGGCGGTCATGTTGCGCAGGTGGGCCAGATTCAGCGGCGCCTCGCGCGCCAGCAGCACCAGGCGGCGGCGCTCCTTCAGGCACACGTCGGCGGCGCGGGTGAGCAGGTTGTCCGACAAACCATGGGCGATGGCCGCCAGCGACTTCATCGAGCACGGTGCCACCACCATGCCGTCGGTGCGGAACGAACCGCTGGCGATGCTGGCCGCCACGTCGCCGATCGGGTGCGTCTCGTCGGCGAGAAGCTCCACCTCGCGCCGCGACAGGTCCAGCTCGGCCTTGACGCTGAGCCAGCCGGCCGCGCTCACCACCAGATGCGTGTGCACACCGCCCAGGCGGCGCAGATGCTCCAGCAGGCGCACGCCGTAGACGGCGCCGGTGGCGCCGGTGATGCCGACGATGAGGCGCACGCGGCGTCCGGGCT
>JAJXUC010000019.1 GCA_021783435.1 Pseudomonadota bacterium | reverse complement strand
GGCGCGGGTCGCGCGGCGGCGGGTAGCCTTCGAGCACCAGCTTGACCTGCAGGCGTTGCGCCGTGGACTCGATGGCGGCGAGCAGTTCGAGATAGTCTTCCACCTCGGCCAGCGGCGGCATGAACACATAGAGAATGCCCCCGCGCGCCTGCACGCACAGCGCGGTGCGCACGGTGCTGGCGGCGGAGGTGAACCGGGCCGGCGGCAGTTCGACCGCGGCGGCCGTGCCGGTGGACGCCGCCGCCGGCCTGCCTGCGCCCCCTGCTGGTGCGCCGCGCTCCTGCTTCTGCACCGCGACCGTGCCGTCTTGGGCGAAACCGTCCCCGGTGCGGTGCGCGTCCCAACCGCTGCCGGGGCCGAATTGGCGGCGCGGCGGCGCGGCGTCGGGCAGCGGCCGGCGCGGCGCGAACGGGTCTGGGGTGAAGTCGGCCTGGCGGTCGCCGGCAGTCGCCCAGGGCAGCGAGTCCAGCGGCAGACGCCAGCCCATGGCCGAGTCGCCGGGGAACAGATACATGCGCTCGTCGCGGAAAAACCAGGGGCCGGAGACCCAGTGCGGCCCGCGCAGGGCGACGCCGTTGGCCGCCCCGAGGCCTGGGGAAGCTCCTGCGCTGGCGGCGTCGCGCCGCAGCGGCAAGGCGTAGCCGGTGGGCGTGCGCAGGCCCTGCTCGAACACGCGGTGCAGGCGCTTGCGTTCCAGTTCGTCCTCCACCCGCGCGTCGAAGGGGTCGACGTTCACCGGCAGGCGACGCTCGCGCCACAGGTAGTACCAGGCGTCTTCATAGCCGGGCTGCACATGCGACGGGTTCACGCCGAGCGCATCCACCAGGGCGAGCATGAAGGTGTGGGCGTCCGCCAGGGTGGCCTGGCCGCCCTGGCGCTCGTCGGCGAACAGCGACGCATCGTGCCAGCAGGGCTGGCCGTCGCGCCGCCACACGGCCGACAGCGCCCAGCGCGGCAGTTGCTCGCCCGGATACCACTTGCCCTGGCCGAAGTGCAAAAAGCCGCCAGGGCCGTAGCGGGAGATGAGGCGGTGGATCAGCTCGCCGGCGTAGCCGCGTTTGGTGGGGCCTTGCGCGTCGGTGTTCCACTCCGGCGCGTCGCGGTCGGTGATGGCGACGAAGGTGGGTTCGCCGCCCTGGGTCAGGCGCACGTCGCCGTTCCTGAGCTGCTGGTCGACCACTTCGCCCAGGGTCAGCACGGCCTGCCACTGGTCGTCGTTGTAGGGCTTGGTGACGCGCGGCGACTCGTACACCCGCGTCACGGCCATGTGGTGGCTGAAGTCGACCTCGCATGCGTCCACCAGCCCTTCCACCGGCGCGGCGCTGGAGGGCGACGGGCTGCAGGCCAGCGGGATGTGGCCTTCGCCGGTGAGCAGGCCGGAGGTGGGGTCGAGGCCGATCCAGCCGGCACCGGGCAGGAACACCTCGCACCAGGCGTGCAGGTCGGTGAAGTCGGACGTGGCGCCGCTGGGGCCGTCGAGCGCCTTGACGTCGGGCGTGAGCTGGATGAGATAGCCGGAGACGAAGCGCGCCGCCAGGCCCAGATGCCGCAGCACCTGCACCAGCAGCCAGCCGGTGTCGCGGCAGGAGCCGCAGGCGAGTTCGAGGGTCTGCTCGGGCGTCTGCACCCCGGGCTCCATGCGGATGAGGTAGCTGATGTCGCGCTGCAGACGGCGGTTGATGTCGACGATGAAGTCCTGCGTGCGCTGCGGCTGGCTCAGGTCGATGCTGTCGAGCAGCGCCGCCAGCCTGGGGGTGCGGGGGCCGGTCTGCAGGTAAGGCGCCAGCTCCTCCTGCAGTTCGGGCGCATAGCGGAAGGGGAACTCGGCAGCCTCGGGTTCGAGAAAAAAGTCGAAGGGGTTGTAGACCGACATCTCGGCCACCAGGTCGACGGCGATCTGCAGCAGTTGTGTCTTCTCGGGGAACACCAGCCGCGCCTGGTAGTTGGCGAACGGATCCTGCAGCCAGTTGACGAAATGCTCGTCCGGCTCGACCCGCTGGCTGAACGACAGGATGGGTGTGCGGCAATGCGGCGCCGGGCGCAGGCGTACCACATGAGGGGAGAGGTTGACAGGCCGGTCGAAGCGGTAGGTGGTGATGTGGCTTAAGGCGACGTGGATGGCCATGGAGGCACCTGTGGACTTGGGGCGGCGAACGCGTGAAGGCGGCGGAAAGGGATGTTGCGAGACAGGGGGCGTGCGACTGGCGGCGACGGCGGGTCGAGGATCATCGCAGCGGCATGTGTGGGGATGTCGGGCGCGCTCAGGAGGCCACCAGAAAGTCCTGGCTGATGCTGTTGCCCAGGTCGTTGATGCGTTCGAGAAACCGGGTGAGCCAGGCGTGCAGGCCGGTGGCCATGATTTCGGCCACCTGGCCGTATTGCAGCTCGGCGTTGAGCAGGCCGGCACGGCGCAGGGTTTCCTGCGAGCCGCGGTTGGCCACGGCGCGCAAATGCACCGTGCCTTCCAGCAGGCAGGCGGCGAGTGAGCGCGGCATGTCGGGCCGCAAAATGAGCAACTCGGCCACGCGCTCGGGGGTGATGACGTCGCGGTAGACCTTGCGGTACACCTCGAAACCCGAGACCGAGCGCAGCACGCTCGACCAGTAATAGAAGTCGTATTCCTGCAGCCTGCCGTTGGCCGAGCCGTGGAATTCGGCTTGCAGCGCGTGGAACTTCACATCCAGCAGGCGCGCGGTGTTGTCGGCGCGCTCCAGAAAGGTGCCGATGCGCAGGAAGTGAAACGCCTCGTCCTGCAGCATGGTGCCGGAGGTGACGCCGCGCGAGAGATGCGAGCGGTTTTTCACCCACTCGAAGTACTCGGCCGGGTCGCGCTCGAAGCGGCCGTCTGCCAGCAGCCGCCACGATTCCAGCCAGGTCTGGTTGATGGTTTCCCACACCTCGGTGGTGATGGCGCCGCGCACCGCGCGGGCGTTTTCGCGCGCCGCGCGCAAACAGCTCTGGATGGACGAGAGATTGCCCATGTCGCTGACCATGAAGTCCAGCACCTTGCCGGCTTCGATGTCACCGTGACGCGCGGTGTAAGCCTCGGTCAGCTCGGAGATGCCCAGCAGGCCTTGCCAGTCGAGATGCTCCGCCGAGCGCGCCGCGGCGGCGCTGCCGGCGTCGGGCTGGGGCAGGAGCGCGGCCTGGTGCTGCACGTCGAGCATGCGCGCGGTGTTTTCGGCGCGCTCGGTGTAGCGGGCCATCCAGAACAGATGATCGGCAGTGCGGCTCAGCATTCAGCGCTCCAGGACCCAGGTGTCCTTGGTGCCACCGCCCTGGGAAGAATTGACCACCAGAGACCCTTCGGCCAGCGCCACGCGGGTGAGGCCGCCGGGCACCAGCGAGACCGTTTTTCCCGACAACACGAACGGCCGCAGGTCGATGTGGCGCGGCGCGATGCCGACCTCGACGAAGATGGGGCAGGTGGACAGCGCCAGCGTCGGCTGGGCGATGTAGCGCTCGGGGTGGGCCTTGAGCCTGGCGGCGAAATCGGCCAGCTCGGCCTGGCTCGCCGCCGGGCCCACCAGCATGCCGTAGCCGCCGGCGCCATGCACCTCCTTGACCACCAGCTCGGGCAGATGTGCCAGCACGTAGCCCAGACCGTCGGCCTCGCGGCACTGGTGGGTGGGCACGTTGTTGAGCAGGGGTTTTTCGCCGAGATAGAACGCGATCATCGCCGGTACGTAGGGGTAGATGGATTTGTCGTCGGCCACGCCGGTGCCGATGGCGTTGGCCAGATTGACGTTGCCGGCGCGGTAGGCCGCCATCAGCCCAGTGCAGCCGATGGCGGAGTCGGCGCGGAAGGCTTGCGGGTCGAGGAAGTCGTCGTCGATGCGGCGGTAGATCACGTCCACCCGCTGCGGCCCCTGCGTGGTGCGCATGTAGACGAAGTCGTCCTCCACGTACAGATCCTTGCCTTCCACCAGCTCGATGCCCATTTGCTGCGCCAGAAAGGCATGCTCGAAGTAGGCCGAGTTGTACATGCCCGGCGTGAGCACCACCACGGTGGGGTCGTTGACCGCGGGCGGCGCCACGGCGCGCAGTTTTTCCAGCAGCAGGTCGGGGTAATGGGCCACCGGAGCCACCGGGTGGCGGGCGAACAGGCCGGGGAATAGGCGCATCATCATGCGCCGGTTTTCCAGCATGTAGCTCACTCCCGAGGGCACGCGCAGATTGTCTTCCAGCACATAGAACTCGCCTTCGCCCTGGGCGTTGGCGGCGCGCACGATGTCCACCCCGGCAATCTGCGCATAGACCTGCTGCGGCAGGGTGATGCCCCGCATCTGCGGCCGGTACTGCGCGTTGCCCAGCACCTGCTCGGCGGGGATGACGCCGGCGCGCAGGATGTCCTGGTCGTGGTAGATGTCGTGCAAAAAGCGGTTGAGCGCCGCCACGCGCTGCTTCAGCCCGGCTTCCAGGTGGCGCCACTCGTGCGCCGGGATGATGCGCGGAATCAGATCGAAGGGGATGAGGCGCTCGGTGCCGGCGTCGTCGCCATACACCGCGAAGGTGATGCCGACGCGGCGAAAGATCAGCTCCGCCTCCTCGCGCTTGGCCTGCATCGCCAGCGGCGGCTGCGCTCCGAGCCACTGGTCATAGCCGGCGTAATGGGGTCGCACGGCGCCATCGGCCGCGTGCATTTCGTCGAAGTCAGGCATGGTTCGCTCGTGACCAGCTTTCGGGGAATCCGGGAATGGTCCCAACGAGCTTGCAAAAAGCAGGCCAGTCCGGATCAGGCAGGGAACATGCCGGCTGGCCATCCGACCAGGCCGGCAGCTTGCTGCCTGATTGTGCCTGCCGTTCGTGGCCCTTGCATCCAGTTGCCGCCAGCCCGGCGCCGGCGATGGGGCGAGCCGCCGCCGTCAGAACTCGGTCGGGTCGACGTCGATGGCCCAGCGGACACGGGCCTTGGCATGTTGCAAGGCGCTGCGCCAATGCTGGAGAAACTCCTGCAGGCCGGCGCGGTTGCCGCCTTCCACCAGCACATGCTGGCGGTGCACGTTCGCAACCCGTGCCAGACTGGCGGGTACCGGAGGGTAGACCATCAAGCCGCGTGCAAGGGGCCCGGAGATTGCCGCTGCAAGCTCGATGGCTTGCGCCAGAAACGCGTCGAGCACGTCGGGCTTCTTGTGTTCGGCGCGCAGCAGCGCCTGGTGGCTGAACGGTGGCATGCCTCCATGCATGCGCTCCTGCAGCTCCTGCGCGGCAAAACCCGGATAGTCATGCGCCACCAGGGCACGGTAGAGCCCATGTTCGGGGTAAGCGGTCTGCACCAGCATCTCCGGGGCTGACGACGGGGCCATGGCGTGGCCGGCGATGTCCGCCAGGGGGGCGCCGGCGCGGCCGGCGCGGCCGGCGGCCTGCATCAGTTGGGCGAACAGGCGCTCGGGGCCGCGCAGATCGTGGGTGAACAAGCCGGCGTCGGGGTTGAGCGCGGCCACCAGGGTGACGCGCTGGAAGTCGTGGCCCTTGGTGATCATCTGCGTGCCGACCAGAATGTCCACTTCGCCCGCGTGCATCTGCGCGAAGCCGGCCTGTGCCGCCCCCTTGCGCCGCGCGGTGTCGGCGTCGATGCGGGCGATGCGCGCTTGCGGGAACAGCACGGCCAACGCTTCCTCCACGCGCTGCGTGCCGCGCCCCAGCGGTTGCAGATCGAGGCTGCCGCAATCGGGGCAGGCGCGGGGCACGGCGGCGCGGTGGCCGCAGTGGTGGCAGCGCAGGCTGCGGTCGGTGCGGTGGTAGACGAGGTGGGCGTCGCAATGCGGACAGTCGCTCAGCCAGCCGCAATCCGGGCAGCGGATCACCGGCGCGTAACCACGGCGGTTGAGGAACAACAGGCTTTGCTCGCCGCGCGCCAGGCGCTGCCCGATCGCATCGAACAGCACCTGGCCGATGAGTCCGCCCTGACGCAGCAGCGGATCCTGGCCGGCGTGCAGCAGGCGTACCGCCGGCAGGCTGCCGCTGGCGCGTCCGGGCAGTTCCAGCAGGCGGTAACGGCCACGCTGCGCCGCGCGCCAGCTCTCGAGCGAAGGCGTCGCTGATCCCAGCACCACGGCGATGCCGCGTTGCCGCGCACGCCACACCGCCAGGTCGCGCGCCGAGTAGCGCGCGCCTTCCTGCTGCTTGTAGGAGGCGTCGTGCTCCTCGTCCACCACCAACAGCGCCAGTTGGGGCAGCGAGGCCAGTGCCGCCAGCCTCGTGCCCAGAACGATGCGCGCCGCGCCGCTGTGGGCGGCGAACCAGTGGTCAAAGCGCTCGGCCTCGGCCAGGCCGCTGTGCAGCACCGCAAGCTGTTCGCCGGGAAAACGTTCGGCAAAGCGCTGCACCAACTGCGGTGTGAGGTTGATCTCGGGCGTGAGCACCAGCACCTGCGCCTGCGGGTTTTGCGCCAGAACATGCGCGACGAGTTGCAAATACACCTCCGTCTTGCCGCTGCCGGTGACGCCGAACAGCAGGAACGGCGCATAGCCCTGGGCCACGCAGATGGCATCGACCGCGGCTTGCTGTGCCGCTTGTAGAACAGGGGGCGGAGAGGCTTGCTGCAACGTGCTGTGCACAAGGTTTCGGACCCGGCCTTGGGGGGCGTCCGGTACCGCGTCCACCCAGCCCTGCACGACCCAGTCGCGCAGCAGGGCGGCGGCCTTGGGGTGCAGCCTGCGCGCCGCGTCGAGTTCCAGCGGCGGGGGCGCGGCATCCTGCTGGATGATGGCCTGTGTTGATGCCGCATTCGGGGCGCCGGTGGCTTGAAGGGGCTTGAGCCCCAGCGCTGCGGCCAAGCGCCACAAGGCCACATGGCGCGGGGACAGTTGCTGCGCCAGTTCCGCGCCGCCCGCCGGCGTGAGGCGAAATGCCTGAGGTTCGCGCCGCTGATGCCCGGTGAGCACGCGTTTGGCGGCCGCAGCAGCGCTGTGGTGGCGCAGCCAGGTGGGCAGGGCGGCGGCCATGAGTTCGCCGAGGGGGCGTTGGTAATAGGTCGCGGCGAACAGCAGCAAATCCAGCCAGGGGGCATCCAGCGCGGGCACGGCAGACACGACCTCGTTCACGGCGCGCAGCGACGCCTCGGGCGCCGTGCTGTTCTCGGCAGGGCCCAGCACCACGCCCAAGACGTTTTGCCGCCCGAGCGGCACCCGCACCAGGCAGCCGCGCGGCAACGTCCCCGCATGGAGGTAGTCCAGCGCATCCCAAAGTGGGGCGTCCACCGCAATGCGATGCAGGGTCATGGCGAGGCGGAGGCGAGGGTCGGGCGGCGGTTCGGCACCAGGGTTAACCACGAAACTCGAGGTCAGGGGCCGCGGTTAAGTGAGTGTTGACTCGCATGCGGCGCAAAGTCTTTTCGGGGCCCCGGAGGTTTGAGAACTTGTCAAGCCATGCTGTGCATAACTTTGTGAATAGTCCGTGTCCTGCCGCATCTCCGGGTTGTGGATAAATTTGTGGGCAAATTCAGGCGGCGCTATTTTTGGTGACAATAATCTTGAATAATCAATAACTTAACTGATGTAACTTCAAGTTTCGCCTGTGATTTGTTTGCTGCGCTGCATGGTATCGAAAATTGTGCATAAGAACGCACCGATCTTGACATCGTGGCTGGCATCGGCGTGACATTTACCGCAAAACCCGGCCGCAAGACCCGACCGCGAATGGGCCGGCAGGCCCTTCAACGGAGCGCCGCCGACCAGCCCGTCGGCTCAACGGCGCAGCGTGCGGCTGTGGCTGTGCACGGCCTCGACGAGGGCGCTGACATGCTCGGGTGGCGTGAACTGCGAAATGCCGTGCCCCAGATTGAACACATGGCCCACGGCTTCGCCCGGGCCTATGGTGCCGAAGCTGTCGAGCACGGCGCGCGCCTGCTCGGCCACTTTTTGCGGGGGTGCGAACAGGATGTTGGGGTCGAGGTTGCCCTGCAGCGCAACGCGCTGGCCGACCTGCGCTCGCGCAGCGCCGAGGCTCACGGTCCAGTCCAGTCCCAGGGCGTCGGCGCCGCTGTGGCTCATGGCCTGGAGCCAGGCCCCACCGCCCTTGGTGAACAGGATCACCGGCACTTTGCGGCCTTCATGCTCGCGCTTGAGTTGAGCGATGACGCGCTGGCTGTACGCCAGGGAAAATTCCTGGAACGCGCCGTCGGCCAAGGCTCCGCCCCAGGAGTCGAACAGCATCGCGGCTTGCGCCCCGGCGTCGATCTGGGCGTTCAGATAGGCGGCCACGGCGTCGGCGTTGACCGCCAGGATGCGGTGCATCAGGTCCGGGCGCGAATACAGCAGGGTCTTGGTGGCGCGCCAGTCGTCGCTGCCGCGGCCTTCGACCATGTAGCAGGCCAGGGTCCAGGGGCTGCCGGAAAAGCCGATCAGCGGCACGCGCTGGGTGCCGTTTTGCACCAGGGCGCGGCGAATCTGCGCCACGGCGTCGAACACGTAGCGCAGCAGGTTCAGGTCAGGGGCGCGCAGGGCGAGGATGTCGGCCTCGGTGCGCAGCGGGCGCTCGAAGCGGGGCCCTTCGCCGGCCTCGAAGCGCAGCTCCAGGCCCATGGCGTCGGGCACGGTGAGGATGTCCGAGAACAGGATGGCCGCGTCCAGCGGATAGCGGTCCAGCGGTTGCAGCGTGACTTCGGTGGCGAAATCGGGGTTCTGCGCCAGTCCCAGGAAACTGCCGGCGCGCGTGCGGGTGGCGTTGTACTCCGGCAGGTAACGCCCGGCTTGGCGCATCAGCCAGATGGGGGTGTAGTCGGTGGGTTGGCGCAACAGGGCGCGCAGGAAGGTGTCGTTGGCGATGGCGGTCATGGGGGTATTGTCGCAAACCCCCGCGGCGCGCCAGCCCGGCGCCGGGCCTGGCCTCACACCTGACGCAAGCGGTTGAGTTGCTGCAGTTCGTACTGGGTGCTCACGCTGGACTGGGTCGCCTTGTCCACCGTGGTCTCGATGCCCTTGACCGAGCGGCCGGCCGCAGGCGCATACCAATACCGGCTGGTGACCGTGGCGTTGGGCGTGGTGTAGACCCCGTGCAGGCGGATGGTGACAAAGTGGCCGGCAGGCACGCTGACTTCCTCGCTGGCCTGCACCTGCACCCGCACGCCGATCTGCGACTCCTGCCACCATTCGGGCTGGCTCTGGGTGACGACCTCATCCCAGGCTTCGCCGCTGGACATGGGGAACTTGAATTGCGGAAACGCCGGCTTGTAAAGGATGGGTTCACCAGGGGCGAGTTCGCGCGACAGCAGGTCGAACTGGTTGTCGTAGATGCTTTTGAGCCAGGTGCCGTCGGCCTTGTCACCGTTGTTCACGTCCATGTGGATCTGTCCGTCGGGCAGCAAGTCCACCACGCGGCTACGGATCAACAGCCCCGCGTCCTGCTTGTCGCTGTCGTCCAGGGTCCGGGTCAGAAACAGCCATTCATCGCCGACGCGGATGTCGGGGCGGGGCAGTTGGCTCAAGGATGAGCCGGCGCTGGCGGGTGGGGACATGGGCATGGGAGTGGTGCCTCGGGGGTTGGTCGCATGGGCCAAGCATAGTCGGCGACAAGATGGGGCAGCAACACACCAACATGGCTCGCGTCCAAGCCGCCAGCCCGCCCGGAGTGCTGTTGCAGCATTCCGATACATCACCATGTCGAGGCATTGCGTATTCTGTGCATCGTTATGGTGCGCGATCCGGCAAGCCGCATCCGGCCGCATCCCGATCCACGGGCCGATCAAGGCTCGATGGGTGCGACGGCAGCGCAGCGCGCGCCATGGTCCGTCGCCCATCCCGCCTCTCCACGCGTTCCATGCCCACCTCACCGCCCCAGCAACCGCAATCCCTGCCCCTGGCCCCCTCGCTGGGGTCGTTGTTGCAGGCCGCGCACGCAGGCCCTGACCCCGGCGGCGTCAACCGCCGCACCCTGTTCATCGGTCTGCTGGCGCTGGGGATTGGTGCGGCTGCCGCCCTCGTCGCGCAGGCGCTGCTGGCCCTCATCGGGCTTATCACCCATCTCAGCTTTCAGGGCCGTATCGGCTGGACGCTGGCGGATCCGGCGCACAACGCGCTGGGGGCCTGGGTGATTGCGGTGCCGGTGATCGGCGCGCTCGTCATCGGCGTCATGGCGCGCTACGGCTCGCCGGCCATCCGCGGTCATGGCATTCCCGAAGCGATGGAGCAAATTCTCACCAACCGCAGCCGCATCCCACTGCGTGTGTTGTTTCTCAAGCCGCTGTCGGCTGCCATCTCCATCGGCACCGGTGGGCCCTTCGGCGCGGAAGGACCCATCATCGCCACGGGCGGCGCGCTCGGTTCGGTGGTCGGGCAATGGGTCCACATCACCCCTGGCGAGCGCAAGACGCTGCTGGCCGCCGGGGCCGCGGCCGGCATGAGCGCCGTGTTCGGCACGCCGCTGGCCGCGGTGATGCTGGCTATCGAACTGCTCTTGTTCGAGTTCCGCCCCGCATCCCTGTTGCCGGTGCTGGCCGCCTGTGCCACGGCTGCTGGCGTTCGCACGCTGTTTGTCGGCTTCATGCCATTTTTTCCCATGCCGGCTCTGGCCTGGCCGCATGGGCCGGCTTTGCTGGCCTGCATCCCGCTGGGTGTGGTGGTGGGGCTGGTGGCGGTGCTCGTCACCCGCGCGGTGTATGCGGTGGAGGATGCCTTCGACCACCTGCCCATTCACTGGATGTGGTGGCCAGCACTCGGCGCCGTGGCCGTGGGCCTGATCGGCTGGTGGCAGCCGCGCACCCTGGGGGTGGGCTACGACAACATCACGGAAGCCCTGTCCGGCGGCCTGGTCGGCCCGGCGCTGTGGTTGCTGGGCGCGGCCAAGTTGGTGTCGTGGACGCTCGCGCTGGGCAGCGGCACATCAGGCGGCACGCTGGCACCGCTCATGACCGTGGGAGCCTGTCTCGGCGCCGCACTCGGCCATGCCACGGCCCTGCTCTTTCCCCAACTCGGACTGAGCCCGAATCTGGCCGCGCTGGTCGGCATGGCGGCGATTTTCGCCGGCTCGTCACGGGCGCTGTTCATGTCGGTGGTGTTCGCGCTGGAAACCACCTGGCAACTACCCGGGTTGCTACCGCTGCTGATCGGCTGCGGCACGGCTTTCCTGGTGTCCAGCCTGTTGATGCGCCAGACCATCATGACCGAGAAAATCATCCGCCGCGGTGTGCAGGTGCCCGACACCTACCAGGCCGACCCGCTGGCCCAAGCCCGTGTGCGCGACTATGCCAGTCGGGCCCCGGTGGCCCTGCAGGCGACGCAGCAAGTCGGCGAAGTGCGCGCCTGGCTGGACACCGACGCCCCCGGCAGCCGCCATCTTGGCTATCCCGTGCTCGGCGCTGGGGGTGCGTTGCTGGGCGTGCTCACACGCAAGGATTTGTTCAACGCCGGGGTCGACCCCAGTCAAGTCATGGGCAGCCTGGTGCGGCAGCCGGCCGTGATCGTGCGCGAGGACGCCACCCTGGCCGAGGCCATGCGCAAGCTCGCGGTTCACGACATTGGCCGCCTGCCTGTGACGGCGCAAGACGGCTCAGGCCGCCTGGTCGGCATGCTGACCCGCAGCGACATCCTGGCCGTGTGGCGCGAACATCTGCTCGACCAGCATCAGCGCGGACGCTGAGATCGGAACTCGGCATGTCCCGATCATTACGCAAATCACTTGCGTTATTGGGTTGGTCGGCGGCATCATGTGGCCATGGCACGCCCTTCGCACCTATCCGCCGCGATTCTCACGCTCATGCGCGCCGCGTCGCGCCACGCCTGGACGCTGGAGCAGATCCATGCCGACCTTGCCGCCCAGGGCCTGCGGGCCGACTTCTCGTCGGTGTTTCGTGCCGTCGAGCGTTTGCTGGCCGACAAGGCGCTGCGCAAGGTGCAGTTGCACGCGGCGTCAGCGCGCTACGAGCTGTACGGTCCGCATCACGACCATTTGCATTGCACCACCTGTGACGCCATGACACCGGTGCCCTGCCTGGCGACAGGCCTGGGTCTGGGGGCGCTGGAGCAAAGCACCGGCTACCGCGTGACCGACCACGACATTGTGCTGGAGGGGCTGTGCCCACAATGCCGGCGGCAAGACCAGGGCTGATGCAGCCGCTCGCGCTCCGGCGGATTTCCAACGGCGCCGACGGCTGCAACACCGTCGAGCAAGTGGCGGCATATGCCCGTCAGCGCGTGCATCCATTCCATCCACAATCGACATGAACTGGTTTCCCCCCATCCCTGCCCGAACCCTGCGTGCCATACACCGGCGTCTCCGTGGCTATGCTGGCCTCGCCCTGGTTGTTGCGCTATGGCCGCTCACCGGTGTCCATGCTGCGCCGATCCCGGTGGTGGCAGCCGAGAGCACGTATGGAGCGATTGCCCAAGCCATCGGCGGGCCGTATGTGCAGGTCAGCAGCATCATTCAGAACCCCAATGTCGACCCGCACCAGTTCGAGGCCACGCCGCAGACGGCGCGCCACGTGGCGCACGCCGCCATCGTGGTGATGAACGGGCTGGGCTACGACGACTGGATGCGCAAGATGCTCGCAGCCAACCCGGCGCCCGGGCGGGTGGTGATCGTCGCCGCAGCGCTCGACCCCGCGCTGGTGATGTCCGACCAGAACCCGCATGTGTTCTACGACTCGCGTGTGGGCGCGCTGGTGGCGCGGCGCCTGGCCAATCTGCTGCAGCAGGCCGACCCGACCCATGCGGCCGACTTCAAGCGCAATCTGCAGGCCTTCGAGCAGCGCCTGCGTCAAGTGGACGGGGCGGTGCGCCGACTCGCCGCGCTGCATCCCGGCCTGGCGGTGCTGGCGACCGAGCCGGTGTATGGCTACATGCTGCGTCAACTCGGCTGGCGCAGCCTGGGTGAGACGTTCCAATTCAATGTGATGAATGGCACCGAACCGGCGCCGCGCGTGGTGGCCCGCTATGAAGACGAACTGCGGCTGCACCGTGTCGCCCTGCTGGTTTACAACAGCCAGGTGAGCGACCCGCTGACCGTGCGCATGCGCGACATCGCGCGCCAAAGCGGCATCCCCAGGGTCGGCGTGAGCGAATTCGCGCCGCCTGGAATGGACTACCCGGACTGGTTGCTGAGCAGCCTGCACGCCGTGCGGCAAACACTGGCCGAGGGTGGGCGATGAACGCACCAGCCCATACGCATGCTGGGATGGCGGCAGACACCGCAGAAATCGGCGACAACCAAGCGGGCGAGAACAGGGGTGCGTCGGCCGTCTGGGCCGTGCAAGCACGCGGCCTGCGCTGCCGGCACGGCGAGCAGGCCGTGATCACCGCACTGGACCTGGCACTGGCCCCCGGCCAGCTCGTGGGCGTGTTCGGCACCAATGGCTCGGGCAAGACCACGTTGTTGCAAACCCTGGCCGGCATCCTGCCCGTGGGTGGCGGCAGCCTGGAGCTGCTTGGCCAACCCCTGGCGACAGCGCGCACCCGCATCGGCTATGTGGCGCAGACGGTGCCGGAGGGCGCATTTGGCCGCATCGACGCGGCCAGTTTCGTCGCCGCTGCCTGGCAGGGCGAGCGCTGGGGACTGGGCCTGCGCCACGCCGCCGAGCGGCGCCAGGCCACGCAACAAGCGCTGCGCCGCGTGGAGGCGCAGCATCTGGCGGCGCGACCGATGGATGCGCTCTCGGGCGGTGAGCGCCAGCGCGTGTGCATCGCCCAGGCGCTGGTCAACCCGGTGAGCCTGTTGTTGCTGGACGAGCCGCTGTCCAACCTCGACCCGCGTTCGCAGCAAGGCGTTCTGGCGCTGGTGCGGCGGCTGTGCGATGCGCAGCAACTGGCGGTGATGCTCAGTGCGCACGACATCAACCCGCTGCTGCCGGTGATGGACCAGGTGTTGTATCTCGCCGCCGGCCGCGGGCGCATCGGCACGGTGGACGCGGTGGTCAACGCCGCATCGCTCACCGAGCTTTACGGCCTGCCGATGGCGGTGGCGCGGCACGACGGCTATGTGTTCATCCACCCGGCACGCGGCTTCATGCCCGAAGAGTCACCGCATGGCGACCACGCCCCCAGTCAAAGTCGCGGTCAGCCGTATGGTCAGGCACCTCAAGGCTCTGCCGTCCTCCCTGCGCAAGAACAGGACGGCGGGGTGCGAAGCAACCGGCCCGGCGCCGTGGAAACCTCGGGTGGGCGTCCATGATCCTCGGCCTGGAATACGGCTTCATGCGCCACGCCCTGCTGGCCGGCAGCGGCATTGCCGTGGCCTGCGCCGCCGTGGGCTATTTCGTCACCTTGCGGCGCCAGGCGTTTGCGGCGCATGCGCTGTCGCATGTCGGCTTCACCGGCGCGGCGGGTGCCATTCTGCTGGGTGTCAGCCCCTACCTCGGCCTGTTCGGCTTCACCCTGGCGGCGGGCTTCGCCCTGGCACTCGCGGGCAGCCGGCTGCGCGAGCGCGACATCGGCATCGGCATGGTGTTGATGTTCGCCCTCGGCCTGGGCGTGCTGTTCCTCAACCTCTACACCGCCAATGCCCAGGCGGCCATGAGCATCCTGTTCGGCAGCATCGTCGGCATCACGGCGGCTCAAGCCGGGCTGTCGCTGGGAGTGGCGCTGGCGTGCCTGCTGGCGCTGGCGGCCATCTACCGGCCATTGGCCTTCGCCAGCCTCAACCCCGAAGCGGCGCGGGCGCGTGGCGTGCCGGTACGGGCGCTCGACCTGCTGTTCGTCGCCCTGGTGGCGGCGGTGGTGGCTATCGCCGTCCCGGTCATCGGCGCGCTGCTCATCTTTGCCTTCCTCATCGGCCCCGCAGCGGCGGCGCAGGCCTTGGCGCGCGGCATGGCGCGGGGCGTGCTGCTGGCCATGGTGTTCGGACTGCTGCTCACCTGGTCAGGCCTGGCGGCTGCGTACTACATCGGTTATCCCGCCAGCACCTGGATCGCCTCGCTCAGCTTTGCCCTGTACCTCGCGGCGCAAGCCGCGCGGCCACGCCGCGCTGCGCGTGCCGCTGGCTGAGCCCGCCGTGGTGGCATCGCAGACGAACCTGGACCACCCGCGTGGGCAAACCGAGGGGCTGCGGCACGCCGGCTCAGAGATGCGCAGCCGCCGTGCCCGCCACCCAGGACACCACGCTGGCCAGCAAAAAAATGAGGAATTTGGTGTTGGTTTCCAGGCCGACGTTCTCGAACAGGCGCTTGAGCCACCAGACGGCAAAAGGATAGGACACGAAGGAGACGGCCAGGCCGAGCATGGGGCGCAGAGGAGATGGAAGACCGTGTCGGAGATGGCGCGATTATCGGCAACGCTGGCACGCCTGACTGTGTGCGGCTGTAACGGCGGGCAGCCTGGGCTTCAGGCCGGCTCGGCCGGCGCCCTGTTCGAGTCCGCCTGTGACCAGGGCCAGAGCACGGGGTTGGCGAAGCACTGTTTCAGGTAGTCGATCCACAGCCGCTGGCGCAAGGGCATGTGCTTGCGTTGGGCGAACACGACATGAATGCCGACCGGTGGCGCGGCGTAGTCGGCCAGCACCTCGACCAGGCCGCCCGTGGCCAGTTCGTCGCCGACCTCCCACATCGAGCGCCATGCCAGGCCGTGCCCCTGGATGCACCACTGGTGCAAGACGGCGCCGTCGGTGCAATCGAGGGGGCCGCTCAGGCGCAGGTGCAAAGACTCGCCAGCCTGTTGGAACACCCAGCCGCGCGGCTGGCTGGCCACGCTGGAATAGGTCAGGCAGCGGTGGCGCTGCAAGTCCTGCGGCGATTGCGGAGCCCCGAAGCGGCGAATGTAGTCCGGCGACGCGACGCAGGCGCGGCGGCTTTCCCCCAGGCGCACGCTCACCAGGCTGGAGTCGGCCAGCGCGCCAACGCGTATGGCGCAGTCGTAGCCTTCGTTGACCAGATCGACCAGGCGGTCGGTGAGGTCCAGCGACAGGGTGACGTCCGGGTTGCGCTGCCGGAATTCGGGCACGAGCGGCGCCACATGCTTGCGCCCGAAGCCGGCTGGCGCGGTGATGCGCAGATGTCCGCTGGCTTTGACCCCGCCCGCGGTCACACTGGCCTCGGCGCTTTGCAGATCGGCCAGCAGGCGGTGGCAATCTTCCAGAAAGGCGACACCCTCATGCGTGAGGCTGATGCGCCGCGTGGTCCGCACGAGGAGCTTGACGCCGAGACGCGTTTCCAGCGCGTCGATGCGTCGCCCGATGATGGCCGGTGCCACGCCCTCGGCGTTGGCTGCTGCCGTAAGACTGCCGCGGCCCGCCACGGCGACGAACGTTTCAATCTGCTTGAGTCGGTCCATGTCGGCCTCTTGAGCCTGCCCAAATCTGGCCGGCGCTGTGCTTGAGTTGGGTACTAGACTCAATATTCGGCATTATTACCCCTATCAAAGTCAATAGTGACTTACGCCACGACGCTGGTCATGGCGCCAAATCAACTTAAACTTTGCAATGCAACATAGCGCTGCCGCAACTGGGCCGTCTTACGCCGTTCTGTCTCCTTTTGACGCTGGTGATGCCCCGATCTAGCGCGCGAGACGACCAGCATCACCGTTTTCCGCATCGCAACATAAAACACCTAACCCCACCCAGGAGATTCGCATGAAAGCCAATGATCTGCCGCAGGGCATCCGCATCGACGCCCCTCACAACCCAGCCTTCGACGTCGTGCTCAGCCCCGAGGCGCTGGCTTTCGTCGCCACCTTGCACCGGGCCTTCGAGCCACGGCGCCAGGCATTGCTGAACGCGCGCAAGGTGCGGACGGCGCGCCTGGATGCTGGCGAGAGGCCCGATTTTCTGCCTGAGACCCGCGCCATCCGCGAGGGTGCCTGGACCATCGCGCCCCTGCCCCCCGCCTTGCAGCGCCGCCGTGTGGAAATCACCGGCCCGGTGGATCGCAAGATGGTCATCAACGCCTTCAATTCAGGCGCCGACAGCTACATGGCCGATTTCGAAGATGCCAACACACCGAACTGGGACAACCAGATCCAGGGGCAGATCAACCTGAGCGAGGCCATCCGCCGCAGCATCGTGCTGGAGCAGAACGGCAAGACCTACAAACTGAACGACACCGTGGCCACGCTGCAGGTCCGCCCGCGGGGCTGGCATCTGGACGAAAAACACATGCTGGTGGACGGCCAGCGGGTGAGCGGCGGCCTGTTCGACTGCGGCCTGTTCCTGTTCCACAACGCGAAGGAACTCGCGCGTGGCGCCGGCCCGTTTGTGTATTTGCCGAAGCTGGAAAGCCATCTGGAGGCGCGGCTGTGGAACGACGTCTTCGTGCTGGCGCAAGACGCCCTGGGCCTGCCGCAAGGCACGATCAAGGCCACGGTTCTGGTGGAAACCATACTCGCGGCGTTCGAGATGGACGAAATTCTGTACGAACTGCGCGAGCACAGCGCCGGCTTGAACGCCGGGCGCTGGGATTACATCTTCAGTGCCATCAAGAAATTCAAGGTGGACCGCGACTTCTGCCTCGCCGAACGCGGCCAGATCACCATGAACGTGCCGTTCATGCGTGCCTATGCCCTGCTGCTGCTCAAGACCTGTCACAAGCGGCGCGCACCCGCCATCGGCGGCATGAGCGCGCTCATTCCCATCAAGAACGATCCGGAGAAAAACGCCAAGGCGATGGAGGGCATACGCCTGGACAAGCGCCGCGACGCCACCGACGGTTACGACGGTGGCTGGGTCGCCCATCCCGGACTGGTGGCGTCGGCCATGGAAGAATTCGTCGCCGTGCTCGGCGACAGGCCGAACCAGATCGACAAGACCCGCGAAGACGTGGCGGTGGCCGCCGCCGACCTGCTGGACTTCCGGCCCGAGACGCCCATCACCGAAACGGGTCTGCGCAACAACATCAACGTCGGCATCCATTACCTCGGCGCGTGGCTGTCGGGCAGCGGCGCCGTGCCCATCCACAACCTGATGGAAGACGCAGCGACTGCCGAAATCTCCCGCAGCCAGGTGTGGCAGTGGATTCAAAGCCCCAAGGGCGTGTTGACCGATGGCCGCAAGGTCACGGCGGATCTGGTGCGCGGGTTGATTCCCGAAGAGCTGGCGAAGGTCGAGGCCAGCGGTGCGGAAGGTCAGTTCGGCAAGGCGGCGCAGATTTTCGAGCGCATGGCCACGGGCAAGGATTTCATGGAATTCCTCACCCTGCCGCTGTACGAAGAGCTCGACTGAAGGTGGCGGCGGGCGGCGCGTGCCCGCGCGCAAAGCGCGGTCCGCCGCATGACGACTTCAGGTCGAAGATCCGGATTCCGAAGCGTCGGAAGCGGAGCCGTGATCGGTCGCAGCACCGCTGCTCGATTCAGCATCATGCCCATGGGCGGCGTCCGGTGAGCCATCCGGCTTGTGGGCCTTGCGCTGCAGCTTCTCCTGCTTCTTGCGTTGCTTGGCGAGTTCCTTCTGGCGTTTTTCGTAGGAGTAATTCGGCTTGGCCAATGTGAGTCCTGGTGGGGTTGTGAAAATCAGCCGTTGAAGAAGCCGCCATCGCGGGCTTGTTGGTCGGCGTGATAGCTCGAGCGTACCAGCGGGCCGACTGCGGCGTGGGTGAAACCCATGCTGCGGGCTTCGCGCTCGAACATAGCAAAAGTTTCGGGCGGCACATAGCGCGCCACCGGCAGATGGTGGCCGCTAGGGGCGAGGTACTGGCCAATGGTGAGCAGGTCGATGTGGTGGGCACGCATGTCACGCATGACATCCAGAATTTCATCGTCGGTTTCCCCCAGGCCCACCATCAGCCCGCTTTTGGTGGGGATGCCGGGGTGACGGCGCTTGAAATCGGCAAGAAGCTTGAGCGAGTGGGCGTAGTCGGCGCCTGGACGTGCCTGTTTGTAGAGGCGCGGCACGGTTTCCAGATTGTGGTTCATCACGTCCGGAAGGCCAGTGGCAAACACATCGAGCGCTTTGTCGAGTCGACCGCGGAAGTCGGGCACCAGCACTTCGATCTGTGTGGCGGGCGACAGCTCGCGCGTGGCGCGGATGCAATCGACGAAGTGCTGCGCGCCGCCGTCGCGCAAGTCGTCACGGTCGACACTGGTGACCACCACATAACGCAGTTTGAGTGCGGCGATGGCCTGGGCCAGGTTGCGCGGCTCTTCGGCATCGAGCGGATCGGGCCGGCCGTGTCCGACATCGCAAAACGGGCAGCGGCGGGTGCACTTGTCGCCCATGATCATGAAGGTGGCGGTGCCGTGACCGAAGCATTCGCCGATGTTCGGGCACGAGGCCTCCTCGCACACCGTGACCAGCTTCTGCTCGCGCAGCAGGCTCTTGATTTCATAGAAACGCGACGAAGGCGTGGCAGCCTTGACGCGAATCCAGTCCGGCTTTTTCAGCGCCGGGCCTTCGGCCACGATCTTGATCGGGATGCGCGCGGTTTTGGACTGGCCCTTCTGTTTGACCGAGGCGTCCGCCGACAGTGGCTTGGCCATGTGGATGTTGCCCGGTGCGGTTTCGGGGCTTGCGTCGAGCGGAGCGTTCATGGGCAATGGGGTGTGAGGTTCATGCCTGCGATGGGGTGTTGGGCTTGGCGACCGGCGCGATGTCGGATGTGGTGTCAGCCAGCATCGCCAACTCGGTGGCGAAGCACATGCCCACCGCGTCGGCCCGGGTGTGCACGCCGAGTTGGGCCAGATCCACCACGTCGAGCCCGGAGAATCCGCAGGGGTTGATGCCGGCGAACGGGGTGAGATCCATGTCGACGTTGATGGCGACGCCATGATAGGTGCAGCCTTGACGCACCTTCAGGCCGAGCGCGGAAATCTTGGCGCCGGCACGGGGATGGGGGGCGCCCAGGTAGATGCCAGGTGCCCCAGGGCGTCGCACGCCCACCACGCCCAGGCGCGTCAGGGTGCGAATCACGGCTTCTTCCAGACGATGCACGGTCTCGCGCACCATCCAATGCCGACGGCGCAGATCCATCAGCACATAGACCACCGCCTGCCCCGGGCCGTGGTAGGTGACTTGTCCACCACGATCGGTTTGCACCACGTCGATGCCGTGCGCATCCAGCACATGCTGGGCCTGGCCAGCTTGTCCCAGGGTGTAGACGGGCAGATGTTCGACCAGCCAGATTTCGTCGGGCGTGGTGGGCAGGCGCGCGGCGGTGAACGCGCGCATCGCGTCCCAGGTGGGGACGTAAGCCTGCAGGCCGAGTTGACGCAAGCGTATCCCGCCGGGCAGCGCCTGCGGTGCGCGCGCCATGCTTTGCTCCAGCATCTGCTGGTCGGCTCGGTGAGCGGGCTGAAGATGGGCCAAGCTCCCTAGGGCTGTGCGCTCCGCCAAACTCCGTGATGCTGTTGCGTGCGCAGCAGCATCACGATGGGGGCTGGAATGATCCATCTATCTATCGTAACGCCATCTCGGGGTTTTCCCGAGTGACCAGAGCGCGGCCCCGGCCAAATCACTCCCGCAAACGGTCTGCCTGGTCAGGCCTGTTGTGCCAGCAACTGGCTGATCAGGCCGTGCAGCTCGGCGAAATTCGGCGGCCCGACATACTGCTTCACGATGTGGCCAGACTTGTCGATCAGGAAGCTGGTGGGCGTGAGGCGCACATCGTGGAAGGCTTTGGCGATGTTGCCGCTGGTGTCCATCGCCACCGGGAACGGCAGCGAGCCCAGGGGGCCGGCGGTGGCGAAGGTTTTCACATAATCGGGTCGGTCGTAATTCATCGAGACGGCGACCAACTCGAAGCCCTTGGGTGCAAACCGATCATAGGTTTGCACCATGTGGGGCATTTCGCTGATGCAAGTGGTGCAACTCGTGGCCCAAAAGTTCACCAGCACCACTTTGCCCAGCAGGTTTTGCGAGGTGAGGGTCTTGCCGTCGAGCAGGGTGTAACTCACCTCGGGGGCTTTCGGGTCGCGACCGATCGCATTCCAGGCCAGATAGCCGGCCAGGACCACGGCAACCAACACCATCAAGGCCGTCCATTTTTTCAACGATGCTTGCATCACGGGCTCACCTGGCGCACCTGCGCCTCTGATCATGCAATTTTAGGCGCCACGGGAAGTTTTGCTCAGGCTGGCGGGCGCTGGCTGTTTGAAGATCAAACCAGCGAAAAGTTCGCCCGCATTGAACTGCTGCAAGCCCTGGGGCCCCAGGGTCGGCTCGCTGACCCGTCCCGCATGGGGTCAGGGAAACTTGGGGACGGCCCTGCGTTGCAGTGAGAGCGCGCCGTCCACGGAGCGTTCAAGGACTCGGCTTGACCACGCGCCCCAGTTGCCAGTTGGTCTCCCAGTGGCGTGCGTAGGCTTCGGCCACCGCCGGGTCGTTTCGCACCACAAGCACGTTCTCGGCGTTGTAGCGTGCCGCGGACACGCTGTAGTTGTAGCTGCCGGTCTGCACGCTGCGGCCGTCGATCACCATGAACTTGTCGTGGAAGATGGGATAGACGTCGATCGAGCGTACCGTGACGCCTGCCAGAAGCAGGGCGTTGACGGCATGACGGGCGTAGCGCCGGTCGTCCTCGAAGTTGGTTTTCCAGTCCAGCAGCACGCGCACGTTCACGCCGCGCTTGTGGGCCGCGATCAGCGCCTTGGCCACCGCCGAAGCCGTGAAACCGTAGGCTGCAAGCTGGATGCTGTGGCGCGCACCGGCAATCGTGGAGAGCACCAGGCGCTCGGCGCTGCCGTCGGGCGAGAAGCCCGCCGAGACGGTGGCGCGCAGGTCCTGCGACCCTGCCTGTGGCCCCTGGAACCGAGCCCTGTCGTCGGCTTGAGCCGGCCCCGTGGCGGCCAGCAGCAGGGCGATGAACAACCAAGGGATGCAGCGAAGCCGGAGCTTGCAACAGGCGGTCATGGGGCGCAGTTCAGGCAGCAGAGAGGGGCTGAGGTGAGCAGGTGGCGCGCAAAGCAAACAGCCGGCACCGAACGAGGCCGGCACCGGCTGATAGCTTTGCGCGCAGCGCGGGCAACGTCGCAGGCAGCGTGTCTCGCCGGCGCTCCGGCGATGACACCCTCGCGCCGGATTGCGAGGTGCGCTTACTTCAGATGCGTGTTGAGCAGTTTGGTCATTTCGAACATCGTGACCTGGGGCTTGCCGAACACGGCCTTGAGCTTGGCGTCGGCATTGATCATGCGCTTATTGGTCGGATCCTGCAGATTGGCGGCCTTGATGTGCGCCCAGACCTTCTTCACCACCTCGGTGCGCGGCAGCGGCGCGGCACCTACCACGGCGGCCAGTTGCGGACTGGGGGTCAGTGGCTTCATGAACGCGGGGTTCGGCGCGCGTTTGGCGGGGGCCGCCGTCTTGGCTGCGGCTGGTTTTGCAGTTGCCATGTTTCAAACTCCATCGATTGCTTGAGGGGGCGCACCCGGCTTGCGGCGGCAGGCGCGCGTTCTGTGTGCTGGTCGGCACAGCGGTGCCATGAAAGCTCCGACCCCGCATCTTATAGCCCAGCGCGCCCGGGAGCGGCAAACCGCGCCGCCTTGGGTGTCGGGGGCCAGACCGCCGCGCCGCGCCGCATGGCCTGGATCCGGCGTCTTGCGCAACCGCTCGAGCGCGCTGCGGAATGCCTTCACATTCGATCATCGCGCGTGGCGCGTGGCTTTTGGTGCAGCGCGTTTCAGGGCGCATGGACGTCGATCTGACCCTGCAGCACCATGCGCACATCGCCGCCGACCCAGACCTGCCCCTGCGTGTCCTGCGCGATGTGCACGCGGCCGCTGCGGCCCAGGCGCGTGCCCTGAGCGGCCACGTAGTGCGCCGGTTGTGCGCCGTTGCCGATCAGCCACTGCGCCAGGCTGGCGTTGAGGCTGCCGGTGACGGGGTCTTCGAGCACGCCTGCAGGCGAGGCGAAGGCGCGCACTTCGATGGCCGTTTCATGGCCTGGCGCCTGCGGCGCGGCCACGCCGACCTTGACGCGCAGGCGCTTGAGCGCGACATGGTCGGGTTCGAGTTGCAGCACGGTGTCCGCCGTGCCCAGCCAGAGCGCAAGCCAGCGCGGGCCGTTGTCCAGCCAGGCACTGGCGCGCACGTCGGCGGACGCCAGGCCGAGGGCAGCGCAGACCTCGTGGAGCAAGTCCGGTTCCACCGCCTCGGGGCGCATCGGCGGCGCCGCGAAAGCCAGGCGCTGGGCCGTCGCGGCGGTCGTCGCGCCGCTGCGCTTCACCGGCACCAGACCGATGGCGGATTGCTGCATCACCGCGTCGGCCCGGGCAGGCACACCGCCGTGCTGCAGCCAGGCGGCGCAAGTCCCCAGCGTCGGATGACCCGCGAAGGGCAACTCGCCACCGGGGGTGAAGATGCGCAGCCGGTAGTCGGCGCCGGGCTCGGTGGGGCGGAGCACGAACGTGGTTTCCGACAAGCCCAGCCATGTGGCGACGGTCTGCATGCAGGCGCCGTCCAGCGCGTCGGCATCCAACACCACTGCCAGCGGGTTGCCGCAGAAGGACCTGGGGGCGAACACATCGAGTTGCACGAAGGGCAGGTTCATGGCGTGACTTTCAGGCTGTTGGCGTCAGCGACGGTGCAGGGGCTGGGCGGGTCTGTTCGAGTTCCAGGACCTCGCGCAACAGGAGGCCGAGCCGGGCGACGGCGTCTTGAAGCATGCCCGCCTCGACGTTGGAGAACGACAGGCGCAAGGTGTTGGGCGCGGCGGCGCCGACGTTGAAGGTGTCGCCCGGCACATAGGCCACGCCGCGCGCCACGGCCTGCGGCAGCAGGCTCGCAGCGTCCATGCCGGTGGGCAGGGTGAGCCAGACGAACAGGCCGCCTGCGGGCCGGGTCCAGCTCACGCCCGCTGGCATGTGGTCGGCCAGGGCTTGCAACATGGCGTCGCGCCGTGTGCGGTAGATCTGCCGCAGCCCTGGCAGGCCGCGCTCGATCACGCCGGCTTGCAGTGCTTGGAGCAGCACCCATTGGTTGAAGCTGGCGGTCTGCAGGTCGGCCGCCTGCTTGGCTTGCGCGAGCTTGTCGATCAGCGCTTGTGGCCCGGCGACCCAGCCCAGGCGCAGGCCGGGCGCGAGCACCTTGGAGAAGGTGCCGAGGTGCGCGCCCTGCGCCACGCCGCGCGCGATCAGCCCGGGCGCGGGCGGGGTGTCGAACCACAACTCGCCATAGGGATCGTCCTCCACCAGCCAGGCGTCGGATGCGGCGAGTTGTGCGGCCAGGGCATCGGCGCGCGCGGGGCCGATGCTGCGTCCGGCAGGGTTGGAGAAGCGCGGCTGCAGATACGCCATGCGCGCCCTGGGCAAGGCAGCGGCGAGTTGTTCGGGCAAGGGGCCGTCGTCGTCCGCCTCGATGCCCACCAGGTGAGGGCCGTACAACGCGAAGGCTTGCAACGCCCCCAGGTAGCTGGGGCGCTCGACCAGCACCGGGCTGCCTGGGTCGATCAGCACCTTGCCAAGCAAGTCCAGGCCCTGCTGCGAGCCGCTGGTGATGAGCACTTGCGCGGGGGTGAAGTCCATGCCTTGGGTGCGCAAAGACGTCGCCACCCATTCGCGCAGCGGCGCGATGCCCTCGGTGGGGCCGTACTGCAATGCCGATCGCGGACGCTCGCACAGCACGCGGTCGGCGGCTTCGCGCAAGGCCTCGGCGGGGAAGCTGGCGGCGTCGGGCAAGCCGCCGGCCAGCGACACCACATCGGCGCGCTCAGCCAGATGCAACAGGTCGCGTATGGCCGAGGAACGCAGCCGCTCGGCACGCTGCGCCAGGGGCGGAAGCTTGGATTGGGTGGAGGGGAAGATCATCGAACGGCGTCCTTGGCGTTGCGGGTGGAGTGGGGCTTGTCGTGGCTCGGCGCCGGGGTCGGTTCCGTGCCTGGGGTCCGATGCAAGGCGGGTTTTGCCGGGGCCGCCGCGGCCATTTCTGCCGCTGCCGGATGCACCCGCGCCCGCCGCCCCGCCAGCACCGTGGTCATCACGGCCAGGGCGAACTGCAGGGTGGTGGCGTCCAGCCGTTCGCCGAGCAACAGGCTCGCGGCCAGCATGGACAAAAACGGCTGCAGCAACTGCACCTGCGACACGCGCACCGTGCCGCCAAGGGCCAGAGCGCGGTACCAGGCGAAAAAACCCAGCCACATCGAGACGATGCCGAGATAGGCCAGCGCGCCCCAGGCTGTCGGCGCGATGGCCGCCGGATGCTGCGGCCACAGCCAGTACGCGGCGGGCAGCGTGATGGGTAGACTGAACACCACGGCCCAGCTGATGACTTGCTCGGACGGCAACTGCCGCGCCAGCAGCGCGCCGCGCGCGTAGCCCCAGCCACCCGCCAGCATCGCCAGCCCGAGCAAGGCATCGGCCGCTTGAAGGTGCAGGCCCAGACCCGACGGACCGGGATGCGCCACTTGGCCGCCCTGGCGCAAAGCGTAGACGCAGACGAGCGCACTGCCGGCTGCCGCCCAGAGCCAGAAGGCGGTGCTCGGCCGCTGTCGCGCCAGCCTGGCGCCGATCGCTGCCGTCGCCAAGGGCAGTAGACCCAGCATCAGCGAGGCGTGCACCGCATCGACCTGGCGCAACGCCAGGCTGGTGAACAGCGGAAAACCGAACACCACGCCCGCCGCCACCGAAACGATGGTCAGCCACAGTCGGCGCGGCGGCCAAGGTGTTCGGCGCCATGCCAGCCAGCCTGCGGCCAGCAAACCGGCCAGGGCTGCACGCGCCAGCGCCACGAACAGCGGCGCGAGCTCCGGTGCCGCCGCCGAGCCCACCGCCAGGCGCGTTGCCGGCAAGCTGAGGGCGAAGAGCGCCGTCCCCAGCAGTCCCAGGAGCCAGGCTCGGCCGGGAACGGGCACATCCTGCCGGTCAGGTGGCGCGACTGCCTGCGCGCACGCAGCATGCGTCAGCGGGACGGTCGGAGGGGTGATGCCCGGATCTGCATGAGCCGATTTTGCTGCCTTGTCGGGCGATGGGTCGAGGGGTTGGATCATCCCAGTAGCCTAAGCGAGTCGCCCATACAGAAACCATACACTTCAACCTTCAGATGATGAATCTGTATTGGTTATTTGAACATGACAGAAACCCCTTTTCCATTCCTTGCGGCCAACACCTTGCAGGCCGGAGAGAACCTGCAGACGCGCATCGCCGCCCGCTTCGCCCAGCAAATCCAGGCGCAATTGCTGGCGGCGGGCAGCCGCCTGCCCTCGGTGCGCGCCTGCGCTCGGCAACACCGGGTGAGTCCGCAGACGGTGGTTGCGGCCTACGACTTGCTGCAGGCCCAAGGCTTGGTCGAGGCCAGGCCGAAGCGTGGTTTTTTCGTGCGCGCCACGCAACAGGCACTGCGACAGTCCGCCATGTCGGCTGCCGTCGCGCCCCTTCCCACCCACGCCACCGCGCTGATGCGCGGCATGTTCGCGCAAATGCATGCCGCGGGCTCACCCGGCCTGCGTGGCATGCCGGGTGCCGGCACCTTGCCCGCGGATTGGTTGCACACCCCGGCGCTGGCCCAGGCCGTTCGCCGCGTGCTGCGGGAGGGTGAACTGGAAAACGTCAGCCTGCACTACGGCGACCCGCAGGGTGACCCGGCGCTGCGCAACGCACTGGCGCAGCAATTGGCGCAGATGGACATTCGCGCCCGGCCTGAGCAACTGCTCACCTGCCTGGGTGCGACCCAGGCGCTGGACCTGATCGCGCGTGCCTTCACCCGGCCGGGCGACGCGGTGCTGGTGGAGCAGCCGGGCTGGTCGGCGCAGTTCGCCCAGCTCGCCCAATGCGGCCTCGACCCGCTGCCGGTGCCGCGCGGCGCCGACGGGCCCGATCTGGAGCGTGTGGCGCATTGGGCGCGCACGCGCCGCCCCAAGCTCATGGTGGTCGTCAGCCGGCTGCACAACCCCACCGGCCATGGCTTGAGCGCGGCCAACGCGCACCGCTTGCTGCAACTGGCGCGCGAGCATGGCTTTCTGATCGTCGAAGACGATGTCTACGGCCCTCTGAGCGAGCAGCCCTCACCGTTGCTGACGGCAATGGATGCGCTCGATCACACCCTCTTCATCAGCGGTTTTTCCAAGCTGCTGGCCCCGGGTTGGCGGGTGGGCTATGTGGCGGCTTCGCGCGAGCGCATCGAGCGCCTGACCGACCAGAAGCTGCTGAGCAACCTCACCTCACCGGCCCTGACCGAGCGCAGCTTGGCGATGCTGTTGCAGCAAGGCGTGCTGCGGCGACAGGCGCAACAACTGCGCGAACGCCTGGGCGTTGCGCGCAAACAGGCTGTGCGTCAGGCGCTGGCGCAGGGCTGCCGCTTCGAGGCTCCGGCGCAAGGCATGTTCGGTTGGGTCGACACGGGCGTGGACGCCGACCGTCTGGCCCAGCGCCTGCTGGATCGAGGTTATTTGCTCGCGCCGGGCCGCTTGTTCGACCCGCAGGCCGAACCCAGTAGCCGCATGCGCCTGAATTTCGCCCATGCGCTGGATGTCGCGTTCTGGAAGGCCTACGCCAGCGCAGTGGCCGAGTTGCGCGCGTGACACGCTGCAACGCGCCATCCGCTGCGCTCAGCGGGCCGTCCGCGCCGTCGCATCTTCACACGGCCCGGTGACCGCGCAGCCATGAGGGCGGCGAGTTGCCTTGGTTCATCACGCCAAGGCCGGCCTTGGCGCCTCGACACCGGCAGGGTTTACGCACGGAAATAGGCCGACGCCCAGCCCGCCGCCAGGCACAGCACGACGACCGCGGTCAGGCGCGTGCGCAAGCGCAGCCAGCCGACCGCAAGCTCGGTCCAGCGTGAGGCATCCGGCCAGCCTGCGGCCCGTGCCGCGCGGGCATAGCCGGGCCAGAGCAGGCCGTCCAGGGCGCGTGCCAGCAACATCACCAAAGCCAGGGCGAGCAGGCCCCAGGCGCGCGGCATCAACAGGCAGCCCAGCGCCATCAGGCTCGGAGTCACGCCCCAGAGCAACGCGAGGCGTTGCAGAGGCAGGTCATGCAGCGGCCGTGCCAACACCACACCCCAATGCACGGCGCCGAGGAAGCTCAGCACCAGCGCCGCATAGGCGCTGAGCATGCCGAGGGCGAAGGGCTGCATCAAGGCATCGGCCGCGCTGGCCCAGGATGTCGCAGCGAGGACGGCAAAGGGAATGATTCCGGCCCAGCCCAGGGCCACGATCCAGGCGGAAAGCGGCGTATCGGCATGGGCTTGGTTGACGGTGTCGGCAGGCGAGGACATGGCGGCGTACGAGGGGTGGAAACAGTCCGTGGAGACAACGCAGGGAGCTGAATGAATGCGGCACGATTGTGCCGCGACCGTCGCCATGTCGCCGCAGACGGGCCATGACACTCTGCCTCTTGGCGCGGCGACATCTTTCCCAGGTGGCGCTCCACATACTCCCTACTGTAGGAAAACTCGGGGTCATGTGTTGCGGAGAACCTCCGCGCGCGGCGGTATAGTTCCAATTGCAACAATTTGTCGCTATCCGAAACACTTCGTTCACAACACCCATCATGCCCATTTCACGCCGTCGACTCGTCACCGCCGCCCCTTTGCTCCTGGCTCCGGCCATCCTGCGAGCGCAGCAGCCCATTGTCATCAAATTCAGCCACGTGGTTGCGCCGAACACGCCCAAGGGCGCAGCGGCCGAGCATTTCAAGAAGCTCGCCGAGGAGCGCACGCAAGGGCGGGTCAAGGTCGAGGTGTACCCCAACAGTCAACTCTACAAGGACAAAGAAGAACTGGAGGCGCTCCAGCTCGGTTCGGTGCAGATGCTTGCGCCCTCCTTGGCGAAGTTCGGGCCGTTGGGGGCGAAGGAATTCGAGCTGTTCGATCTGCCTTACATCTTCGACAACTACGAGGAGCTGCACAAGATCACCCAGGGCCCGATTGGGCAGGGGCTGCTGAAAAAACTCGACAGTAAGGGCATCCTCGGTCTGGCCTACTGGGACAATGGTTTCAAGGACATGAGCGCCAACAAGGCCCTGCGCAGCCCGGCGGATGCCAAGGGCCTGAAGATGCGCATCCAGTCGAGCAAGATTCTCGACATGGAAATGCGCGCCATCGGCGGTATTCCGCAGGTGCTGGCTTTCTCCGAGGTGTACCAGGCCCTGCAGACCGGGGTGGTCGACGGCACCGAGAATCCGCCGTCGAATTTCTACACCCAGAAATTCTTCGAGGTGCAGAAGTTCATGACCCAGACCCAGCATGGTTATCTGGGCTATGCGGTGATCGTCAACAAGCCGTTCTGGGAAGGCCTGCCGGCAGATATCCGCAAAACGCTGGATCAGGCGATGAAAGAGTCCACCGACTTCGCCAACAGCGTGGCACGCAAAGACAACGAGGAAGCCACCGAAGCCGTGCGCAAATCCGGCAGATGCCAGGTGGTGGCGCTCACCCCGGCGGAGCGGCTGGCGTGGAAAAAGGCCATGGCTCCGGTCTATGCCGAGGCCCAGGCGCGCGTGCCCAAGGCACTGATGGATGAGGTGTTCAAGGCCACTGGGTTCGATCCGGCCAAGTTGTGATCGCCTGATGGCGCGATGAGGCCCGTGGCGCCGTTCTTGGCGCGCGGGCCTCATCGTTTTCCGATTCCTGTGGAGTCTTTCGATGAATCCCCTGAACCTTGCCGGACGCGTGCTCGACCGGCTTGAAGAAACGCTGATCGCCACACTGATGGCTGCTGCCACGCTGCTGATCTTCGTCGCCGTCGTGCATCGCTACCTGGCCGGTTTGCCCATTCCCGGCCTGCAGGACTGGCTGCTGCACATCCACCTGAGCTGGGCGCAGGAGTTGTGCATTTTCATGTTCGTGTGGATGGCCAAGTTCGGCGCCGCCTACGGCGTGCGCACCGGCATCCACGTCGGCGTCGACGTCCTGGTCAACCGCCTGGCGCCCGGGCGACGCAAGGTGATGATTCTGTTTGGCCTGCTGGCTGGCGCCTTGTTCACCGGCATCATCGCCACACTGGGCGGCATCATGGTGTGGAAGATCGGTCACACCTTGCAGGTCTCGTCCGACCTGGAATGGCCGATGTGGATCGTCTATCTCGCGATTCCTCTCGGCTCGGGACTGATGTGCTTTCGCTTCCTGCAGGTGGCCCGGCGTTTCAACCGCGACGGCGAATTGCCCCACCACGACCCTGGACAGGTGGAGGGCCTGGATGAGCCGATGGACATTGCGCCTGGGGCCGACAACATCCATCCGTTGGCCGGAGGTGCCAAGTGAGCGCCGCCATCATTTTCGGGCTGTTGCTTGCCCTCATGCTCACGGGCATGCCCATCTCCATCGCGCTGGGTCTGACGGTCCTGACCTTCCTGTTCACCATGACGGAAGTGCCGATTCAGGCGGTGGCAATGAAGCTGTTCACCGGGATCGAGAGCTTCGAGATCATGGCGATCCCGTTCTTCATCCTCGCCGGCAACTTTCTCACCCACGGCGGCGTGGCGCGGCGCATGATCGCCTTTGCCACGAGCATGGTGGGCCACTGGCCCGGCGGGCTGGGACTGGCTGCGGTGGTGGCCTGCGCGCTGTTCGCCGCCGTCTCGGGATCGAGCCCGGCCACTGTGGTGGCGATCGGTTCCATCCTCATCCCGGCCATGCTCAAGGCCGGCTACCCGCCGCGCTTCGGCGCCGGCGTGGTGACGACTTCGGGGGCTCTGGGCATCCTGATTCCGCCGTCCATCGTCATGGTGCTGTACGCCGTCTCCACGAACTCCTCGGTGGGCGCGCTGTTCATGGCCGGCGTGGTGCCGGGCTTGGTGTTGGCTTTCCTGCTCGGCCTCACCACCTGGTGGCGGGCGTGGCGTGGCGGCTTTCCGCGCAATCCGCGCGCAACCTGGGCCGAACGCGGCCGGGCTCTGCGCGAAAGCCTGTGGGGCCTGCTGCTGATCGTGCTGGTGCTGGGCGGCATCTACACCGGGCTGTTCACACCGACCGAAGCGGCGGCGGTGAGCGCGGTGTACGCCTTCATCGTCGCCGTGTTCGTCTACAAGGACATGGACCTGCGAGACGTGCCACGGGTGCTGCTGGCCTCGGCGAATATGAGCGCAATGCTGCTCTACATCATCACCAACGCCATCCTGTTCTCGTTCCTGATGACCTCGGAGCACATTCCGCAGACCATGGCCCAATGGCTGTTGGACGCCGGCGTCGGCCCCATCGCCTTCCTGCTGCTGGTGAACGTGCTGCTGCTGGTGGCGGGCAATGTGATGGAGCCTTCATCCATCACCCTGATCATGGCGCCCATCCTGTTTCCGGTGGCGATGAAGCTGGGCATCGATCCCATTCACTTCGGCATCATCATGGTGGTGAACATGGAGGTGGGCATGTGCCACCCGCCCGTGGGGCTGAACCTGTATGTCGCCAGCGGCATCGCCAAAATGGGCATCACCGAGCTGACCATCGCGGTCTGGCCGTGGCTGCTCACCATGCTGGGCTTCCTGGGCCTGGTGACCTACTGGCCGGACTTGTCGCTGGCATTGCCGCGCGCGCTGGCGATGATGCGTTGAACCTCTGGGCGGCGCTCGCGCCGTCCAGAGGTTCAACGACCGGCCTTCAGGCCGCCTGCCTGCTGGATGGTTGGCTGTCGATCCAGCGTTCCCCCATGTTCGAGCCGAGATAGTTCACGAGACGGAGGCGTTCCTGCATGGGCACATCGAGTTCAACTTGATACAGCGCGATGCCGTATTCACCGAACCGCCTGGCGTGTTCGGTGCGAGCCAGCGCCTCCACCTGCTGCTTGTGGCCGATGGCCACAACGTAGCTGCGGTGTTCGCGCTCACCGTGATGGAAGGCCTGGGCGTAATACAGGTCGCTTGGGGTGGAGGACATGATGATTTCCTTGTTTGCGGTGTGATGTGGTGGCTTGAGCGACCCTCGAATCACAGTCCAGACATCGACGCTCAGCGTGCTGATGTCGTTGGCTTGGACACCGCCTCCAGTAAAATTGTGCAACGCAACAAAAATTTTGTCACCCAGGGCGTGTCGTTTTTGCAACCGCTTCGACCAGGACACCGACATGGAGCCTGTTTCATGGTCGAAGCCGCCCCGGGCATCGCAGCCCATCGTTCAGATGGCAAACCACATATACAGATACAAACTGTTATTGGCGCTGGCGCCGACGCTGCTTCCGTTGAGTTTGTTGTAGGTGGTGTACTGAAGCCCCAGCCGAAGATTCTTTTCCTGGTTGGCCCAGCTTTGTCCGTAGGGGTTCCAATCGAGCTCCCAGACCACACCATTGCTCTGGACGTTCGAGCCGAGGGCTGCGGTGCCGTTCACGTTGAAATATTGAATGGTCGCGCCATAGGTGTTGTGAATCCAATACGCGACATTCATGTTCAGCGTCTTCGCGGTGTCGCTCGGCACGGAGCCTAGGGACTGGTCGTAGCTGGTTTTCTCCTGCATGTACAGGCCATTGACCGTGACGCTGTGGGTATCGCCGTTGATGAACTGGTAAGTCCCGTCGATGCCGATGTCGTTCACCTGGTCCGTGCCGGAGCTTCCGGTCAAGGATGGGGGTTTCAGGCTCATGCCGATGATGCCGCCCTCATAGGTGCTTTGGCCCACAGTGGTCGAGTAGTTCGCGCGCAGGTAGGGCGCGTACCCCGTGATGCCCCATGACCCGGTATGCAGCAGGTTTCCCCATCTGTTCGAGAGCGCGTGGTATGCGCCGCCCTCGAGATACCAATGGTTGTCGATGAGCGTGTAGGCCGTCGTTCCCATCACGGTACCGCCCAGGCTCGCCATCAGCGGCGTGAACGGAACCCCGCCGCTGATCGGGCTGGTCATGAAGCCGTACTGCCATGCGGGCACGGTGTTCCAGACATCCGAGACGGTCGGGTTGTTGTTCACGGAGATGCCAAAGATCCCCGAGGTGTTGCCGAAGGCGTAGTTGTGGGCGTAACGGATGTCCGTGTTGTCCCACGCCAGGTTGGCCGGCTCGGCCGTCTGCGCGTAGGTGGCCTGCCCCATCATCCCGATGTGGTCGGTCAACCGCCCGGCGAGAAAAATGGAGGCTTGTTGCAAGGCAACAAAGTTATCGTTGGCATGCATGCCGTTGTAGAAGGGGGTCTGATCCTCGGTCGTGTGCGTGAATGAGGACACGAGCATCGCCGACAAGGGGATGTGCGCCTTGCCGTTGCTCAACGTGTAGCCACTGAGCTTGAAGGCGCGGCCAAAGGGCGTGAGTTGTGGGCCGAAGCCACCGACGTGGCAGGCAATGCAAGCCTGGCCGGTCTGGCGGGCAAAGGCCGGCACAGCCTGTGCGGACGTGCTCAGCAGCCCCATGCCCAGCAGGGCCAGAACAGCCAACGCGATGGAGCGCCATGCCTGGCGCCAAACGGATCCTGGCGCGCGCGAGATGCAAGGCGCGACGCCAAGTGCTGAGGATTTCATGATGGTTCCTTTCCCTGGATTCAGGCAGGCGGAGGTCTACCCTGGAACCATTGTCGAGCGCCTCGACGGCAGGAAATTGACCTGCATCAAACAGTCACAATGTTGAATGTTGCGAACGCACAATTCGCACAATTCGTCTTGTGCGAGCAACATGCAGCATCGCGCAAGGCGCGACGACGACTCGCGGCCAGTTCGGCGGGTGCCACCGCGCCTGTTATGCCGGTTGTTCTAGGCGCCGGCCCAACGCACCAGTTCCTGCGCCGGCATCACGCCCGATTGGCGCTTGGCCTCATGCCCGCCCCGGAACAGAATCAGCGTGGGGATGCTGCGGATGCGGTGACGCGCCGAGGCCTGCGGGTGATCGTCGGAGTTCACCTTCACCAGCAAGGCACGGCCCTTGAGCAGTTTGGCGGCCTGCTCGAACTGCGGCGCCATCTGAAGGCAGGGTCCGCACCAGGGCGCCCAGAAATCGACAATCACCGGCAGCTCGTTCTTGCTGACGAAGCGCTCGAAGTCGGCATCGCTCAACTCCAGCGGCGCGCCGGTGAAGAGGGCTTGATGGCAGCTTCCGCATTGCGGATCGTGCGCCAAGCGCTCGGGCGGAACGCGGTTGAGGCTGTTGCAATGTGGGCAGACGATCAGCATGACAACTCCAGGTGGTATCGCCCATGTGCAGCTGGTCCGGGCTTGGACCCAAGCCACATGAGGGCGGCGTGGCGAAGTTCAAGCCGTGGGGGGTAGCCACCAGGGCCACGTAAGGCCGATGGCAGCGCTGTCGCTTGGTATCGCGCGCACCTGCCGTTACAGTAGTGCAGTCGTGCGAACCTGACGCCTGCGAACCCGAGGAGCGACCCAGACATGCCACGTATTGCCTACACCCCTGTCGACCTGGACGAGCCAGCCGATCTGGTGGACGCCATTCGCGCCCGTCGCGGCGGCAAGCTCCTCAACCTCGATCGCATGCTGCTGCACAGCCCGGCTTTCGCGCGCGGCTGGAACGGCTTTCTCGGCGCCGTGCGCACACAACTCGACCTCGATCCGCTGCTGCGCGAACTCGCCATCTGCACCGTCGCTCTGCTCAATCATGCGCAGTACGAATTCGCCCATCACGCGCCCGAGTTTCTCGCCGCCGGCGGCACCGCGACACAACTCGCCGCCCTGGCGAATGTGCCGCATGCGGTGGACGACGCCGTGCTGTTCTCCCCGGCGCAGCGCGTGACCCTGGCGATTGCGTACGAGATGACCCGGCGGGTGAAAGTCAACGAAGCCTATTTCGCTGCCGCGCGCGCCGCCATGCCGCCACAGCAGGTGGTGGAACTGGTGGGCGTGATTGCCACCTACAACATGGTGTCGCGTTTTCTCGTGGCGCTCGGGGTCGACATCGAGACCCCGGCGCAGACATCCGAGGCCGGGGTGTTTGAAACGGCCATCGGCATCTCGCTCGATGACCTCGCCGCACTGCCGCCCAGGGGCAGTGCGTGAGCCTGCGCAAGCGCCAGGGCCCGAAACTGCATCGGCCGCCGCATCTGCAACGCTCCATCTTGCTGGGTGTGGCGCCATCACCGACTGAACCGGAGTGCTGCCCATGGCCTCGTTGATCCGTCTCGCCCTCGACCATTTCCCGCTCAGCCTGCTGCTGCTCGGCGTGTTGCTGGCCATGGTGTCACTCGCGCTCACGCGGCGCGAGCGCACCTCCGAACGCATCGCCTCCACCTTCCTGCGCTGGTTCCTGCTGTGCTCGGTGGGCCTGAGTTTTTTCGTCAACTTCGTGTTCCACAGCTTGTATGGCGACCTCGCCGCGCGTTTGATCGGCTGGGCACCCAGCCCCTTCCAGTACGAGGTGGGGACGGCCAGCCTGGGCTTCGCGCTGGTGGGGGTTTTCGCGGCCTTCGGTGGCCTGGGTTTGCGCCTCGCCGCCGTGCTCGGGCCCACGGCCTTCCTTTGGGGCGCGGCCATCGGCCATGGGGTGCAGCCGCACCAAGTGCATGACGATGCACTGGGTAATGTCGGTGCCATGCTCGGCACCGACATCCTCGTCCCCCTCGTCGGCTTCGCCCTGCTCGCCTGGCAAGCCAAGGCGCAAAGCCGACGCAGCGTGTTCGCGCGTTCGCGGCTCTAGGCAGCGTTGATCGAAGCGGCCAGCGCCGCCAGTCGCGGCAGGCTGCGCGCGGCGCGGCTGCCGTACCAGGAACACCATTCGCCGTCGATCAAGCGCGCCTCAGGGCGTAGGCCGCGGGCCGCGAGCAGGTCGCGAACCGCGTCCATGTGGCGAGGTTGGAAGCGGTAAGGCTCGGTCGAGAGCAGCACCAGGTCCACCTCGCGCAACCAGGGCGCATCCCAGTCGAACACCGGGTAGCGCGCCGCACCGGGTGTGGCCATGCCGTCACCACCCGCCACCTCCGGCAACGTGCTCCAGCCAACGCAGGCGAGGGTGCGCGCGATATAGGTGTCGCGCGCCACGGTCATCCACGGCTCGCGCCAGATGAGGTAGAGCACGCGGCGCGCCGGCCAGGACTGGGCAGCCAGGTCGGTGAGCTGCACCCGCAACGCATCGGCCAGCGCCCGTGCACGAGCATTCACCTCTGGCACACTCCCAAAGAGGTCACCCAACAGCTGCAGCAGAGCGAGGTTGTCAGCCGGCACTTGTGGATGCGTCACCACCACGTGCGGCACGAAGCTGCGCAGCGCCGCCACGGTTTCGCGCGTGTTCTCGTCCACATTCACCAGCACATGGCTGGGGGCCAGCGCACGCAGGCGCGCGAGTTTCATGTCCTTGGTGCCACCCACCTTGGGGATGGCGCGAACAGCTTCGGCAGGGTGGATGCAAAAGCCGGTACGCGCCACGACCTGCGCTCCCAGGCCGAGATCGAACAGGGTCTCGGTCAGGCTGGGGACCAGGCTGGCGATGCGCGCATCGGCGCCCGCCGGAGCAAAACGCTGGCCTAGCGCGTCGATGGCGCCGCGGTTGCCGGGAGGGGATGTGCGGGCAGCCTGCATGGTCAGATACGGGGACGGGCGATTGTCGCAAACGCGTCGACCGGCAAATGCACGGCCAGTCGTCTTCGAGCAGATACCTGTCGTGTCTGGAGCGCGAGGAGATTGCTCGTTGTCGGCGAAAGCGCACGCCGCTGCCGTGGCGACGCAGTCTTGCACTGCGCTGGGCGAAAACACAACCCGGCCATTTCCCTTGCAGACTGCAGACATCACGCATCCATCTGAGCGCCAGGCAACAAAAAGCCCAGCGGGTGAGGCTGGGCCAAGTACTTAATATTCTTGGTTGCGGGGGCAAGATTTGAACTTATGACCTTCGGGTTATGAGAGTGATGATGCCGGGTGCGTGCATTTGGCGTTTTTCGGTATAAATCGTCTATAAACAATAGGTTAGTGCAGTCTCTGCTGTGCTGCATTGGCGTCCTTGACGCCGCACTGCGGTGCATTATGCCGATCAATGCCGCAATTTGATTAAGATTAGCATAAATTAAAAGTTCACATGTTTGACCTCCGGTGTCGTTGTCGACGCGGAGCCTGCCAGTGCTGTCGTCTTCGATATATGGCAGGGCCTTGCGCCTGACTCCTGGAGGAGATACAGCCGATGGTCCGGCGCTGAGGGCTCCACTGTGCGCAGAGCTTTATCATCACTATCGTGGCCAAACGTTAATAGTGGACGTGGCTATGTTCACTCGTGAGAACAACCATGCAGCGCGGAGAGACGGGACGATTTGAGGTCGCAAGCACCGCGGGCGAGGTCGTACGCGCCTTCATCCCGACACCGTTGCCGCCGGTCCCGCCGCTGAATCTGACCGGGCAGCGACAGAAGCGACTCGAAGCCGCGCTGCTGGCCTGCGGCCGGCTTGACGGCATCGCGGCGA
>JAJXUC010000146.1 GCA_021783435.1 Pseudomonadota bacterium | reverse complement strand
CAACGCCATCTGGCGCACCGCGCGCCCCAGGCCGCTGGCGCAGCGCGTGCTGCTGTACTGGGCCGGCATCACCCTGGGACCGCTGGTGCTGGGCACCGGCCTGGCCGCATCCACCGCGTTGATGGCCGCGCATCGCGGCTGGATGCGTCAGATCCCCGGGGGCACCGGCGTGCTGCTCACCCTGCTGTCCTGGGGATTCATGGGCACGGCCCTCGGCGCGCTGTACCGCTTCGTGCCCAATACCGAGGTGAAATGGCGCGACGCCTTGACGGGCGGGATCTTCGCCTCGGTGGGCTTCGACCTCGCCGGGCGCGCCTTCGCCTGGTATGTGGCCAGCATGCCCACCTTCACCGCGGTGTACGGCACCTTCGCCACCCTGCCGATCTTTCTCATGTGGATCTACTGGAGCTGGATGGTGCTGCTGCTGGGCGCCATGCTGGCCGCCTTTCTGCCGCTGCTGCGCGTGCGCGCGCTGCCACCGCCGACCGGGGCGGGGGCCGACTTCCTGCTCGCCCTGCGGCTGCTGCGCCAGCTCGCCCTGGCGCGCAGTGCCCCCGAATGCGGGCGCGACACCCTCGCGCTCGCGCGCAGCCTTCGCCTCGACCCGCTGCGCCTGCAGCCCCTGCTCAACGCCCTGGAGGGCGTCGGCTGGATCGGTCGCGTGGCGCCCGGGGGACGCAGCAAAGGCGTGCGCTGGGCGCTGCTGGTCGACCCCGCGCAAACGCCCGTTGCCGCCTTGGTGGACGTGCTGCTGCTCGACCACGCCGCAGCGTCGCAGGTTTCACCGCTGCTGGCGCAGCTCGTCAGCGACGAGGAGCGCGCGCTGACCCTGGAGCGCCTGCTGGCGGCCGACGCATGACAGACTTGAAACGCGGCGGGTATCGCACGCCCGCCCCCACGCAACCGCAACCTGGCACGCGCAAGACGTCATCCCCGGAAGCCTCGGAAAGGCGCCCGATGCGCCGGGCTACTCGTCGTCGCCCAATTCCGCGTTCCAACCGTGTTCCTTGGCGCGGGCGATCGCCTCGGCATAGAAACGGGTGTGGCGCTCGGCGAGTTCTGGCGGAAGCTGACTGGGCAAATTGCCGTGCTTGTCCCACTCGCGGTCCACGCGTTCGAGCAAGGCCTGCATACGGCCCAGATCCCAACCGGCGCAGTCCTCGGTCTCGGCGATGAAACCGAACACGCGGGCGTCGAGCACGACACGACCCAGCTGGGACATGGCTTGCGAGTCCTGGCTGAATCCTGGATACGTCATCTTTTGCATGGAGGCACCAGTGGAGCGGCTGTACGGAAACGGTCAACTCAGCCAGTTGCGCACGAAAGCGTCGATGACTTCGCGTACTGAATCGGATTTGATGATCAAACCGAGATCGATCATCTCGGAGGCAACAGACTGCCCTGCATTGTGCGCCGGCACCGGGCCGGGAACGATCTGGTTGGCCTCTTCACGGAAGAACACCGCGGCGACGACACCTGCAAACCAGATCGAGCGTGCACCGTCACCGCGCGGGCGCAGCGGATCGTCGCGCACGACGAACACCGGGCTGCCGCTCGATCCCGGATACACCGCGGCGTCGATCAAGAACTGCTTCTGGCCCTCGAAATCGAGTTCCAACGGCGTGGCGGTGGTGCCCCGGCGCAGGATAGGCATCAAGTTGACCTCATCCCACATGCCGCTGGGGTAGCCGACAAACAGCACTTCTTCAAGCGCGTCGAAGCCGCGCGTGGCGGCGGCATCGGGAATGCTGGTGCTGTCGATCGCGTGGTAGTACAGCTCAATGCCCAGCTCGCGCGCAGCGCGTTCCAGCGGGCGCAGCGGCACGATGGCCAAGTCGACTTCGGGATCGGGGTGGAAAAACCAAGCCGCCGGAAAGTCGTCGATATTGAGCTGAAAACGCTGGCCGAACGCGGGTTTGCCATCGCGCACCTGGGTGAACACCAGCCCGCCCCGGCGCACCCCTTCGACCAGATGCCGGTTGGTGACGATAAACGGCGTCGTCCCGTTGGCGTGACGATGCGTGATGATGAACGCCGTTCCCGAGCCGGCGCTGCCGTCTTCGAGTTCGGTGTCCACGCGCACAGTGCAAAACAGCAGGCGTTTGGCGATCGAGTCGATTTCCATGATGCGATGTGTGGGTGACTCGGCAGCGTCGCGCCGCCTCAGGGGTGGGCGGCAGCGCGCTGGTTCAGACGCTCGATCGCCGCCATCGCGGCGCGCTGCGCCTCCTCGGCCTCGGCCTCCGACCCCATCATGGTCAGTCGGCCGAAGCTGCCGAAGGGTTTGACATCCACCAGCGTGACGTGCGCGGCCTTTTCGGCTTCATTGGCGGCGTAGACAATGTAGCCGGCGGGCTCGACTTCGAGGATGAACATGCTCTTGCCAGGCAACAGCATCGAGCCCTTGCGCATCTGCCGGTTGATCAGCGTGGCGTGGTCGGGCGTGATGGCGCGGATGATCTCGTTCCAGGCGATTTTGCAGCGCAGCCGCGATTCCATCGTGGTGTTGAGCTGCTGCAGGATCACGTCACCGGCGGCCAGCACTTCGCTTTGATTGCGGAAATGGATCTCCATCGATCCGAACGCACGCTCCACCACCTGCTCTCCCATGCGCACATTGGTCTTTTTCAGCGCGATGTCCGAGAGGTGGTGGACCGCCATGCCGGGGGCAACCTCGATCCACATGCAGGCATCACCAGGCACCGGCAGAAAGCCCTGCGACGAAGTGGCGAGATAGGACGCGAGCTGCGGTTGCAACGCGTCGAGGAAGACGAAGGTGCGCAGGCTGATTTTCATCGCATGGCGCCCTTTAGCGTGTGAGGTTCATGTAGAGCATCGGCAGTTTCTCAGGCAGACGCTCGACCTGGTCGATGACGGTGAAATTCTTCGCGCCGAAAATGCGCGACACGTACTGGTCGGCATGCGGATCGAGCGACAGCGCGTACACGGTAATGCCCTGGCGTGCCAGTTCTTCGACCGCATGCTTGGTATCGTGGCGCAGGTATTGCGGGTCGCGCACATCATTGTCGGCCGGCTCGCCGTCTGTGACGACAAAGATCACCCGCTTGGACTTGGGCTGTTGCGCCAGATAGTGGCCGGCGTGACGCAGCGCGGCGCCCATGCGCGTGGACAGATGCCCATGCATGCCAGCCAGGCGGGCCTTGACCAGATCGCCGTATGGCTGGTCGAAGTCCTTGAAGCGGTGGTAGTGCACGTCGTGCCGTCCATCGGAGCAAAAACCGTGGATCGCAAACGGATCGCCGATGCGATCGAGCGCGTCGGCGAACAGCACGGTGGCCGTGCGGGTGAGGTCCATCACCGTGTAGTCGTGTCCGCGCACCTTGTCGTTAGACGACTCGGACATGTCCAGCAACACCATCACGGCGAGCTCGCGCAGCTTGCGCTTGTGCCGCATCATGATGCGCGGATCCGGTTGCTGGCCCATGCGGATGTCGATCATCGCGCGCACCGCGGCGTTGATATCGATCTCGTCGCCGTCTTCGACGTGCCGGATGCGCTGCATGCCTTGCGGCACCATCGATTCAATCAGGAATTTCAGTCGCGAGATCACCGGTTTGTTATCGGCGATGATGTTCTCGATGATTTCGAGCTCACGCACCGGCGGATGGCGCTCGAGCACGGTGACCCAGTTCGGGCGGTCGAGTTGAATCTGATAGTCCCATTCGGGATAATGGAAAGGCTCGGAAATCGGCGGGCGGCCTTCGATCTCGTTGATGCTGACGCCGTCGTCGAACAGGTATTCGGTCGGCAGTTCCCAGACCTCCTGCGCGTCATCGCCGGCGAACTCGTTGTCCACCTCGTTGACCATTTCCATCAGGCTGACTTTCTTGCGCACCTGCTGCCGGGTTTCCCAGGTGGCTTGCAGCGCCTGCGCCTCGTCGTATTCCTCGAGCTGCCACACCGCCCGGTTGTCGTCGCGATAGATTGCGCTCAAGCGGTCGGTGCGGCTGTTGAACTCGGGCAGCGGCAGTTCGAACAGCTTGTGCGACAAATCGATGCCGAGATTCCAGCTCGTCTGGTTGGTCGACAGATCGGCCTGGGCGCGAAACGCCGCCACGGCTTCGCGCACCCAGGGATGCGGATCGCGGCTCTGCTCTTCCAGCAGCGCGCGGGCCAGGCGGTCGAGCAGTTCACCGACGCTCTGCGGCTCGTGCGCATCGTCGAACACCGGGTGCAGCGCCAGCCAGGCCTCGCGCATGTTCGGGAACTGCCGAATGGCCAGTTCCTCGACCCGCGCGTCCTCGAAGACTTCGATCACGGCCATTTGCGCCGGGTGCAGCATCTGCATGGACAGCGGCTGCTGGGTGAACACCAGATGCGCAGCACAATGGTTGGCCGCGGCGCGGTAGATCTCCAGCGCCGACACGCATTGCTCGGGCGGGGTGTCGGGGCCCAGGGGCTTGTAGTCGTCGTAGGCGTCGGCGATGTGGATGACGTAATGCTCGATGAAGGGCTTCAGTTCTTCACGGTTTTCGTAATCACCCGCGGTAGGGCGCAGAAAAAAATCGCGCCCCCACATCGCGCGTTGATAGATGTTCAGGCGGCGCTGGATGTCGACGAACAGCGTGCCCTTGCGCTCTTGCTGCAGCACGGCCAGCGCATCCGGACTTTGCAGCGAAAAATACGCGACCTGACCGTCGAAATCGCTGCGATACGCCTGAGCGCCCCACTGCACCCAGCGCCGCAGACCACCCAGGGTAAGCTGGGTGAGCAGGCGGTCGAGGTTTTCCAACATCGGGCGCAGGCCGCGGGGCACCTGGGCGAGCACGATCTCGAGCACCTTGAGGTAACTGCCGAACAGGTCGGCATCACCCAGGCGCTGCGCCGCCATCGGCGCAGTGCCGACGATCAGCGCCAGCACATGGCCCGAGGTCTTAGACGCCATGCTAAGCAGAAAATTGACCAGGTCGGGCAACACCTCCTCGCCCACCCCGCGCGCCAGCTCGGGCATGGATTGGATGAAACCGACGACCAGGTCTTCGCCGCGGCCGAGGTGATGCAACGCGACCGCGCCCTTGATGTAGTTGTCCAGGCCACGCGGCGTGAATGCGCGCGCCGCCTCGTTCCAGGACGCACGCAGCAGTTCCTGCGCACCACCGGGCAGCTCGTCGAGCAGTTCCTGGAATTCTTCGAGGTGAATGGCCATGATGCGAGACCCGTCCCAGCCGCGAGACAGCGCTGCCGGGAGCGTACGGGCGATGCGATCCGATCAGAAGTAGGTGGTCACCGCTGCATCGAGCGCATCGCGCATGTCGGGATCGTCGGTGATCGGTCGCACCAGGGCGACGCGGCACGCCGCCAGCGGTGCCACGCCCTTGGCGATCAGGCTGCCGGCGTAGATCAGCATGCGGGTGGAAATGCCTTCGTCGAGGCCGTGTCCCTTGAGGTTGCGCGCGCGCTCGGCGATGTGCACCAGGTTTTTCGCCACGTCCACGCCCACCCCGCTTTCGTGGGCGACGATCTCGGCCTCGGTTTCGTGTTCAGGGTAGTTGAAATCCAACGCGCCAAAACGCTGCTTGGTCGACTGCTTGAGGTCTTTCATCAGCGACTGGTAGCCCGGGTTGTACGAAATGACAACCTGGAAATCGGGATGCGCCTCGATGATCTCGCCTTTTTTTTCCAGTGGCAGAATGCGCCGCGCATCGGTCAGCGGGTGGATCACGACCGTGGTGTCCTGCCGCGCCTCGACCACTTCGTCGAGATAGCAGATCGCACCATGGCGCGCTGCCAGCGCCAGCGGCCCGTCCTGCCAGCGCGTGCCGTTGGCGTCGAGCAAGAAGCGTCCAACCAAGTCGGAGGCGGTCATGTCCTCGTTGCACGCCACGGTGATCAGCGGTTTGCCGAGCTTCCACGCCATGTATTCGACAAAACGGGTCTTGCCGCAGCCGGTGGGCCCCTTGAGCATGATGGGCATGCGCACCGAGTACGCGGCCTCGTACAGCGCGACTTCATCGCCGATCGCGCGGTAGTATGGCTCGTCGGCCACGCGATAGCTGTCGAGCAAACCCGATGTCGGCGCAACAGCGTTGGCCGCTGATCGCGACATCGCTTGCGTCTCTGGGGTCGGCGTCGCAGAACGGTAGGCTGCGTCCCGCCGGGGCATATAGGTACGCATTGGGTTTTCGTCACGCATGATGAGATCCAGAAATCTTCGGTTCAGGCAGGTTCAGTCCGGCCACACGCGATCGGGAAAAAGCACCTGGGAGCTTGAGGCCGGTTCAAATTTCGCCTCGGCATCCAGGATGCGTGCGGGAGGCGCCGCTGGGCGCGCCGGCTTGGGGAGGGTGCTCGTTTGTTTGGCGCCCTTGTCCGCCGCACGCGGCGCGGCGGACTTCGCAGGCGCGGCAGATTTGGCCTGACGCACACTGCTGGCAAGCTTGTCTTTAATGCTGGTCATGATGCAACAACCTCCTCGATGATGGCCTCGATTTCTGCGGCGGCGGCCTGCCCGCGCGCACCCATTTGAAATACCGACACGCCTTCGAGCGCGGCCGTCTTGTAGACGCTGCGTCGGCGCAACGGGGTTTGCAGCACCGGCAAGCCGAACTCAGCCAATGCTTCCTGCATCGCCGCCGACAGCGCGCTGCGCGCTTCGATCTGGTTGAGCAGCAGAAACGCGCGCAACTTCGGGTTGCGCTTGCGCGCTTCGTCGATCTCCTGGGGCAACCTCAGGCTGGCCCACAGGTCCACAGGCGAAGGCAAAACCGGAATGAGCGCGACATCGCAGGTCTGCAGCGCAAATGCGGCGGCACGGGTGTCGACCGATGGCGGGCAGTCGAGCACGATGTGATCGAAAGCGCGGAATTCCTTGCGCAGATCGGGCTGGCTGGCGCCAATGCGAAGCTGCTTGACCGTGGCGGCAAATGCCGTGGTGCCAGCCGCAGCCCATTGCGTGGCCGAGGCCTGCGGGTCGAGATCGACGACCACGGCAGGCGCCTGCCGCGCCAGCCCGGCGGCGAGGTTCATTGCCACCGTGGTCTTACCCGCACCACCCTTTTGGTTGATGACCGCGATGACGCGCATGCCTGCCATCGTCACCCCCCCTGTTCGGCCAGCGCTGAGATGCGTGCGGCAAAAGCTTCATCCTGTGGCGCGAAGGCCTTGCCATCGGCCGCTTCGAGCGTGATGTTGACGTAGGTGGTGCCGAAATTGATATTTTGCGGATGCCGCTCGATTTCCTCGCATAGAACCGACAAGGCGTCGAGAAACACGCGCGTCTGAGCGTAACGCTCGAACGCAAAGCGCCTGAACAACGTCGGCGGCTTATCGCGCCGTTCCCAGCCTTGCAATGCGTCGCTCATGTCGAGGAGTCTCCGGATTGGGTGTGCGCGATGTGCGCAAGATGCTCACGTTCCTGCGCCAGCAGCGATTCGAGCAGAACCGCGGAGTCCTGGTCACGCAAGCGCTGTGCATGCATCAGCGCATCCGCATAGAGTTGGACGGCCCGCACTTCCAGTTGCTGATCGTGAGCGAGCAATTCCTCTGCATTGCGACCCAGACGAACAACAGGCAGCTGCCCGCCCGAGGGCGCCACACCGAGGAGGATCTGGCGCTCCATCAAACGCTCGGCATGTTCCAGTTCCTCGATGGCCTCGGTACGCAGGCGTGCTGCGAGTTCCGCATCGCCCCAAAGGCGTGCGAGCACGCTTTGCGCGAGGTATTGCTGCACCGCCCCCATCTCGTGGTTGAGAGCGCGTGCCAGCCACCCCAGGGTTCTCGGATCGACAGCCATGGCAAAAAACGAGCCGTCGATCAGCTGCGCGTGGAGGTGATTTCTGCGTCGCGGCCACCGCCATTGACGTCGGGCTTGGTCGGCAGAATACCCTCGACCTCGCTGTGCACGCGAGCGATGATGTGCGCGGCAACCAGGCCGTCACCCACACGCTCGCAGGCGTCGGCGCCTGCACGGACCGCGGCGTTCACCGCGCCCGTCTCACCGCGCACCAGCACGGTGACATAGCCGCCGCCGACGAACTGGCGGCCAATGAGGCGAACCTCAGCGGCCTTGGTCATCGCGTCGGCCGCTTCGATCGCGGGAACCAGGCCGCGGGTTTCGATCATCCCCAGGGCAATCCCTGTTACTCCAGCCATTTCATGCTCCTCGAAAAATAGATATTCCGCGCGCGTCAAGCGCTTGGCGCGGAGGGAAGAATGCCCTCGACCTCGCTGTGCACACGGGCGATGATGTGCGCGGCAACCAGGCCGTCACCCACACGCTCGCAGGCGTCGGCGCCTGCACGGACCGCGGCGTTCACCGCGCCCGTCTCACCGCGCACCAGCACGGTGACATAGCCGCCGCCGACGAACTGGCGGCCAATGAGGCGAACCTCAGCGGCCTTGGTCATCGCGTCGGCCGCTTCGATCGCGGGAACCAGGCCGCGGGTTTCGATCATCCCCAGGGCAATGCCGTTGACGTTTGCCATGTTGCTGTCCTCGTAGTCGTTTCAGGAAAGATAGGGAGGCTCTCAGGCGCTCGGGGCCTTGGGCAGAATGCCCTCGACCTCGCTGTGCACGCGAGCGATGATGTGCGCGGCAACCAGGCCGTCACCCACACGCTCGCAGGCGTCGGCACCTGCACGGACCGCAGCGTTGACCGCTCCCGTCTCACCGCGCACCAGCACGGTGACATAGCCGCCGCCGACGAACTGGCGTGCGATCAGGCGCACTTCAGCGGCTTTGGTCATCGCGTCAGCCGCTTCGATCGCGGGAACCAGGCCGCGGGTTTCGATCATCCCCAGGGCAATGCCCATCGTCTCTGCCATTTGCTTACTCCTTGGTCAAAAAAAAGATTGGTTGAACTGCCACTCGCTGCACCCAAGCGCACGCCACGCGTGCGCCCTTTTGCTCTGTATGCCCGTGTTTGCGCACGGCCGTCTTCACGACTCGTCCCACCCGTCGATGATGCCGCAGATCGTCAGATCAGTCGTCGTCGTCGGATCCGGCATCGCCAGCCGGGCAGCACTGCCCAGCGTGGTGAATACCCATTTGCCCGGCGGCGCACCGACTGCATCGGACGCCACCATGACTTCGCCCTTCTGCCCCTTCAGCACGCGTAATGACGCCGAACCGAGCCCGGGAACACGCCGGGTGCAAACCAGTTCATCGACGACGCGCCAGATCTCCATCAAACCGCCTCCGGATTCCAGTGGTCGATGATGCCGACGATCGTGAGATCGGATGGGAAATCCTTGGCTCCAGCCGCATCCCGCGCCGCCGAGGATCCGACGCAAATCACCCAGTCACCCGGGATACAGCCCACCGCGTCGACCGCCACGCTGCGCGTTCCGCCGGGTTTGTCCTGCACGACGAGCAATGGGCGATGGCCGAAGGCGTCGATGCGATTGGTCGACACCAGGGTTTTTTCAACACGCATGATTCGCATGACGTTCTGGTCCTCGATGCTCAATGGTCCGCAGCGGCTGCTTCAGCCACGAAATCGCAGCATTCATCGCCGTTGCGGTCGCTCACGGCCATGGCACA
>JAJXUC010000145.1 GCA_021783435.1 Pseudomonadota bacterium | reverse complement strand
TGTACGGCCCGCAGAATGCCCTCCAGCAGAGCCTGCGGGCTTGGCGGACAGCCTGCCACAGCGATATCCACCGGCAGGACATTGCCCACACGCCCGCAACTCGCATAGCTTGCGCCGAACACCCCCCCGGTGCATGCGCACTCCCCCACGGCCACCACCAGGCGCGGCTCGGGCATGGCTTCATAGGTGCGCCGCAAAGCCTGCTCCATGTGGCGCGAAACCGGCCCGGTGACCAGCAGCATGTCCGCATGCCGCGGGCTGGCGACGAACTGCAGTCCCAGGCCTTCGAGGTTGTAATAGGGATTCGACAGCGCCTGGATCTCCAGTTCGCAGCCGTTGCACGAACCGGCATCGACCACGCGGATGGCCAGCGCGCGTCCGAGGATGCGCAGCAGCTCGGCCTGCACATCGGGCCTGTCCGCGGCCTCGACGGCCATGCTTGCGGTGTGCGGCGTCTCGCTGATGCGGCCGACGCGGGCGATCTGGCGCAGGGTTCTCCACATGACTTGCGGTTCCTCAGCGATCGTGTCCGGAATAGGACAGATTGAACGATTTGTTGATCAGCGGAAAATCGGGCACGATGTCCTGGACCATGATCCACTCCAGCGCCGGCCAGTTCTGCCAGGATGGATCATGCGGATGGCAGTGCGCGATGCATCCGCCCTCCCCGGCTTGCAGCGCGACGAAAGCCGGCCCGCGCCATCCTTCCACCACACCCAGCGCCAATCCGGGGGCAATGATCTCGGGCAACGCCAGGGCATGCGGCCCTTTGGGCAAGGCATCGAGCAGCGCGAGGCTCAGACGCAGTGACTCGAACACCTCGGCGAAACGCACCGCCACCCGCGCGGCGACATCGCCGCCCTGCTCCACCGCGATGCGCACGCCCAGGTTGTCGTACGGCGCAAGGCCGGGGATCGCCCGCAGGTCCAGTGCCTGGCCGCTGGCGCGCGCCGCCAGGCCCAGCATGCCGAGACGACGCGCCAGATCGGGCGCGACGCGGCCCGTGGCGGCGAGCCGGTCCTGCAAGCCCTCATGCTGGTCGAGGATGCCCTTCAAGCGCTCCACCTCGCTGCGCAAAACGCGGCACTGGTGACGCAGCATGGACTGCGCGCCGTCGTCCAGGTCCCGTGCCACGCCGCCGGGCTGGATCGCGTCCATCGGGTAGCGCGCGCCGAACACCCGGGCATTGAGGCGCAGCAGGTCCTCCTTGAGCCGCGAGAACTGCGCGAGGCCGAAGCCGAAACCCGCGTCGTTGACGATGGCGCCCAAATCGCCCAGGTGGTTGGCAAGGCGCTCGCGTTCCAGCAACAAGGCGCGCAAGGCGGCTGCGCGCGGCGGAATCCTCATGTCCGCCAAGGCCTCCAGCGCCATGCAATAAGCCCAGGCGTTGGCCACGGCACTGTCGCCGCACAAGCGCGCCGCCAGCTCGACGCCCTCGCCCAGGGTCAGTTGCTGAAAACGCCGCTCCACCCCCTTGTGCGTGAAACCCAGGCGCGGCTCCAGGCGCAAAACCTTCTCGCCCACGACGGAAAAGCGAAACTGCCCGGGTTCGATGATGCCGGCGTGCACAGGGCCGACGGCAATCTCGTGCACGCCTTCGCCATCCACCGCAACGAAGGCGTAGCGCTCGGCTTCCGCCGCCCCTCCGGGAACGGGCTCGGGCGCATCGCAGCGCAGCGGGAATTCGTCGGCGCCCCAGGCCGTGTGGCGCAGCCAAGGACGCGAGTCCATGCCTGGCGCCTGCAAGCCGAGCAAGTCGCGCAAGGCGCGCTGCAGGCGGTCGGCCACGGGAAACAGGGCGTGCAACGCCGGGTAATGGGTCACGCCGGAGGCCAGCACAAGCTCGGCCAGAGTGAGCGCTTCGCGCTGCAGCCAGCAGGCGTGCACCGTGAAGCCGCCCCGCTGCAGACGCGTATCGCTGCCCCACAAGGCCAGCAGCCGCGCGTCCTGCGCGTGCATGTGCTGCGCGAGCGCGGCCCAGCCCTGAGCGTCCACCGCGCGGTGATCCACCGCCATCCCGGAGCACCGTGCGCGCATCGCCGTCATCCTCCGATCATGCTGCTGGCCAGATGCCACCACGATGCCAGGAATGTCGGGACATACAGTCCGAGCAGCAGCACCAGCGCCAGATGGGCGAACACTGGCAGCATGTCAGGTTGATGCGGAAGCCGGCGCAAGGTGCTGGCACCGAACACCATGCCCTGCACCCGTATGAAGATGGCGCCGAAAGCAACGCCCAGCGCCAGCAGCAGGATGGGTGTGGCCCAGGGCTGGGTCTGCATCGCGGTGGTGAGGATGAGGAACTCGCTGGCGAACACGCCGAACGGCGGCATGCCGACGATGGCCAGCGCCCCCAGCATCAACCCCCAGCCCAACGCCGGCGACTGCTCGCGCAGCCCCTGGATGTCGTCCATGCGCTGCGTGCCGGCCTTTTGCGTGGCGTGGCCGGTGGTGAAAAAGATAGCGCTCTTGGTCAGCGCATGGCCCGTCATGTGCAGCAGGGCCGCGAAATTCGCCACCGGGCCGCCCATGCCGAAGGCAAAGGTGATGATGCCCATGTGCTCGATGGACGAATAGGCGAACATGCGCTTGACATCCTTTTGCCGCCACAGCAGGAAAGCGCCGACCACCACCGAAAGCAAGCCGAAGCCCATCAGCATCTGTCCCGGCCAAGCGGCGTGCACCGCGCCGTCCACCAGCACCTTGCAGCGCATCACCGCGTACAGCGCCACGTTCAGCAGCAGCCCCGACAGCACGGCCGAGACCGGCGTGGGTCCTTCGGCGTGCGCATCCGGCAGCCAGCTGTGCAGCGGCACCAGTCCCACCTTGGTGCCATAGCCCACCAGCAGGAAGACGAAAGCGATGCCGATGATGCTGGGTTCGAGCTGCCCCTTCACCGCATTCAGGTGGGTCCAGAGCAAGGCGCTCATGCCTTCGGCACCAAGCACGCGTTCGGCGGCGAAATACAGCAGCACGGTGCCGAACAAGGCCAGCGCAATGCCCACGCCGCACAGGATGAAGTATTTCCACGCCGCCTCGAGGCTGGCCGCGGTGCGGTACAGCGACACCAGCAGCACGGTGGACAGCGTGGCCGCCTCCATCGCCACCCAGAGTATGCCCATATTGTTCGTGGTCAGCGCCAGCAACATGGTGAACATGAACAGCTGGTACATGCTGTGATACAGCCGCAGGCGCCGCGCATCGACCCGCCCGTGCTCCTGCTCGATGCGCATGTAGGGTCGCGAAAAGGCGGCCGTGGTCATACCGACGAAGGCCGTGAGCGCGACCAGGAAGACGTTGAACGGATCGATGAAGAACTCGGCCGCCAGAACCTGCATCGGCCCATGCGCGATGACATCCGCGGTCAGCACGCAGGCAGCGACGAATGTGGCCGCGCTCACCGCCAGGTTCAGGCGCGGCGCAATGAGACGATGGCCGAAAAACGCCAGGATCACGGCGCCAAGCAGCGGCAGGGCCAGGACGGCGAGCAAGCCCATTCAGTCGTCCTTCAGGGTTTCCAGATGCCGCAGATCGAGGCTGTCGAATTGCTCGCGGATCTGGAAAAAGAAAATGCCCAGCACGAACACACCCACCAGCACGTCCAGGCCGATGCCCAGCTCCACCACCATGGGCATGCCGTGCGTCGCGCTGGTCGCCGCGAACAGCAAGCCGTTTTCCATCGCCAGGAAGCCCACCACCTGGGCGATGGCCTTGCGCCGCACGATCATCATCAGGAAAGCGAGGAACACCACGGCCAGCGCGATACCCAGGGTGCTGCGCGTGGCCGCGCCGGCGAACTGCGAGATCGGTTGCGCCAGCACGAAGGCAAAAATCACCAGCAGGATGCCAATGATCTGCATGGTGGGGATGTTCACCAGGGTCTCCGTGTCTCGCTCCACCTGCAGCCTGCCGATGAGCTTGTGCAGGATGTAAGGCAACACCAAAACCTTGAGGACCAGGGTGATGGCGGCTGAGGTGTACAGCTCGGGCTGCCCGGTCGAGTAACCGACCACCACGGCGCAAGCGACCAGGGCGGCGCCCTGCCCGGCAAAGAGATTCACAAGGTTGACAACGCGGCGCTGGGCCAACATTGCAAAAGACAGCAACAGCAGCACCGCGGCAAACAAGTGGATGAGTTGCGTGCCGACCGGAAGCGCGGCAGCACCGCTGCCAACCATGGATGTCGTGACGGCCGGCATGGCTCAATGCTCCAGCGTCAGATGCACCAACAACCCAAGAACGGCCAGCAGGAAGGCCGTGGCCAGGAATTCCGGCGCGCGGAAAATGCGCAGCTTGGCGCTCAGGGTTTCGATCAGCGCGATGACCAAGCCCGCCACCGCGAGCTTGATCAGCAGCGGCGGAATCGCGGGCAACAACCATAGGATGCCGTCGGCGCGGCCGGCCATGCCCCAAGGCAGAAACAGGGCAAAGCCGATGCAGGTGTAATTGAACAGTTTCAGCGCGCTGGCCCACTCCACCAGCGCGAGGTGGCGCGCCGAATACTCCAGCACCATGGCCTCGTGGATCATCGTGAGTTCCAGATGCGTGGCCGGGTTGTCCACCGGAATGCGCGCATTCTCGGCGAGCAACACCATGACGAAGGCCACCGCGACGAAGGCCAGGCTGGCATGAATGGCCAGGGCTCGTGATTGCAACGTCTCGGCGATGACGGGTAACAGGGTGCTGCCAGTGATCAGCGAAGCCGTGAACAACACCATGAGCAGGGCCGGCTCGGCGAGGAAGCCCACCATCATCTCGCGCCGCGCCCCCATGCTGCCGAAAGCGGTGCCGATGTCCATGCCGGCCAGCGCAATGAACACCCGCGCCAGCGCGAACAGACCGACCAGCGCGATGGCATCCGCCGCCGAGGCAAACGGCAGATCGGTGCTCAGCGAGGGGATGATGGCGGCCGCGGCCACCATGATGCCGAACAGCATATAGGGCACGGCGCGAAACAAGGGCGTGGCTCCGTGCGCCAGCACGGCGTCCTTGTGCAGCAGCTTGCGCAAGCGCAGGTACGGCAGCCACAAGGGCGGCGCGGTGCGGTTGGCAAGCCAGGCGCGGCACTGGTTCACCCAGCCGAGGAACAGCGGCGCCAGGGCAACCGAAGCCAATACCGCCAGCAGCTGGGTGAGCAGGGCCGCAGCGTTCATCGCACGACCACCATCAGCAACACCAGCAGGGTGATGAAGCTGTAGAGGAGGTAGACGGCAATGCGCCCCTGCTGGATGCGCCCGATCTGGCGCGCCAGCCACAACACCGCATCCGCCAGGGGCGTATAGAGCTGTGCCCAGAAACGGTCCGCCACCGCCACGCGGTAGCGTGGGGCCGTGTCGGCCGGAGCCGGCAGGTCCACGCGGGTCTGGAAGAACGGGGCAAACAATCTGCGGACCGGCTGGCCCATGCCCTCGGCCGTGTCCTGCATGCGCGGTGTCAGGCCAGGGGCTCCGCAATCCCAGGCCTCGGCGCGGCGCGTACGGCCGGTGTAAATCCGGTGCGTGACCCAGAACGTGAAGCCGATCACCAAGAGCCCGACCAGCAGCACGACCACCGGGTTATAGGCTGCGCGCTGGGGCGACGTTGGCACCAGCCAGGTCCAGTTGCCGGTTTGTCCGAGTCCGTTGCCCAGAAGCTGCAGGCTGACGCGGTCGATGGCCTGCAGCACCAGACCCGGCAGCAGTCCGAGCAGCACGCAGCCCGCTGCAAGCCACACCAGACCGAAACGCTCCAGCAGGCCAGCGTCATGCGCATGTTCCAGTTCCGGCTCGCGCGCACGGCCAAGAAAAATCACGCCATAGAACTTCACCATCACATAGCCCCCCAATGCCGCGGTGAGCGCCAGAACGGCCGCCCCCAGCGGGATGAGCATGCCGAAAAAGGGTTTGGAAATGCCCGGCGTGAACAGAAAAGCCTGCAACAGCAGCCATTCCGCCACGAAACCGTTGAGCGGCGGCAGGCCTGCGATGGCCAGGGTGCCAACCAAGGCCGTCCATCCAACCCAGGGCATGCGCCGCAGCAGGCCGCCAAGCCGTCCCAGGCTGCGCTGGTGGGTTGCATGCAATACGGAGCCGGTGGCGAGGAATAGCAGGCTCTTGAAAAAGGCGTGGTTGAGGACGTGGTACAGCATGGCCGCCAGCGCCAGCGCGGCAAGCGCGGGCATGCCAATGCCATGGAACACCAGAGCCAGACCAAGCGCCGCAAACGCGATGCCGATGTTCTCGATGGATGAATACGCCAGCAGGCGCTTCATATCGGTTTGCACCGCGGCGAACAGCACGCCGAACAGCGCGCCGAACAGGCCCAGCGCCAACAGCGGCACGCCCCACCACCACAGCGGCGCGTGCAGCAGATCGAAGCTCACCCGTAGCAGACCGTACAACGCCGTCTTCAGCATGACCCCGCTCATCAGCGCGGACACCGGCGACGGAGCCGCGGGGTGTGCCTCGGGCAGCCAGATATGCAAAGGAACCAGCCCGGCCTTGGCACCGAACCCCGCCACGGCGAGGCCGAAAGCCACCGTGGCCCAGGCAGGCGAAAGGCGAGCCTGGCGCATGGCCTCGAAGGTCAGCCCGCTGCCCCCGCCTTGCATCATCACCCCGAAGCACAGTAGCAGAGCGATGGCGCCCAAATGCGCGAGCAGAAGGTAGACGAAACCCGCGCTGCGGATCTCCGCAAGGCGGTGCTGGCTCACGACCAGGAAATAGGACGACAGCGCCATGACTTCCCACGCCAGCATGAAGGCATAGGCGTCGGCCGCCAGCAGCACCATGGCCATGGCAGCCAGAAAGATGTGATATTGCAAGCCGAGCAGGCCCGGGGCGGTGCCTTCGCCTGAGCGGAAATAGCCCGCCGCGAACACTGAAATGCCGATGCTGGACGCGCCGAGCAGGAACAGAAAAAAACCGGACAGCGCGTCCAGCCGCAAATGCATGGGCAGCCCCGGCAGGCCGACCGGCAGCGCCAGCGAAGACGCCGGCGCGAACAGCGCCAGGAGCCCCACACCGGCCATCGCCACACTGCCCACAGCCCCAAGCGGAAACATGCCATGCGCGACCCAGCGCGTGGACTGTGGCGCCAGCAAGCCCGCCAGCCCGATCAAACCCCAGCCCAGGACGACACCCAAAGCGACGGCCAGCAGCGTGGGGGCATCCATGACGGGTTTTCGTTAGACTAAAAATCACATACGATGTGCATAACATGTTAATGCAATACGCACCGCAATGGAACAACGCACCAGCAGACTGACCGTGCTGATCGACCCGCAGAAAAAGGCCGTGTTCGAGCACCTGTGCGCGCGCGAGGACCAGACCCCCTCCCAGGTGGTTCGGCGTTTGATCCGGGAATACATCGAGGCCGAGCTCGGCCGCCCCTGGAAACCGGGCGAATCGCTGGATGACGCGCTCGGTCGTTGAACTTCGCGTTCAAGCCTCCGGTGTCGGCGGGCGCGTACGTGGCAGGAAGACATCCTGCCGATGACTGTGCGAACAGCCCTCAGGCTGCCAGTCGCGCTTGCTCGGCCTGCTGGAAGAGTTCGGCCGGCGGCAGTCGGCGCCGCGCCGGATCGCTCAGCGTCCGACGCCACAGTCTGGCGCCAGGCGCGCCCTTCCAAAGGTTCAGCATATGACGGGTGATGGCGAAGGCCGGCACACCCTGCCCGGCCATGCGCTGCGCATAGGCCTGCATACTGCGCTCAACGTCCTCCGGTGCCGCATGCCGCGGCCCTGCGCCGAAGTACAGCGCATCCCAGCTCGCCAGCCACCAGGGTCGCTGATACGCCTCGCGTCCGACCATCACACCATCCACATGCATCAGGTGTTCACGCACCTCGGCATCGGTCTTCACCCCGCCATTGAGCACGATGGTGAACTGCGGAAATTCGCGCTTGAGCCGATACACAAGTTCATGTCGCAATGGCGGAATCTCGCGGTTGTCCTTGGGACTCAAACCCTGCAGCCAAGCGTTGCGCGCATGCACGATGAATACCGAGCACCCCCCCTCCGCCACGGTGCCGACGAAGTCGCGCACGAAGTCATCGCTCTCTACGCGGTCAATACCGATACGGTGCTTCACCGTCACCGGCAGATCGTCGCCCACAGCGTCGCGCATGGCCGCCACGCCGTCGCGCACCAGGGCTGGCTCGGCCATCAGGCAGGCACCGAAAGCGCCGCGCTGAACACGCTCGCTCGGGCAACCGCAGTTGAGATTGATCTCCGCATACCCCCAGCGCTGCGCCAGCTTCGCGCACGCGGCAAGTTCCTGCGGCTCGCTGCCGCCCAGCTGCAACGCAAGCGGATGCTCCTCGCCGTTGTAGTCCAGATGCCGTGGCTGATCCCCATGCAGCAAGGCGCCCGTGGTCACCATCTCGGTGTACAGGCGCGCATGACCGCTGAGCTGACGGTGGAAATAGCGGCAATGCCGGTCGGTCCAGTCGAGCATCGGCGCAACCGAAAGCAACCACGGATTGTGATTTTGAAACACGTTTTTCAATGGAATTCGGAGCAGCGCTGACATCATCGAGGTTCAAGACGAACGACATACCAGCGCGCGGGCTCATACGGCCCACGCCAGCGCGTCTCGGGCCGAAACATGCATCCTAGGTGACCGCGTTGTCGCACTATTTACCGTTTTCTGAGTAAACACCAGCCGAGCCAGCCTATCCGACCTTCTTCACCTCGTGCACCGTGGTGTGGTAGCCATGTTCCACGCCGTTGGCAACATCGCCGCCGACCACTTTGCCTGCGTGGACGACAGCGTGCCCGGTCTCGGCACCAACCTGCACGACCTTCTTGCCAGCGTGGACGGCGTCTTCTTTGACGTTGTGGGCGAACTGGGCGAACGTCGTGGCATGCGCTGACGTGGCCAAGGCGAAGAACAAGGCGGATACAAAAACGTGGTGGGTCTTCATGCTGCATCTCCGGTTGAGGCAAGACTGATCATGTCTCGCGTTGAACATCCCCGTCAACGACACAGTGCTCCTGGCCTGCGCCTTCTTATTGCTTTGTTTGCTGCGCCGAATTGTGCCAGCCGAGTGAAAAAACCGACGCCATTCCGCCAATCGGTAGCGTGCAAATGAGCGTGTGAGGTTCCAATATGAATACGGCCCGCAAACAGTTTCAAGCTGCGTAGCCGACATCGGAATTCTGGAAGTAAGTTCAGACGCGCTCGGGTTCGCGGGTTTCACTGATCCTCTGCCGACGGCCTTTACGTTGAGAAACCGGCACGGCCATGCCACCTTACCCACCCGAGTGACCTGCCGGCGCCGCTCGTGTTGCTCGGCAGGCGTCAGCCGTCTTGCATCGTCGACATCCATGCAGATGCAGACTCGAACAACATCCCATAGTTCAGTCACGGGCCAGACCAAGGGTTGCAATTCTTGTTGACGCGCTGCGCTGAAACGCGCCTCCCCCACCCTGTGGGGAAGGCCGGGAGGGGGAAGGTTTCGCCGCGCAAGAACTCCCCACCCCAGCCCTCCCCACGGGTGGGGAGGGTGCCGCGTTCTGTGGGGAGGGAGGCGGGCTCTCAGGGATACAGCCCGCGCTCGGCCCT